>CAYSCH010000237.1:0-14954 GCA_964429355.1 uncultured Planctomycetaceae bacterium | reverse complement strand
GACCCTCAACTTCCAGCGTTTTGAGGATGTCTCATTGATGGCCGCGTGAGGTATACATCGCTCCCGGCCATCTGTTCAATGGGCGTTTCCTGGCGGTCGATCTTGTCCGCCAGCCATCCAGCGGTGCGCTGGCGCGATGGCGAGCCACCGCCGAAACTATTGTGATCCCCCACCAACACGCGCAGAGCCCGGGCGGTAGCGGCGATTTCCGCCGGCTGGCCCTCGATCTGCGAATAACCACCTTCCGAGTCACGGAACGAGCTCAAACGCCGCAGGGCATCCGACCGGCGTTTCTTTGCCTCCTGCAACCCCTGCGGATCGGCGATTCCATGTTTCTTCAGATAGTCAACGAACAGATCGGCAACCGCCACGGCGGCCAAGGCCGAATCGAACTGGCTGCCGTCAATCGATCGGAGCCCCGCCTGGAGTTCGGCAGCCGGCGACGGGAATACGGTCAGCGTGGCGTGTATCGAGCCGTCTACCACGTCATTCGGGATGTCCAGAGCCAACGGTTGACCGTTTCCCAGAATTCCGCTAACCACCTGTGTCTGAGGATATCCGGGCGCTTCAATACGCATCGGTTCCTCGACCGAATCCGCGTATTGGCCTGCCTGCCCACGAAACCGGAGTAGTGTTCGATCTGTTAACTTCGCGGTCTCGATCGAAAACAGACAGCGCCCTTGCCCGTTGCTCTGGAGTGTCACGATGTGTTCTGTTGGATCGATGTGCCGCATCTCCTCCCCCGTTTCGACCGCAACACGCAGTTCTTCTTTTCGGGGCGATTCGTTGGAGATCACTACCGGTACGTCGAGGCGGTCGCCGAGCGTCACCTCCGCGGGCAGCTTGGGAGTCAGTTGAAACGGCAGCCGGGACTGGATCGTGTGCACCGTTGAGCCGATACGATTGCCCCCGATCGCGTCGGCAATCACTCGGTATCGCGTCACCGAATCGGAAAGGTCGAATCTTGCCTCCGCTCGCCCCTGTACATCGGTCTCGAGAAAGGGTTGCCAGAGGACCGTTCTTTCGAGAGGTTTCCGCGCGAGTCCCTCGCGCTCCTCAGACTCGATGCGGAACTGGCGAACAAAGGACCTCCCTCCAGAGGGTTGAGCTGGGCTTCGCTCCTTAGCATGGTCCACGGCTTGGCCTGCCAGTTGCCGGGTCAGGCCAGTTGCCTCGTCTGCCTCCGCGGGCTGCAATGCCGGCTCCAACTCTGTTGCGACGTTTGGGGTGGGCTTTGCCTCGTTCGGCTTGGTCTCTGCAGCTTTCTCCGTTGCCGATTCCGTCTCCTGCAGAGATTCCTGCTGATCCTTCTTCTCCGGCTGCGCCTTGGTGCTGATCGATTCGTCGACTGGGGCCCCGCTTGACGGCCTGTTCTTCTCCCCCGCGTCTGCGTCGCCCGATGAAACGCTCCCGTTCTCGCTTTCCTCGGGGCGTGCAACCGTCTCGCCGACTTCGGTTGGTCGGTAAGAAACGAATGCTACGGACCGTTCTCGTGACTGATCCGGCGCCATGATCAGAAAGACGAAGAAGAAGCTTGAACCAGCGGCAATGATGGCGGGAGCCCAAACCCGCACACCGCCGGCGATTCGCAAAAGACTCATCATCGTTACGAGAACCAACAACCCCGCTCCCCCCAGAACGATCAGTGCGGCGAGCGCACCCCCTGCCCGCCCGGGATGCTCCCCATCACGGTCCTGCGCCGTCCGGAAGCTGGCCTTCCAGGATGCGAGATTGTCGAGCATCAGGGGTGGCATTGTTTCCGCCCCCAACGCGACGAGGTGACTGATCTGTTCGGCGTCACCATTGGCGGTGCGCAGCTGTTCGACGGAACGTTCCGGGAAGCGTCGCCAGCCTTGCGTACCCAACAGGAGATCGAGCGCCACTTCGGCGTCCGGCTTGTCTGCCAGGTGGAAGTTGACATCTTCCAGGTCCAAGGGACACTCGACCTCACTCGTCAGCCGGAAATGGCTGGACATGGTGGCCGGGCCGATTTCGACCCCTTCGAGCGCCTGTTCGTCGACCACGGATAGCGCCAGAAGTGACTGAACGGCCTTCCCGTTCTCGTCTACGACACGCACCCCGAGCCGGCACGAGTCGTTTGGAGAATAGGTCTTCTGGTCGGGGGCAACCTTGACGTCGAGCCGTTCCAGGGGCCTTCGATAGACGAGGCGTTCTGCGATCGGCCGCGGCGGGCTGACGCTGTAGTCGAAAACGGTCAAGCGGATAACGCCCGCTGCCGTATCCGGGACGGGGACGGCCACCGCGTTGGCCGCGGCTCTCCCATTGCCGTCTTCCGCGGCCTTCGTCAGGAAAGCCCGCTCGCCCACGTGAACGCCACGACAGGACGCCATGGCAACGAGCGGTAACCCCGACTGCGATGCACGAACGTTGAACTCGATCGGCTTTCCAGACGCGAAGACTCCGCTCCCCGTGTTGATCACGATCTTCTGCAACGGCATCACAAACGGCAACGGGTCCTCGACCTTGGCATCTGGAGGGCTCTGAACGACGAGACGGTAGCGGACGGCGACGCGAGGCGAGAAGCGGAAGACGCCGCGACCTTGGTGCACGGTGGCGACCGTTGCGACGTAGTTGTCTTGCTCATCGACGATCCAGCCGGTGAGATCGACAGGTTCTCCCTCTTCGTCGTGAGCGATGAAGTAGACCCGATTCTCGCCCACGGCGGCCAGATCGCCCCCTTCGGGATAGAAGTCGACTTCAATTTTTCCCTGGCCAAACGGTACCCGCTCCACCACGGTTTCTTGTATCGCGCCGTCACTGACCGTTACGACCAATATGGGCTGGTCCGCCCCGAGTTCTTCGGGGAGAAGGAAATGAATCGTGGTACCGCCACGGCCATCGGTGTTCGTCGAATCCTGATCAATCGTCTCTTCGCCGATCTTGGACTCCCATTGAACCTCCGCTCCCGGCACAGGCGTTCCGTCCGGCCGGGTAACTCGCAATGCCGCAGTCACCTCCATCCCGGGGCCATATCCCACGCCCACAAACTCCAGTTCTTTCCGAAGCTTTGGAACGAAAGGCTCTTCGACGAGAAACTCGCAGCGAGCGCCGGTGAAGGACGCGTCCCTACTGGAGACTACCAGGGTATAGATGCCGCCCGGTGCGCCGGCAGGAATTGCGGACTCGCCAGCGGCCACACCGCGCCGGGTGATGGACTCGTGGCGGGATCTTTCCACGAGCGTTCCCCCGAGGCCGAGGATTTGAAACTCAAGGGGCAAGTCGTGACACGGTTCAAGGTGAAAACGCGAAAGACTCACCGATCGATAACGAACCGTTTCGCCGGGAGCATATCGCAGCCGATCCAGGTTCAAATACGTTGAAAACGGTTCCTGCCGAACGAAAATGCGGCTTTCCGCCGTTTGCCGTGCATCTTCCTCACCGGCTGTGACAGTAAGCCGTACCTCCTGGGGCAGTTGCAGGTCGGCAGGAACGTCGATCTGCAAAGTGCCGTTCGGGCTCGTCTTCTCGGTGTGGCCCAGAAGCCGAGCTCCTGCAGAAGAGTACAAAGCGAAATGCACGTTTGCCGAAACGGGCCGTCCCGTGACGGTGGTCGTCGTGACCGAATAGTAGTTGTCCGCCGATGCTTGAATCTGAGAAGGACCGGTCACCTGAAGACGCAGTTGGTCACCTCCGGCATCCGTCAGACGCGACCGACTACGGGTCCAGCCGAGCAACGACACCGCGACCAGGATGCTGCCGGCGACCACGATCGCCCACTGGGCCCATCGGGACCAGGGGGTCAACTCAGGACTTGGCTGGGACCGAGGCGAATCCGGCACCAGGCTGCGAGTTCGTACGCTCGATTCTGGCCGACTCAGACCGATCTTGGGCGAAGCCAGTTTCGCGGCCTCGCCCATCAGTTCGGCCGTCGCTTGCGCCTCGACTAGCGCTTCCGCCAACCGGGCGTCCTTCGCAATCTCCGCGCGCAGCTTCTCTGCTTCATCTTCGGGCAAAAGTCCGAAAATCAAGTCCAGCAATCGATTCTGCAGGTCGGGATCGTGAGGCATCGGTTCGGAATCCAGGAAGTGTCAGTCATCTCTCTTGGGATATGGCTTCTCGGAGTTTCGACATAGCCAATCGCATTCGTGTCTTGACCGTGCCGATCGGCACATCCAGCGTGCGGGCAATTTCGTCATAGGTCATCTGTCCATTCTGCCGCAGAAGAAAGACCTCCTGCTCCTCGCAGCGGAGTTCCAGCAATTCTCGCCGCAGGATCGCCAGCTTCTCGCGACGCAAGTACTCGACTTCCGGCTGATCGTGAGGACGTGCCGCCAGCACGGCTTCGTCCTCTGGGAGCGGCTTTCGACGCCGCCTCCAGGCGGTGCCTCGAATATCACGCCCCAAATTCAGGGCGATCCGGAAAATCCAGGCCTTCAGATTGGTTACACATGGCACGGTCTCGCGGTGGCGCCAACAACGAACGAACGCTTCCTGATACGCGTCTTGGGCATCCTCTCGATTGCCAACCAGATAATAGAGCGTGCCAAGCAGCTCATCCTGGTATCGGCCAAAAGCCTCTTCCAGAACGGCCTGAACGTTGTCCTGGGACGATTCCGGAGTGGGCGGGGTTATGGGAAGCCGATTCATTGGCTCGCCTGATGAGACGATTTGCGGGGGCAAAACGTTTTCGTATCGATTTGGGCACCTGAAATGGGGGCGGTTGGAAGGCTGGTGAACCGGTTGGATTGGCCAGACGAAGGCTACCGGAACCCGTCCCCCGCGACAAGGGGTGCCAATTCAGCAACCGGGCAGAAGGAACAAGCCGCCCCCCGGCAGCGTTAATGGTCGTGTTCGTGCCCTGGGTTCTCGTTGCGGCTCGATCGAATAGCCCAATTCTGTCAGTCCAAGCTGGACACATGGAGCCTGTTGGGCATCGCCGACGCAGGCGACACCCGATCAGCCAATCAAACCATCGAGGAATCTCTTGCTGGCTGAAATGTTCTCCTCCGAACCGTAGCACTCGATCGAGATGACTCCGTCCCAGTCGGTCGCCTTGAGGAAGTCTATGCACTTGGCGATGTTTTCGGCGTTGACGCCACCTCCGAGCGGGACGGTGCTGCAGGCGATCCCGGTTTCCTCACCGCGGAGTGCGGCCGCCAGTTCTGCGCTGACGTCTTTGATATGAGCGTGGCTCAAGTACTTGCGAAACTGCTTCAGATAGTCCAACGGATCGAGCCCCGCGATAAAGGAGTTGCCCGTATCGAAATTGAATCGAAGGAACTCCGAGTCGAAGTACTCGTACAGCCGGTGCATGAACTCGGCATCCGTCGTATAGGGGCCGTGCGGTTCCACGTTGATGACCACTCCGTAGTCCTCGGCCCAGGGCAGCACCTGGCGGTAATTGTCGCACGTGATCCGAAAGACCTCCTCTTTATCGCAGCCGGGGATCTTAAAGGCGCCGTCCACCGTGTCGACCATGGGGCAGCCGATTTCGGCCGCGAAACGAATCGATTGCTGGACGTACTGCACGCCGAAGGCCGAGCCGTCGGGCCCCATCAGCGGATACGACCCGTCGATCTGCGAGATCTTCAGTCCGCGCTCGTCGCAGTACCGCTTCAGTGCCCTGGGATTCGCCTGGAGCGAGACGGACGGGTCGTAGCCCATGGCCTGGATGAAGTACTGCCCCTGGATGACGCTGAACTCCAGATGCTCGATCCCGTGCCGGATGGCCGATTCGGCCGCCGTTGCGAAGCTCCCGCTGAGGACACGCCAATTGTCGGTATGCAGCCCGATCTCGATCATCGCAGATCTCCCTTCATGTCAATGGGCAAAGTACCGCTCTGAGTCGCGGTACGCGGGGATAGAATACTGCGCCATCGCGGGGCGAAGCAAGTACCGTGGCGGCCACGCCACCGGAAGATTGAACACCGAAGCCGCCGAATGCTTCCCTCGAGCGCCCAGGGACTCAGTTGTCGAACAGGTAAGGCAACTTGGCCTCGCGGAAGGATTTCTCGCGCAACAACTGTTTCACTTCGCCCAGATAGGGAAAGCCGTGTTGCTTCAGGTTCGGCTCAGTGAACAGGGATTCGAAGTAGTCGCGGCGGTTGGCCAGAATACGACGCCCATGGACAGTGACCTTGTCCAGGTCGTTCTCATTGGCAGCGAGGACGTCGAGAACCGACTGATATCGAGGCTCGACGGCTTCGTGGATCAGGCGGTCAAGAAGCGAATCGGTCACCTGGGTCCCTGACGGTAGATCACGAACGATACGGGGCGTGTTCCTGCAAACGTGCTCGATGAGCAGCCGAATTCGCGGATCGACCGTCATGGCCACGTGGTCGAACTCGTGCTTGACCAATGGGTGCGTCCATCGCTGATCATGATTGAGGGCCTCCGGAAGCTGAACCTCATTGACGAGCTGGTAAGTGATCTGGCCAATCGTGGGCTGAACGACGAGTCGTCGCCCGCTGGCTGCATCGACCTGCCACTGGTACGTCGAGCGGTAATGCACGTCGAATTGAAACGTTGTGTAGCCGGGATGCGTTCGTGGTTCGCCGGCCGGATCGTAGAACTTGAAGGTGACGTTCCCTTCATCAATAATCCGCGCGAAGTACTCGGGCGGCTCCGCCAAGCCTTGAGAGGGGGTCCATCCGCCGGAGAACAGTGCCAGGAGAAGCAGGGCAAAACTGGGCTTTTGAAGGAATTGCAGTATCATAGGCACCAACAACCGAACCATTCCGCCCCCTCGGCAGGGGCGCCAACCTTGGCCCCTCGAGCTTACGTAATTCCCCGTCAGCTTCGACGTTCGCAGGAGGGGCGAGTCTCTGCCAAGCGATTGCGAGCCGAAACCGCTTCCTCTTGTCATCCTAGGTGGCCGCGATCGGGGCGTCGAGCCTTTTGCTCAGCGGGCGGGTTGGCAGGAGCAAGGGGGGCATGTTCAAATGGCCCCAAAGTGTCAGGAATCTCGCCGCTGCTTCCTGGAACGACGCAATTCAGATGACGTCATCGAGATTATGAGCAACTACCTCGTTACCGGCGCCGCGGGTTTCATCGGCTCCAATTTCGTACGCCACCTGCTGGACAAAGAGGCCGATGCACACGTCGTCAGTCTTGACCTCCTGACCTACGCCGGTTCCCGCAGCAACCTGGCCGATCTTCCCAACGCCGATCGTCACGCTTTCATTCACGGCGATATCGGAGACGGGCCTCTTCTGGCACGGGTTTTCCGCGACCACGAGATCGATATAGTCGTCAACTTCGCGGCCGAGAGTCATGTGGACCGATCGATCGTCGCACCCGATGCCTTCATCCAAACCAACATTGTCGGCACGTTCCGACTTCTTCAGGCCGCCCGTGACGCTTGGAACGGCCGCATCGAAAGGTGCCGATTTCTCCAGATCTCTACCGATGAAGTCTACGGCGACCTGGGGCCCGGCGATCCGCCCTTCACGGAGAAGACGCCTTACGTTCCGAGTTCCCCCTACTCCGCTTCCAAGGCTTCCGCCGACCATCTGGCTCGCGCCTATCATCGTACCTACGGCCTGCCAACTCTTGCCACGAACTGCTCGAACAACTACGGCCCGTACCAGCATCCCGAAAAACTCATACCGCTGGTGATCCTCAACGCCGTGACGGGGAAGGAACTGCCTGTCTACGGGGATGGCCTGCAAATTCGAGACTGGATCTATGTGGAAGACCATTGTGCCGCTCTCCACGAAGTCCTGCGCCACGGCCGCGTCGGCGAGACCTACAACATCGGCGGACGCGACCAGAAGACGAACATCGACCTCGTCCACGCCCTGTGCGACATCCTGGACGAGGTGCGCCCGCGAAGTGACGGCCGATCCTATCGCCTGCAGATCGCACATGTGGCGGACCGTCCGGGACACGACCGCCGCTATGCGATCGACTCGAGCAAGATCGAGACGGAACTCGGCTGGACTCCCACTCAATCGCTCGTCGAGGGACTCGGAAAGACCGTCCGATGGTATCTGGCTCACCAGGACTGGGTCGAACAGGTGCTCGGCTGAGAGTTCAGGCAGGCGCTTTCCGTCAATCGGCGATTGAAAACCGATGCATGGTTATTTCGTGCAAGGTTTCGCCCGGCCGTAGCACGGTCGACGGGAAGGTCGGCACATTCGGCGTATTGGGGAAGTGCTGCGTTTCAAGGCAAAGGGCCGGGTGAGAGCCGTAGGTTCGGTCGCCGCGCGAAAAATTCATGCCGCGGGCGGTGTAGAGTTGGACACCGGGTTGGGTGGTGAAAACTTCCATGACACGGCCGGTCACCGGTTCTTCGACTCGAGCCGCTAGGCTGAGCCCGTTGCCGGGCTCTTGGTTGAGCACAAAGCAGTGGTCGTAGTTCTCGCCTTCCACCTGCTTGATCCGAGAGCCGATCGAGCTCGGTTCGGTGAAATCCATGACGGTTCCTGCGACCGGAGCGAGCTCGCCGAGCGGGATCTTCCTGTCGTCGGTCGGCAGGTAACGATCGGCGTAGAGCGTGAGCTGGTGCCCGAGAACGTCGCCTTCGCCTTTGAGGTTCCAGTAGGCGTGGTTCGTCAGATTGACGTGGGTTGGCTTGTCGGTGACGGCCGTGTAGTCCATCCAGAGCTCGTTTTTCTCGGATAGCCGATACACGACCTCCGCCTTGAGCGTTCCCGGGTAACCCTCATGGCCGTCAGGGCTGACGAGCGAAAGCCGCACGGCGACCGAGTCGTTGTGCTTCTCGATGGCCTCCACGTTCCAGACCTGGTTCTGGAAACCGGTTGGGCCGCCGTGGATGTGGTTGCCTTGCGAGTTGGACGCGAGGGGGTATTCCGTGCCGTCCAGCGTGAACTTCGCCCCGGCGATTCGATTGGCGAAACGCCCAATCACCGTCCCCAGGACCCCCCCTTTTGTTAAATAATCGGCCGGGTCCTCGCGAAAGAGCGTGACCGCGTCGATTTTGCCGTCCCGGTCGGGAACCTTGACCGAGGTGGTCATGGCGCCGAGGGTGAGCACTTTGACCTCGATTCCAGAGGAGTTCGTCAAGGAGAACTCCTGGACTTCGACGCTGCCCACCTTCTGGCCAATTCCCCGAAAACCAACCGCCAGGCCCGGATTGTCGGACAAGCTCGGCGAGCCCAGGCCGAAGGCCAGAATGAGGGTCAGAAGTGGGATCGTTGCCGGACGCAGCATGGAGTTTCTCCGGACAGGGGACGGGGGACAGGAGGCAGAGGACAGGACAGGGGTGGCGTCTGACGCTCTAAGGGTAATCGCTGCCGTCAGGGTGACAATAGGGTTCTGTGGTTTCCGTTTCTTACCCTATTTCGCTTGTGGCTGCAGGAAAGTGGATGGGCCTCAAGGTAACCCCCACCACGGGATGGGTGGGGGGTGTTCTTTGGACGGATAGTTTTTTTGTTCCGGCCATTGACAGTGGGGTTGTCCTGGTTAGAGTAGATGGAGCCTGCTTTGTTGTGCGGGCCCTGGGGTTGGAAGAGGACCGGGTAATTTGGAAGGCGACGACTTCGGAAGGTTAGCAACATGAAAGCCAGTATGAATTGTCTGATTGCCGCCATTGCGGCAGTGTTGGTGTGCCCCTCGTGGGCGTCTGCACAGTTGGGAGAACTTCCCGTTGTCGACCCAGCAGCACCGGTAGCGACGGATCTCGTCGCTCCAGCCCCCGCGCCGGTAGGCGTTGAGGCTCTGGTGCCTGCGACTCCGCCCGCGCCGGCAATCGTTGAGGTTCCGGTGCCTGCGACTCCGGTGCCTGCAGTGGCCGGGTTTTACCGCGTGCACCTTGCGGTTGATGGAAACGTACCTGGTAGTGTGAAAGTATTGGGTAAGGCCGGCGCGTTGATGCCGGTACGGGCGACGATCTCCGTCTTTCAGAACGGGTTGCTTCTGACGACCACCACGGCGAACGAACGCGGACAGTTCCAGATTCCCGGCCTTCGCCCCGGAACCTACTCCGTGATCGCCGATGCCGGCAAGCGTACGGGTGTGTTCACCGTCGAAGTCCTGCCCCCCAGAGGCGAGAGAGTTGGCAACATTTCTCTGACGGCCCAGGGCGGCTCCGAAGAAGACCTGGGTGATGCAAGCCTCGACCTGGTGTTGCAGGAAGACGGAGAAGAAGAGATCGTTGAAGAAGCGCCCATGATGATGGACGCCGGCTACCCGATGATGGGTGGCGGAGGCGGGGGCGGGGGCGGCATGTTCGCCGGCCTTGCTGGCCTTGCCGGACTTGCCGGTTTGGCGGGTCTTGGCGGCGGGGGCGGCGGCGGACACCCGCCAGCCAGTCCTGTTTTTCCGTAGCTGTGAAAAAAGTCTGCTGGAGGGCGGACTCTAAACTCCGTGGGGGTGACTACGCAGAAAATATACCGACGTAGTGTTCGGGGCGGATGAGGGAACGCCGCCGCTTTTGGATCCGCAAGGGAATGCACGGGAAGATCCGCCGAGAATGGTCCGCCCTCCTTCTGTTCGGCGATTGCTGATTCGGCAATCGCTGCAGCACTGGAGGGCACGGTTCTCGGTTTCACCTTGGAAGACCAAGAAGCGGTGCGGGAGCGTTCCATGAGCGCGGGGCAGCCCCGTAAGGGGCAGCAGGGTACTGGATTTGGGCAGAGCGAGGGGGGCGTTTTGGGTAATGCGGCCAGTGTGGCTGCGTGGCTCGCGCGGTTCTCGCTGGTTGCGCCCGTTCTTGCCGCGCCATGGCTTCTGGGTGCCGTCCAGGCCTGGGCCCAGGTGTGGATCCTCGGCGCCGTTCTCCTATCGCTGGCACTGGCAACGCTGTCGCTGCTGCTCACAACCAAGCGCAAAGGGGCAACGCCGATCCCCCTGGCGATTCTGCCCCTTCTCCTGGCCATCGGGCTGGCAGGGCTGCATCTGCTGCCGCTCAGTCGCACTACCCTCGCCCAGGTGTCTCCCAAGGCGGCCGAGATTGCCGAGCAGTATCTGCCGGCCTCCGATGGGTCTGCAGCGGCAGGGCTTCCGGCCGGCGGTTTGGAAGGGGCGGACCGTCGCCCCGCGTCCGTGTATCCGGCCGCCACACGCCAGAGCCTCGCGCTGTTGATCCTGGCCACCAGCGTGTTCTTCCTGGCGGCCGTTCTGTTCTCGCAATCGGCCACTCACCTCGGACTCCTCGGTCTCGTGGCCGTCAACGGAGCCGCAATCGGCTTTTTCGGGCTCGCTCAGAACCTCACCTGGAACGGCCAGGTTTACTGGAGCGTCGTTCTGACCCAAGGGGGTGGCCCTTTCGGACCCTTCATCAATCGCAACAACGGCGGCGGCTACCTCGTGCTCTGCCTGGCCGCCACGATCGGGCTGGCCCTCTGGTGCCTGGGACGCTACTTCAATGCCTGGGATCTCACGTCCCGTTCCCAGCGGAGACCACGCGACGGCGCTGTCTCGCGGGTCAAGATTCGGATCGTCTCGGCAGTTGGCGAGCTCAACGCCAGCACGTTGACCTGGCTGACGATTGCCGGGCTGCTTGTAGCTGCCATCTGCTGCACGCTTTCGCGGGGTGCCGTCCTGGCCATGCTGGCGGCGGTGCTCGTGACCGTCACCGTCATGGTCGTGTCCCAACGCCGCGGCCTGGCGGTCCTCTGGCCCGTGGCGGCCATGGGAGTTGGCCTGTTCCTGATTGGCTGGGTGGGCTTGAGCGACGAAGTCGGCACCCGGTTGGCCACCCTGTTCAACGATGAATCGATCCTTCAGGAGGCCCGCTGGCCCCACTGGGAGGACGGGCTCAAGGCGGCGGCTGATTTTCCAGGCGTGGGGAGCGGCCCGGGAACGTATCGTTTCGTGTATCTCCAGTACCAGGAGCGGCTCGCCGAGGCCTGGTTCCACTATGCTGAGAACGTCTACCTGCAGGTGCTCGTCGAGGGTGGAATTGCGGGCCTTGCCCTGTTCCTCGCGGGCCTTGCGCTGATCGCAGTGAGCCTCTGGCGACTGCTCAGCCGTGGAGGCGATCTTACCACCCTGGCGTTCGCCGTCGCAGGGGTTTTCGCACTTGCGGGGCAGATGGTGGCCTCGCTCTTCGACTTCGGGCTGTTCATTCCGGCGAACTTCCTGCTGTTTGCCTTGCTGTGCGGGGCCATTGCGGGGAGCGCCGCCCGGCTTCGATCGCCTCGCTCGGCACCAGGCTCCTGGCGGCCCGTTTTGAGCCGCGCCGTGGCCATCCTCACCGCCTGCGGACTCGCGGCGGGCTGTGTCTGGGGGCTCTCGGAGCTACTCTGCGTCGTTCCGGTGGAAAAGGCGATGCGGGAAGTGCGACTGGCCGGAAAACTGGCGGATCTGTCGGGTCCGCAGCTCGCCCTTCATATCCAGCAGCTCACGGCAGCCGGCGAGGCGCGCCCCGACGATACGGAAGTTCATCGGCGTCTGGCCGAGCTGTGGATGCAGCAATACCAGCTGGAAACGGCGAAGGAGCTGCAGGCGCGGACGACCTTTGCCGCCGGCGACCCCCGGCTGACCCAACTGGCATCCCCCGTGCTGGTCCACCAACGGGCGTGGCTGTTCACGCGAGCGAAAATGCAGGATCAACTCGAGGAGCTGCGGAAATCGCCGACCGTCGAGAAGAACCTGCTTCCGGCCCTGGAGCATCTGTTCGCATCGCGCGGGGCGTGTCCGCTCCTGGCGGAAGTGCATTGCGGAATTGCTCAGTTGTGCGCCCTGGTTGGGCCCGTTTCGCAGGACGAGACACACATCGATCGCACGCGCCGGCTGGCCCCCGGCAATCCGGACATGCAGTACCTCGCCGGTTTGCTTGAGTTCCAGGCCGGCCGGTTCGAGTCGGCCTATGCGGGCTGGAAAGCGAGCCTGGCCCTCTCCCCCCGGTACCTGACCCCCGTGCTCCAGATCGCTGGGGCGGGGCTGGCCGCTCCGGGGGCGGTGCAACGGCTGCTGCCGGATTCGCCGGAGCTGCTGGTTCAGGTTGCGTCGAAACAGTTTGCGGCCGAGGGCAGCGAGGCGATCCAGGAGCAGCTTCTCTCACGGGCGGAAGAGCTGCTGGCCGCGTCCAGCCTGCCCGAGGCGGAACGGTTGTTTCTGCAGGGCTCGATTCAAGCCGCGCGGAAATCGTATCCCCAGGCGATCGAATCCTACAAGCAGGCTTTGACACTCCGGTCGTACGATGTGCAGTGGAGATATGAACTAGCACGATTACTCCAGAAACAAGGCCTTCTCGACGAGGCCCACGATCAGGCTCGGCGATGCGCCCGCGCCGAACCGCGGGCAGCGAAGCACAGGAAATTGCTGGAGGAGATACACAATACGCGGTTGACCCAGGCCTCGGGCGTGAGGGGAAGTTGAGAGGGAGAGGACAGAGGACAGAGGACGGGCAGGCAGAGACCACATCGAAACCCGACGCGTAAGCGAGGACATGAACCGAGGAGACCGGAGGCAGGAGACAGAGGACAGAGGACAGATCTCGCCCCGAAGGGGCGACAACATATCAGCCCAGGGCAACGCCCTGGGTGGGGATTGCAGGAGAGAAAGTATGGTGACCACACGCCACGTCGCCCACTTCGGAATGTTGCCTGTTGGCAACGGGCCCAACCGGCAGCCAGCGGCGCACCGGTTACCGGCCAGCATGCGTAAGTTGTTGTGCACCAATGAATTAGCATAAGCGTTCAATATCGGTTTCGTTATCCCGGCACGGAAGTTTCATTAGTTGCGTCAACTCGGCTTCGCCTCGCGGCGGGGCCCACGCTCCTTCCGGAACAAGACAGAGCACTGACCTTTGGGGTCGACACGTACTACGAGGAGAATCGAGATGGCTTCATCGGACGTCACTATCCATCAACCCAATATGCCCGGCATGCTCCAGCAGAATCCAGGCGAACAGGAAGCGGGGCTGCTCGACATCCTGGCGATCGTCCGCCGGCGAATGTGGCTGATCGTGTTCGGGCTGGCCGTCGGCGTCGGGCTCGGTGCGCTCTACTTCTTCAAGGCCACCCCCATGTACGAGTCTGAGGTCCAGATCCTCGTCATGCCCAAAGATACCAACCTCCCCGCCCAGTCCGGCACCGGCGGCAGCGACTTCCAGCAGAAATCGGCCGAAGAAGACATCCTCGCCACCCACATCCAGCTCTTCAAAAGCCCCCGGGTCGTTCAGAAGGCCATCGAGACCAATGGCCTCCTCAAGCTCCCTTCCCTCGTGAAAGTCGTGGCTGAGGAGCAGAATCCGGTCACCCACATCATCGACAACCTCGAAGTCACCCGCGGCGGCGAGGGCAAAGCCAAGGACGCCAGTGTGCTGGCCGCCACCTACACCGGCCCCTCGGCCGACGACTCTGCCACGATCCTGGATGGGATCGTCGGCGCCTATCAGGACTTTCTGGGCGAAACCTTCCAGGACACCAGTGCCAAGGCCGTCGATCTGATTGCCGAGGCCAAGGACGAGATCGGGGCGGAACTTCAGCAGAAAGAGACCGCCTACCTCGAGTTCCGCGCCAGCGCTCCGCTCCTCTGGAAGGGTGAAAACAGCCTCAACATCCACCAGGAACGGCTCGCCAAGACCGAATCGGCCCTCTCCGAAATCGCCGTCAAACACACCGAGGCCAAGGCCCGCCTCGAGGTCATCGAAGAGGCCATGGCCAAGAACGAACAGCTCGAGCTGAGCGACATCGAACGCCTGGCCCTCCTCAGCTCCACCGACGTCGAGCGCCTCAGTCTCCTCCTGAGCGCCACCGACAAGAAGCAGGACGACTGGTACAAGTACCGCGAAGAAAACCCGATCCGCCAGCAGTCGGCCGAGACCGAGTACGACCGCCTTCTCTCGCTCCTCCTCGAGGAGCGAAGCCTGATGGAGGACTTTGGCGACGACAACCCCAAGTTGCTGACGGTTCGCGAGAAGATCCAGCTCACCCGCGACTTCCTGGCTGAGAACGCTCGTTTCACCGACAAGGCGGAGGAAGAGGAGGACAAGCGGCTCAAGCCGGCCGAGCTTCTCGCCGCCCACGTGGGTCTGCTCAAGCACGACCTGGCCGAACTCGAAAAGCGCCGTGCGGAACTCC
>CAYSCH010000236.1:9596-15040 GCA_964429355.1 uncultured Planctomycetaceae bacterium | reverse complement strand
GTCCTGGCCACGCCCTCGGCCATGGCCGCTAACTGGCCGTAGGTGTAGGGGCCTGGGTCTCCGACTCCAGCGAGTCCAGCATTTTCCCACATTGTGCGGCGAGTTGCCGCAGCTCTCTCTCGTGCGCTGCGTCGATCCTCCGGTCCGCGATCGTCGTCTCCGTCTGCGCTCTGGCGATCGCCAGCGTCTTGTCCAGCATGCTCGCCATCTTCCGTATCGTCGCCTCGATCGCGGCGCGCTGGTCGGGGTTCGGCGTAAAATTTACGATCGCCGTCTCCAGCGGCGCGATCGCATCCCAGAGGGCTTGGCCGGTGAGGTCTTCGCAAAACTTGTCGTATGGGATCTCCAGGGCGTCGGCCTGGGGCCGCACAAGGGAGAAGAGGATCCGCGTCAACAGGATTGGATCGCCTCGCACCTGGAACTGGAGTACCTGGCGCACGTCCTCGGATTCGTTGTGCATGCCATATTCGTAGAGGTCCACGTGGATCTCATTGCGGACGCGCTCGATGGTTGCCGAGTTGATCGGCAGATTCCAGGTCCTGCCCGCCTGGTCCGTGAAAGTTTCCATGGTATTTCTCCGGAAATGATCCGCGATTGCCACGCGCCGGTTGTTCAGGTGACCTGAACGAACTCGGGCGGAACGGTGGCCTCCGAGTAGGGCATGAGCTCCACTTCATAGGTCACGTGGTCCTTTTCGGGCTGGCTCTCCTGAAACTTGACCACCTTCCAGTCCGCCCAAAGACCTTTCACACCGCTTGTGGCCTTGTCGCCGTTCAAAATCGCCACGGCGATCGGCGTATTGAGAAGGAAGGCCGCCTCGAGCGCCGCCCGGGCTGTATCCGTGCCCCGGTGATTGATCGCCAGGGTGACGTTGCCCTGCTTGGCCCCGGTGTCGCCGGTCTCGTAGTCGCTTCCGCGGTCCGATTGGGTTGCGGCCATTCTCTCGCCCGGGAGCGTGATGTCCTTGGCGGATGGGATCTCGGTCAGGTTGGCCGGGGCCGCGCCGGTGTTGCGGCCGGTGGTGCCACTGAGCGCGCCCCACGTGGCCCTGGATCCGGTCGACAGGTAGTAGGCCTTGCATTTTCTGCCCAGCATGATTTATGGTCCTTTCAATGGATGGATCTGGTGGGTTGGAGCGGGCCTTATGCCGGCGCCTCACATTGGACCCACTCGGGACCGATGGCGCTGGTGGAGTCGGGGATCAGCTCGACCTCATAGGTCACGTGTTCCTTCTCGGGCTGACTCTCCTGAAACTTGACGACCTTCCAGTCGACCCAGAGACCGGTTGTGGTCGCCAGGTCCTTGTCTCCGTTCAGGATGGCCACGGGAATGGTGGAGTTGGCAAAGAAGGCCTTTTGCAGGGCGTCTCGCGCGGCATCGGTGGCCCGGTGATTGAGCGTCAAGGTCACGTTGCCCTGCATCCCGCCGGTGTCGCCTGTCTCGTAGTCGCTCCCGCGGTCCGACTGGGTAGCCGACATACGTTCTCCAGGCAGCGTGATGTCCTTGACCGATTCGATTTCGGTCAGTGCTGGCGCCACGCCCTCGTAGCGGCCGGTCGCTTCGTTCAACGTGCCCCAGCTCGCCCGGGTGCCGTCGAGGTAATAGGCCTTGCATTTTCTGCCGAGCATGTCGGTTCTCCTGTTACTTGACTCGCGCCCAGAACTGGGTCAGGCGGGGACCGATTTGAGCCAGGGCGGGCCCCATCACGGGCCGCCGCGGGAGGAATCGATTTCCACGCCGGCCGCCGAACTCATGAAAACTCATCGCCGGCCCGATCCGGCTCGCGACCGGGCCGATCAACGCCGGCCCATCGGGCTTCCGCACGTCGAACATGATCGCGTTCTTCGCCGCGCCGGTCTGAGTGCTGACCGGTTGGCCCACGGCCGAGGGCCTCTTCCGCCGGCGGATCGATCGGCGGGCCGTCATTCGCAGGGCCGCGGCGGCGTGGCCCAAACTCTTGAAGCTGGCCGTCTGGACAGCTCGCCGGACCTTGGGCCCGTTGAATTCGGCTTTGGCTCGTATCCCGATCATCGATCCACCGTCCAGGTCCCAGTGATCACGCTCAAAAACACGCCCTTCGAAAGCATCTCCGGATCGAACGGCGTCGGCCGGTGACTCTCGACGCATTCGACCGAGTTTCCACTGACGGTGATCGGCAGCCCGTAGAGCTCGTCGGAGGCGAGTTCCACCGTCTCGTCCAGGGGATCAATCTCCGTCGCCTCCGAGGCCTTGCGGTCGAACCGGCGGCGGAAGACGACGTCGAATACATACAGGTGTCTTCGGCTCGTGCGATCGGCCGCCTCCGTCTGCTCTTCCTTTTGCACGACGTCGATCCGCCAATCCGTGGTGGACAGATCCGGCAGCTCGGCGTAGGTCTTGCGGGCATGGGCGGCGGTGGAAATCGCCGGGAAGGCGGCGTTGATCCCCGCAGCCAGCGCCTCGCCGATCAGTGCAAACTCGCTCTGGCTCATGGCGTCCCAATCCGATCCTCAATGCGTTCGACGGCAGCCCGCGTGATACGGACGTTCTCGGCGATCGCCGGCAGCTCCCGTTCGATGGCTCGCAGCCTGGTCTCATGGTCTTCGGCCGTCCGGGCCTGGACCTGGTCGGCCGACTGTGACACGGCCTTGTCGCCGGCGGCCGCCCAAACGACGCCGAAAATCGATCCGGCCAGCGCGAGGGCCGAGATCACGATCGGGATCCACTGGACGCACTTGCGTAACGGGCCCATCGACACACCTCATACCTTCTGGGAATGGATTCGGAGCCAGGTCCCCGCCGGGTCGATCTCGCGGTAGGGGGGCTCTTCGAGCGTCGGCCTGGTCACCTGGTAGGTGACGGTCCGGCTTCCGATCGCATGTTCAATCCAGTCGCCTGACGCGGGCGTGAGCAGATCCGTGTCGTCGACCAGATCCTCCGCTGCCAGCAGCCAGTCGCGGAGTCTCGCAGTCGTCACGGCGCCGGATTGATCGGAGCCCTCGACCACTGTGCGCGCCGGTACCGCCGTCAGCGGAATCCTCAGGGTCCCGCTGCAATAGGTGACCGCGATCCCCTGGAGGGTTCGCAGGTCGCGCAGGGATCGGTCCGTCGCGTCGGCCATGGCGGCTCCGTCAGAACAGCAGTCTCGCGCCCACACTCACGGCCGAGGAGTCGGTCACGTCGGCGCCCGAGGTGGCAGCCACGCGGATGTAGCGCTCGACGTCGGTCGGCAGCCGGTATCGCTTCACGACCGCGGCGGCGCCGGCACCGCCGGCTCCCGTCTGCACGATGGCCGAGGGAAACAGGTCCGTGGGGCTGCCGAAGGCGCTGTCGTTGTCCATCTGGACCTTGTAGGTCATGGTCTTCGTGTCCGGCAACATCGTGGTCGTCAGCGCCGGGGCCGAGACCTCCAGTTCGCAGTCGGCCAGGTGGAGGCCGCTGGCGACCTTTTCCAGGTCGATGCCGGCCGTGTAAATCGACGCGCTGGCCGTGGCGGGCAGCGCCTTCGTTTCCTCAAGGACTGCATCCTTGAGCCGCATATTCGGTTGAGTCATCGCTTCGCCTCGTAGGTTGATTTTCGCGGGACTGGTGTGTGAGAGCGGATCCCGCCGCGCAAATCAGCGATCAGAGCGTGAGGGCCTCGGTGTCGAGGATCGCCTCGCTCGGCTTGATCGGGATGGGCCCCTGGGTGCCCACGATCGATTCGGGGATCGGGGCCGGCGCGCCGGTCTGGTTCGTGGCCGTCCGGCTCGAGCGGAGCTGTTCGAGGCTGCGCTTGGAGCAGAGGATCAGGTGCGGTTCGAGCCCGGCCGGGAACTTCGACATGGCCTGGTAGAGCAGGTCGTCGGTCAGCCCCTTGCCGGAGTCGGCCGTCAACTTCTTGATCCGCACGACCGATCGGAGCGACCCGACCTGGAGACCCGGGTAAGCCAAGAGCTCTTGCACGTAGCCGGTCAGGGAGCCGCCGTTCTCGCCGACGATCGACTCGATCCGAGGATCGTCGACCTCCATCGAGCCGTTCTCGCCCCAGACCCAGTTGACGTCCTTGGTGCCAAAGCGGATCAGCCAGCAGCTCGATCCGGTGGTGGCGGTCGTGCCGCCGGCGTCGACGACCATGTTCGTTGAGTCGTAGGAATCGATCAGACCCGGGTGTCCCTCGACGTCGCCGCCGTAGGTGGAGTCGCGACCGTAGTAAAAATTGGTGCAGACCTGCTGGAGGCCCGCCTCGAGCATGCCGGTCGCCTCGTCAAAAATGAACATTTCGGGCCCGTCTTCGCTCCGGTCCGCGACCGCCTTATCCACCTGCCAACGCGGGTTGAGGATGTAGGTCTCGATCAGGCGATTGGTGTAACCGCTTTTCGAGGCCGTCACGCCGTCGTTGGCCTTGCGGAAGCCGGCGGTCGGCAGGCTCGTGCGGATGAGCGTCTTGTAGTTCGTGCCTTTGATGGTTCTCGCCGGCACGTACAGCAGCTCGGGGTGCGTCTTGGTGGTTTCATCGATCAAGCCGACGGCCGCGTCGGAACCGTTGCGCTTGGCGATGTCGAGGAGGGTTGGCCTGGCCATGGAGATCTTCCTTCTGGGATTCGGCCCCGACCGGCCAATTCGGTTGGTTCAAATAACAAACGGGGTGGACCGCGGAGAGACTACTTGGTTTTGGGCAGCTTCGGCAGCGTGATCGCGGCGGCGAAACGGCGCGCGTTGTCAGTGCCGACCGATGTCAGCTCCTGGGTCGGCTTGGCTCCCTCGGGCGTGAACGTCGCCGGTTCCGCTTGGCCCATCTGGCCGCGAAGGATCCCGACCTGGGCCTTGAGCTGCGTCACTTCGTCCTGGAGCGTCTTGTTGGCGGCCGTAAGCTGCTTGGAGTGTTCCACGGTCGCATCCTCAAAGCTGAGTCCCTGGGCGAACAGCTTCGCGCCGAGGTCCTCGCCGAAGGCCTGCATGAACCGCTGGCCGAGGGTGGCACGGTCGGTATCGGCCGTGGCCAACGGCTTCCCGGTGTCCTGGGTCGCCGCGGCGGCCGCGTTTGTCGTCGGCGTGGCGGACGAAGCGATTTCCTGAGAAATGACCTGGGCGTGGTCTGTGGTCGCGGGTTGCGACTGAGTCGTGGGCATCGTTACCCCTCCCTTGTTGGAAAAAACAGTTACGCCGACTTCGCCGCCGGCTGCGAATTCCGTGGTCGTGCTCATGTCCGCACCATGCGGGCAGATTGCGACGCCTCGAAGGTGCCATTGGCGGGCAATGTACCCCGGCCCCTCGAACGTGTATCCGTTGACTTTGGCCGTCATGCCGCTCTCGACGTATTCGAGGATGGCTGGACCGTTCCAGGCGATCGACGACTCGTATGGCACGCCGGCGTCTGCCTTTGCCGCCACCTCCGCCGCCTTTTCGTCGAGGTCCGTCAGGATCGCGCCGGCCAAGTTCAGGCCCTGCTTCGTGTCGGCCGTCACTTCGTCGACGTAACCCAG
>CAYSCH010000236.1:0-9586 GCA_964429355.1 uncultured Planctomycetaceae bacterium | reverse complement strand
GATCTGCTCGCTGTCGTGGCACCAGTCGATCGCCAGCCGATCCTTGTGGATCACGCCGGCCATGTCGTGCGCAATCTTGCCCCAGTACCAATGCGCGATAGGCTGGGCGTCCCTCGCGTGCAGCCGAACGGGCCGGCCGCCTTTTCCATCCGCCGCCGCGGCGAACTGAAATAGCCCGTCCGCGTCGAATCGCGTCGCTGCTGCTGGGATCTTGCGTTCTGTCCGTTCGGCCTGGTCGATTGCAGTGCTCATGTCGCCGTTGCTCCAATGGCCCATTCCAGAGGCACGCCGGCTTCCTGGGCGTACGCCATCGCCTCTGCGATCTTGTCGACGTTCGAATAGAAATCGGTGTCCAGCTCGCGGCACGCGTCCTGCGGGCTGTTCGTGCCGCTGCGGATTTCCTTGAGCACGCCTTCGGCCTCTTTGGACCGGTCCCATGGTCTGGAGCCCGAGGGGATCCACTCCCAAACGAGATCCATCCACTCCATCGATCTCGGTAGCCGGATCTCGGGCGTCTCGCCCGTCACGGCGATCGCCATCCGCCAGGCGGTCAGCGATCCGAGGAATTCCAGCAGGTCGGC
The DNA here is from genome assembly GCA_964429355.1 of uncultured Planctomycetaceae bacterium. Lineage (GTDB taxonomy): Bacteria > Planctomycetota > Planctomycetia > Pirellulales > Thermoguttaceae > JAAYAY01. The sequence goes on along the minus strand of CAYSCH010000236.1, from coordinate 9,005 downwards.
CCGCTTGGGCCGGCAGGAATGGACATACTGGAGGATGCCGCCCTTCGAGCCGTAGAAGTTCGTGAACGACTCGTCGAAAAACGAGTACGGGATGTCCAGGGCCTTCAGGGCCACCATCAGCATCAGCGTTGAGTAATCCTTGAACTCGGCCGACGGGGTCTTGGGGTCGATAAATTCCGCCCGGTCCTGGCCGTCGAGTTCGAGCTTGAAGCGCCCCTGGCCGAGCGTGACCTCATACCGTTCGTCGGACGTTTCGCCATCCCCGTCCGTATCGGCCGTGTCGACGGTCTGCATCGACTCATACTTCGCGTCGGAGTAGATGATCAATCCGATGAGCTGAGCCAGCTTCGCCTTGGCGAGCGCGTAATCAAATCCCTCGTAGACGTCCTGCAGGCCGTTCAGTGCCGGGGCGAAGGGACTGATTCCACGGGTCTGGTCGATCCGGTCAAAGTAGCCGATCGGGATCATGTGCCGTGCCGGGATGATCCGTTCGTGGCGGAAGCCGGTATCGGTCCGGGTCGAGAGCGCGTAGGCCATCGCCCGCCCGGCCTTATTGGTCCGCACGCCATGATAGAACTGGCTGAGATCCTCGCCGGCGTTGTAAAGCGCGTCGTTGCGAATCCGGTCGCTCTCAATCCCTTGCACCGTCCCGTCGCTGAGTTTCAGCGTGAAGAAGTCGCCGTCGAGCGTACGACGCCCCTCGGCAATCCGCAGAAAGCGGCGCAGGCTATGCCGGCCGGCAGCGTCGAAATTGTCTTTCATGCCCCACCGGGTGACGAATTCCTCGAGCTCCCGGTTGAATCCGCGGTCTTTGGTCCGTGCCTGAAAGCGGAAGCTGGTCACCCAGTCGAGGTGCTTGCGCACGGCCCACGCCGCGACGACGAAATTCCGGGCGTTTTCGCGTGCCTTGGCCGTGAGGGCCTGACGTTTTTGCGGCGGCAGATGCCGGTCTTCGCTCTTTAGCGTTGTCGACCTGGTCTTCCGGTTCCGCGAGCTGTCCGCGCCGTCGTAATCCCACTCGGCACGGTGATCCCGTCTGCCGATGAGCGTCGATGCGAAACGCACTAGCTGGTCGAATCCGGTCATCCGTCGAGCCTCACGGCCGTGCATCGCTGCTTCTTTCTGGCCCCGCCCAGCTCGTCCACCAGGTCCGACCGCTGCTTCCGCAGCGACTCCAGATCGTAGTGCGTCTGAGTGCCGTCGACTGCGTGGGAATCCACGCCGCTCTCGAGCAGTGCATCGATCTGGGCGATCTTGGCCAGGATTTCGGCGCTGGTAGCCATAGAAACGACCGGTCAGGGGGTCGGCCCCGACCGGCCGTTATCGGCGGGAGGGCCCGCTCTCACAGAACAACCCCGATCGTAAGCAAGAGCGTGGCCTGGTTTCGCCGTCGCGGCAGAAGTACTCGCTAGAATCTAGCGAGTATTTTTCGGAAGTCCGTGGAGTTCGAGCTCGGCATGAGGTTTTGCGCGGCTCACCCAAGTTGTTGCGAGAACGATACTTAGGCCTGCCAAAATAAGCCCAAAGAAAATGGGCGATTTGCCTAGGATATATTCTCGAAATCGGTAGAATGTCAAGAAGTGCGAGAAGCCCGCTCTTGGAGAACGGGCTTCTCTTTGATCTCATACGGAACTGATGGGTCCCTTACTACCTTTCAGTTCCAGCCTCGGGTGGTATACGGAGATACGCGTTGCACACCACTCATGACGAGTCTACAACCGTCCGGACATGCTGTCAACGGATTTTTCACGGGTCACGGAAGCCGAGGGTGCAGAACGACGCCCCGCATTTGCGACACTGCACGTTTTCCGGCATCATCACGAAATCCCCGAGCTCCCACGGCTGGACTCCTTGTTCGTCGCGAAGTTCTTGCAGGTCCTCCTCCGACATTTCGGGAACGAGGCCCCGGACGAACAATTCTTCTCCGCATTCCGGGCAGTCCCACACGAAGGCCGGTCGGAGTTCGACAGCGGGTCTTTCTGGCGCCTGGCTCATTGTTACCTCTGAAGTTCATTCCGGCGCCCTTACCGCCGGTGAATCAGACCTCGGTTTTGTCGGTTTACTCGTCGAGGTCCCAACGTGGCGTTTCCGGAGTAACCAGCGAACAAATGCGGAGATCTTTCAATGCGAAAAGCATCACCGCGGAATCCCAATGGCAAACGCCGGAAAGTCGATGATGGGCACGTGGTCTTCACGCGGTTCATCACGACACGTTCTGGGAAGCGTATCTACGCCTCCCAGTACGGCCTGAAGGCGTTCCGTATCCGCGTGAAGAAGAAGCGTGGCGCTTAGTCTTCACAGAATGGGTGCGGGCTGCCCATAGGCAGCCCGGGACAAATGGAGTGAGGCAGGGCCCGGCTCAGGCTAGCCCCCTGGGTCGGGCCTATTCTCCCCCAACGATCCAGTGGATACAAGCAGGGGGCGGAATGGTATCCCAATGCCGGCGATGGTTCAAGGGCACTTGCGTGCCATTTCCATCTTAGTCGGCCGCTCGGCCGCTACAACCGTCCGAAGTGGGGATGGTGCTAGCATCCTGGCGACCGTCTCACGGGAGGCTCCCCTGAGCTTGTCCCCGCAGTTGCTGCAGACGGTTCCGAAGTTGTCCTTTTCTCGGCCGCACACCAGGCAATGTTTGTGGATCGTCATCGGGCCATTCCGGAGAACTCGTAGAATCTGGCCGTGTAGAGCTGCTGGCATTGGCGGCAGCGCAGCCGCCGCCAAATCACCCGGTCGTAGGGCTGCCCGGCGATCTCGCCGGCGAGATCTCGCTCGACGATCTTGCGGGCTACGACGTGGGACGTGGATCCGCACGCCGGGCACCTGGCCGGCCGCACGACCGCCTGGCGCTCCGTGCTATTTCCTGCGAAATGCGGAGCCGGGTCCGTGCCAATCAATGCCGCCTCGGGCCTCGGGACAGTTGTCGTTTTGATCTTCTTCGCCATGTGATGATTCTCCGGAAATTCAGACCGCCAGGGCCTTCGCCCGCTTCGGCCCCTTATTCTGTTTCTTGCCGCCCGCGGGGCGTGGCCCCGCGACGTCGATCCCCAGCGTCGACGCCAGCACGCAGCACGCCACCAGGTTGTCCCAGAAGTGATTGTCGCGGCCAGCGTGCAGCTTCCACTCGTCGACCTTTCGTTCCTTGGCCGTCACCCGTACGGGATACTCGGCCAGACAGTGATCGATCAGGAGCCGATGGTCTCCCGCATGGAGCGCCAGGGATCCACGTTCGCCCAGTGGAGTCAACAACCTGGCCGCCAGCCGACTCTTCCAATAGTTGCTGTCGAACGTGACATGCCGGATCGGATTGGGCGGCGGGATGATCCACTGGTCGCCGGCGATCTCGCCTCGCTTGTGTTTGCGACTCGGGCCTACGAGAGGCTCGTTCGCGGCCCCGCGGTAGACTCCGTGCATGGGCCGGATCGACGCCGAAAATGGCGATTGCCGCGCGAACCGGTAGACAGTCTCCGTCGAGTCGCCCCAGTTGGCGTCGATCCCCAGGCGTTCGAGCCGCATGACCGCTCCGCCGTCGACCTGCCATTCCCGCTCGAGCAGCTCGTGACAGATCGTCTGCAGGGCTGCGTAGAGCCGCCCCTCCAGTGTCAGCCGCGGGTGGGCGCGCGCGATCGTCTGCCGGATCCCGCTGAGGGAGAAGTACGGCTTGCGCTGATCGGGGTAGGTGCCGTACGCGACCACATGCCCTCGGAATCCCTCCTCCCACGCGATGACCGACCAGTAAAAGGCCTTGTCGTGCAGGTCGACGTGTGCCACCAGATGTTTGGTTCCCGATGGCACCAGGCCGCGCTTGTGGTTGTTCGAACGTCGGCCGAGCGACTCCTCGGTCAGCCGGCCCTCTTCGGCCCCATCGTCGAGCGGGTCGTTTTGATATTCGCTCGCAAACGCGTACGGATCCTCGAAGTAGAGCCGCATCGCATATTCGACCGCCGACAAGCAGCCCGGCTTCCGCTCCGGCCAGGCCGCCTCCGCCTCGGCGTGCATCGCGGTCCAGTTGGCGCGAAGGAACTCGATCGCCTCGGTGCCGTCCCCATCGTGCTCCAGCGAATCGGCATACAGTCGCCAGTATTCCTCCCAGAGCGAGATCTCCTTGGGAAACTTGTTGAGCAGCTTGGTGCGGTGTCCCGACCAGGTCGGGTTCTTCTTGCGGTCCAAAAACCGCTCGGCCAGGTCGCCCGGTTCGATGACCGTGCAGGCCATGAAGACCGTGATCCGGTGCTCCGGTCCCTCGAGGCCCAGGATGCCACCCTTGATCCGCCGTTCCCGGTCCTCGCATTGCGTCAGGCTCCCCGCCGATTCGTCGGTCTGCGGATCGTCGATGATCGCCAGCGTCGGCCGTAGCGGTTTGCCCTCGGCGTCCGTGTCGTTCGCGCCTCGGAACTCGCTGTCGAGCCCCGCCACGCGGAGGATCGCTCCGGAGCTCAAGGAACCGGCGATCGTCGGAAAAACGATCTCGTCGTCCTTCCACGTGATGTCCGTCGTGCGTCCGTGATAGATCTGACCTTTGGCCCGATTGGCGATATTCTCCAGTTCGCGGATCGGATGGCAGACCTCCGGGAAGTCCGCGTACAGAAGCCGATTGGTCCGCAGGTGTTTCTTGATCGAGGCCAGCCGGCGAATAGCGGCCTTTTGACTGCAGGCGAACAACATCACGAAGCGATGCCGCCCGGTGAGGATCGCCCAGATTACGGCCACGTCGCAGAGCATCGTCTTGCCATTGCCGCGCGGCATGGCCATAGCAAACCGCCGGCCGTCGCCGGCGACGATCGCCTCTTCCATCTTGCGGATCGCATACAGATGATCCGGCGACCAGGCCAACTTGAAGACGTGAGAGAAGTACGTCTCCATGCAGATCCGCAGCGACCCGATCGCAGCACGGCGGCGGGTCGGATCGGCGATCGGCGGCAATGGCGCGATGTCCCTGCCGACCATCGCACGCTGGGCAGCGTACCGCCGCTTGCGTTCCTTCTCCTTGACATAGCGCGAGCGGGATCCGGTCGATGTGCTCATGGGGTCCGCCAGACGGAAGAGCGGCCGACCCCGCAAGGATGATCATGATCGCAAGGTGCATGATTCAACTGGCCAGACTGCAAACTGCCAGGCGAACGAGTTCGGAGACCGGGAGGGACGGATCGCCGAGACCCAGAGGCTCCAGGTAATCGCGGATAAGCTGCAGCTCGGACGACTCTTCCGAGATCGTGTTGCCCGGGAGGTCCCCGGGCCGGTAGAGGTCGAGCAGCCGGTTGAGTTCCTTTTGGATGTTCGCCGCCGAGGTGAAGGCGGCGGCCGCGGGCGTCGGATCCTCGGCGATCGTGCGCCAGGAGCGCTCATAGAGATCGTTCAGCCGCTGGATCGCCCGGCCGAGTTCCTCGACCCGGTCGGCGCCTGCCGCGATGGTCAATCTCCGCCTGGCCTCGGCCACGGTCTCCTCGGCGATCGCCGCCGCCAGGCCGTGCTCGATGAGCCGGGCCCGGACCGTGGCCGCGTCCCGATGCCTGACCAGCAGGAGCACGGCCGTCTCCACCAATTCCGCCCCGATCTCCGAATCCGGAGCCGGCCCGGGCGCCGCCGCGGTTTTTCCCGTCGCGGCCGGCCGAGCGAAACTGGATTTCCTTTTTTTGGCCATGATTCTCTGCGCTAGTAAGTCTACCCAGTACCCCGCCTGGTCCGGCTGCCATGCGGCAAAAAAACGACAAAAAAGGACCCGTGAATCACCGGAGGGAGTAGGTGATGTTCACGATCACGGGCTGGGCGGCGGATAACACGACGGTGACGGGTTCGCCGATCGGCGCGGAGGCCCAGCCCACTGGGTTGTGCTGCCAGGTGAATCCGGCATAGCCGTTCTGGCCGGTCTTGTCGATTGGCACGGACGCGGTGGCCGAGCCGATCAGATCTTCCGTGGTGCTGGCCACGTAGACGGCGACCTTCGCTGTGGCCTGGTCAGCCGCCTGGATGGCCACCGAGTGAATGGTGTACCCGCGGCCGGTCTGCGCTGCCAGCACGACGTTCGCTCCGCTCGCTGAGGCCGTGTAGCTCTTCGGGTTCGGTTCGCTCGCGCAGCAACTCGCCAGCAAGAGCGAGAGCGCAGCAAGGGTCTTCGTCAACAGGGTCTTCGTCCTCATCGTCTCCGTCCTTTCAGAATCAAGCCAATCGCCAGCACCACGGGAATCATCCCCAGCACGCCCGTACCGGCCGATCCCAATGGCACGTGGGATCGATTCCAGTCAGGCGGATCCGCGCCGACAGGTTGAATGCCGAGCGTCCGCCCATCGTGGCCGGCGTCGATCAGGTCAGTGGCAGTGGCCGCCCAGCCCTCTCGCACCCACGCCACCAGGTCGGCTATCTCGGCCGGGTCCGCCTGGAGAATCGCCAGGGCCGCGGCCACCGATCCGTCAGTACTGTGCTCCACGGCTCCCCAGGTCGCGAGCGATCGCGTGGCATCGGCAAATGCCGGGTCGCCATCCAGTCCCGTGCCATGGGCATCGACTCCCAGGGTCGCCGCGTCGCCGCCCACCCACACCGGATCGGCCGATCCACCTTGATCGTAGCCGCGGCCGGCCGAGCCGGCAGTGAGTCCCCAGCCCGCGTTGTAATCACAGCTCGACACGGAGATCGGATCGAGATCGGCCTGGTCCCCGACTCGCCGGCCTTTATAGCCGCCCGTGGTGGCCCGGACGAGATTGCTCTTGCACTGTCGCACGGACGCCGCCTCGGGACCGCCATAGAGGCCCCACCAAATCATGGCCGCGTTCTCCACGGCCACCGTGTTGTAGGAGAGATAGATATTGCGGTCGTAGGTGGACGGGACCAGTACCAATCCCATTTGTACGGCGCTGCCGGGCAAGACCAGGTTGCTGAAGACGTCGACGGTCTGGCCATCGACGTCGATCTCGATGCAGCGGCCAATCACCGATGCCGTGCCAGCGTAATGGTCCGTCCGTTCAAACACGCAGCCACTGACGCGCTGGAGGCTCCGCTGGGCGGTCACCACCAGGTGGAGCGGCGAGAGGGCCGTCTCGGCCACGATCGCGGCGCCGCCAGTCAGCCCAGTACTATCGGCCACCAGCAGGGCCACATCGGTTTCGGCCAGCGCGCCTGTGAATTCGATCTGCCACGTCTTGCCGTATTGACTGACCAGCACGTCGCCTGGGCCGATTGCTGTGAGGGCCTCGAGTGCCGCCTGCATCGTCGCCGCGTTGGCGCTGATGCTGATCGCCGCCGTCGTCTCGGCGCCGAAGGTGAGGGTGAATGTGCCGGCCGTTACCGTGCCGTCGAGCGTCACGGTCTGCCGCTCGTTGGCCGTGGAGATCAGGTAGCAATCCTCCACGTCACACGAGACCCGCGAGGAATCCGGCACGCGAGTGCGGATCAGACAATCCGCGATCGTGACGCCGGCATAGACCTGCATCTCGCCCACACGGGGCACGGTCCGCAGACCCGCCCCGAAATAGTTTCCGGCGATATCGAGGCTCATCGACGGAGTGATGCGGACATTCTCGAGACACGCATTTCCGTCGACCTGGCCGCCGCCGCATGATCCCAGGTGCGTCAGGCAGGCCGAGGTGTTTCCTGAAAAATCGAGCAGCCCGGCGCCAAGCACCTCCACCTCGACGCGCGTGATCGAGCTGGCAAAGCTGCAATTACCCACGGTGATGCCGCCCGTATCGTCTGCCGCCAGCCGTACGCCGGGTGACGCGTCGATGCCAGGCCCCGGACCGCCGCCCGGGGCGGTCTTGCCGAGCGCGGCGAAATCGCAGTAGGAAACTGCGATGCTGCCAACCGTCGTGTCCCACACCAGTCGCCCCGGCGCGTCGGCCGAGGCCGAGGAGATCCCGCATCTCGCTTCGCTCGTGCCGGCGATGTTGAGCGTGCCGTCGCCGGTGATCCCGTACCGTTCGTTGCCGGCGGCCGTGCCGTCCAGCACGATGGCTGCCCCAGCCCCCAGCGTCAGGCTGCCACAGCGGATGTCGCACTTGGCCGTGAGTGTCTTGCCCGGCGCGACCGTGATGATCCCGCCGCCGGCGTCTAGACCGTAGCCTGTGGGTACCGGCACGCCGCCCTGCTCGGGCCAGTCCGGTGAGTCGCCGACCGTCGTATTTATGTCGACCGTCACGTCGTGCCCAATGACCACGGTATCGCCGTCACCGGGGGGCCCGCCGTCGCCGTCCCACGTCGCAATGCTCGACCAGTCGCCGGCGGCTACGCTGGTGTACTCGGTGGCCCCAGCCGCGGCCGCCGCAAGAACCGTGATGACAGCAACGATCCATCGAATCATGCGTCGTCAGTCTCCATTTCCGCAAAGCACGCATCGGCAGCCGCCGGGTCGAGCACTTCGTGCCACAGTTCCTGCTCAAAGCACGCATCGACAGCCGCCGGGTCGAGCCGGCTCATCACGCGTCCGCACAACGTCATTCGCGTCTCGTTCGTGGGGATCCCGCATCGCGGAGTCTGGGTGGGCATCCGCTCCGGTAAGGGGCTATCCAACTCATGCCAGAGTTCCTGGTCCTGGTCGAATCGATCAGCAAGCACAGAGGTTTTTTCCGGCGTGCCCGGGAGATGTGTGGTCGGTTGGCACGGCCGTAAAGCCAGCAAATGATCGCACTCGCCGATTTCTTCCGCCTCAGCGACCGATTCGAAACGCAAATCGGCCGGAGGAGATCGGCGCAGACGCTGCCGCATGACTTCCAGGCGGCTGCCCGGATTCACCGCACGAGGCACCCGCTCACCGCGGTGGGTCAGCACGGCCTTGTACCGCTCCCACAGCCGAGCCACTATGGTCCCGTGCCTGGAGACCCAGTCTCGCTGTCGCTCACCCGACAATCTGCCCATCAGCACCCTTTCCTCGATTGCCCCCCAGTTCCGCCGGCGCCACTCCTCGCGGCAGCCGGCGGCGACGCGGGCGATGGATCCACCCGCGAAACTGGGGGCCTCGTCATGAGCGATCGGAGCGTGTCCAGACTCGCCGCTCCCACGTGGCGGGCCACCTCGCGTCC
>CAYSCH010000235.1:7513-15052 GCA_964429355.1 uncultured Planctomycetaceae bacterium | reverse complement strand
GACCGTGGCTGACGGGGCAGACTATTCCCATCGAAGGAGTTCGAGCAATCAAGGTGGTCTGCCGTGACCAAACCATGAGGCCAGCAAAGTGCGGCGCCGAGAATGCAGTTTTTCTGCCACCCCAATACCCGCGTCCAGCGGGCGGCCCTCATTCCTCGGGCCTTCCTGTCAAACCAATCCCCACCTCTTGCGAAGATACCATTCTACACCCAGGATGCCAACCACCGTCAGAAAAAGAAGCCACGTATCCCACAAGTTCTGTTTGACCTCCGTCGTTTCGACGAGCGATTCTCCCTGCGAACCAAGCTGCTCCAAGGCGCCGGAAAGCTCTTCAGAAACCAGCGACTTCCCACCGGTCATCGCGGCCAGCGCCTCCATGACCCCCGCGTCGGCCGAGGCGTTGTCGAGCTCCAGGTCCTGCTCGATCACGAGGAATCGTGCCCGTGCAGTACCCAGCACCGTCCCAGCCTGGCTCACCGTGGCTTCGAGGGTGTAATCACCCGCCTGAGCGGTCTGGCGAAACGAGCCCCCAAGCACTCCCTTGGTCTGGTTCAATTCGACTTTCTCCTGGGAACCGTCGGGGAGCGTGATCACGGCTTCGCCGCGCCCGTCACCGACCGGCTCGCCGGTTGCCGCCAGGACCCCCACGGTAAACTCGACTCGGCGTCCTCGCTGGAACTGGCGTTGGGGAAGCTCGACCCAAACGTTTCCCTCGAGGGATTGATCCTTGCGAGCCAGCCACAGCACAACCTGGCGCCAGAATCGTTTGTGCGCGGTCTCGAAACCGCGCATCTGCCATCGCCACGTCGAGTCGCCCGCAAAAGCCATCACCCGTCCCCGATCGAAAGGCTGGGCAACCAGCAGCGGTTCCTTTTTCTCGCTCTCTGCCAGTACGGAAGCCAGTCCCTTGAGGTCGTTGAACTTGTTCGCTCCCAGCAGCGGCGGAAGCTGGGCCCAGAGCTGCTGATTCTCCTGCAGATTTCGGCTCAGGAGCATGGTGAAGTGCCCCTGATTGACCTTCGCGGGCAGCATTTTCACAGGGCCGTTGATGTGTACATCGCTTCGGGGTGCCGAGTCGAACGACTGGCGTTCCAGACGGTTCGTGGACACCGGGAGTATCTTCGCCAGGGGCGTGTCGGCATAGCCGCCCGGGCCAAAACTGTGGAATCCGCCCAACATGATCAAACCCGCGCCGCGAGAAACTGCCTCGACCAGGTTTTCCATGTCCTCCGACTCGAAAGCCGTGCTGTCCAGATCCCCCAGAATGTAGACTTCGTACTGGCCCGGCTTGAGACGCTCGCCCAAGTCGGCCGGACGCGTTTCCGCTTTGTGACGCGGATCGATCGGAACCGTGTCGACGTGGATATCGGGAGAAGCATCCAGCGCGCGGCCGAGAAAGTTCAGCTCGTAGCCGTTTGGCGGAGAGCCTGCCAGAAACAACACTCGGAGCCCACCCTTGAGAACATTGACGAACGTGCTGATCCGATTGTTCGTCGTAACAAGTTCGCCCGGCTGCTCCACGACCTCGACCGTCAGCTTGTGCTCGCCGGGCTGGGCCGGAGCGTAGTGGAATTCGAAGGGAACTTCCTCGCCATCGGTCTTGGCCGTCAGTTCCTCGATGGCCACCGGTTCCAGTTTGTCGGGCGACGTCTCGAACAGCAGCCGCACCGCAACGGGCTTGTTTGCGAAACCGTCGACACGCAAGTGGCCCCCTACGGTCAGCTCGTTGTTCACGAACACCTGGTCGTTGGCCATCAATTGATTGACGGCCAGGTCGCGAGCCTGCCCCAGACCTTTCGACTGACCGAATCGCAGTGTCCACAGCGAATCTCCACGACTCCGCAGCTGATTGGCCGCCTGCTGGGGCAACAGGTCGGCTGGTGGCAAGGCACGCTGGGCCCCGTCGCTCAGCAGAAAAACTCCCAGGAGCCGCTCGCCGGCCTCCTGGCGGAGAACCGTGTCGAGCGACTGGCCGATCGCCGTTTCGCGTCCCTCCGGCGCCGCCGGCAGAGTGATCCGGCCGTCAACAACCTCCAGAGGACGCACGTTGCGATCGAAACCGTAGGCCTTGACGTCAAAACGCTTGCCGAGTTCCTTCAGCGCGCCTCGAGAGCTGTCCAGAGTTCCTTGCAGCGATTGGTAGCGGGTCTGCCCGTTCACCTCATCGGGTACGGTCATGCTCCGCGACAGATCCAGGAGGAGCACGATCGAGGCGGCCAACGGCGTCTTCGTCGTGTAGACGATCGTCGGCCGTAACATGGCAAACAGCACCGCCAGGATCGCCGCCGCTCGCAACGACGCCAGAATCCGCCGCCGGCGCCGATTCACCCGCGACGCGCCCGGTCCCACCGCCAAGAGCGCCAGCAGCGCAAGGGCCACCACCGCCACCACCAGGTAGCTCTCGGCGACAGGATAGAAATACAGGTGGAACATGCCGGACACGGGTTCAGGTTGAGTTGTCAGGGGTTGGGGTTCAGGGCTACCGGCATCCAAATGCCAGGATCCAAGTTTTCAATATCTGTTCCTATTCCCGATAGAACCGGTTGGCAAGCAAATGCTCGGCGGCGAGAACCAGTGCCAGCAGGAAGATCAGCGCGGGGAATAGTTCGCGGCCAACACGGCCGCGATTGACATTGCCCTCCAACTGGCTCTGTTGCTGGGCGATACGAAAGGGCGTTTCACCAAAAATATCCTTGAGGTGTTCCTCGTCGGTTCGCGTTACCTCGGTCTGCTCCGGAGCCAGATTCACGCTGAACCCGCTGCGGTAGGCATCTTCCGCCCCGCCGGCCGCCACCCGGTAATTGCCAATCGCGTCGGTCGACGTAACGACCAGCGTGTTCTGGGCCAGATCGGGAGTCAATCGAGCCTCGAAGTCGCCGGGAGCGCTCATCGCGTAGGAGCGATGCATGTGTTTGGGATCCAGTCGCAGCACCACAGTTTCGCCCGCCGAATAGTTCAACGATTGATCCAGGCTCCCCACCAGGTACGACGCCATGCCATTGACCAGGATCACGAACGGCCACACCGCGCCTCTGGGCAGCTCGTTCCAGGGTTCACCGCCCGGCGGATCCGAAATCGGCGTGGTCATCACCACCACGCGGCCGGCCCCCAACCTTCGCTCCAGGATCGCGGGACTCGCATCACTCAAGGGCACGACCACGCTTGCGTCCTCCGCCAGATCCTTGAGTTGCCAGTAGCGGAGTACGGGAGAAAGTTCCCAGGGCACCGTCTGATCGATCGTCCGAAACGCGTCCAGGATCGGATGTTGGGAAAGGCCCGGTTTCAGATAAACATCCCCGGGGGTGCGGGCCTGGCGGACCAATTTGCCGGGCAAAACCGCCAGCGCTGCCGATGTGCCAAAGGCCTCCAAGGGCCCAGGGGAACTTGCAGCCCCGCCCAGGCAAATCGCCAGACCGTGCCCCGCTCGCACGTAGTCTTCCAGCTTGTCGGTCCAGGTAGTGGATTCCAGGCCCGGAGGATCGAGCAGCCAGACGGCCGCAAATTCATCGATCTCGGTTTGCACGAGCTGGCCATAATCGATCACCTGGCACTCGAACCGCGCACGCCCTTCCTGGCGGAACCGGAGCGGCGCCAGGGCAATGGTCAGAAACTGGCTCTGCTCCTGCGTCGGTGCCACGACCAGCACGCGCCAGGCATCCTTCACCTCCACGGTGAAGAATCGGCGATTATCGCACGCCAGTGCATCGGCGCCCGCGATCTCCACGTAGCCCTGGTGAACCCCCTGCTCCAGGAGGTCGATCTTGAATTCCAGCCGCTGCGCTGCATCGCCGTCAAGCTCCACGATCCGCTGGTTGCTCTTGTGGGTGACTCGCTCTCCCGACGGCCCTGACCGGTCTTCAAGATAGAGTTCCACCGTCCGCGCCGTTTTTTCGCCCCGGTGCTGGATATCGGCCGAGAGAGTCAGTGGAGCCCGGCTCGAGATCACCTGGTCCGATAACCGCAACTGGCTGAGGCTGGTGTTGGTGGGATTCTCCACACCCACGTCGATGATGTAGATACCCAATTCCGAGTGTCCGGCCAGGAGCCCCTGCAGGGCGGCCGAGGTCTCCACCGGCCAACTGACGCGAGCCAGGTCCGTGAACACGTACATTTCCCGGCCTGCCAATTTGCTGGTGCCGAGCAGACGGACCGCCTCTTCCAGCACGGTTGTCAGCGGCTCGGCGGCCGCGGTCGGCACGAGCTGTTCGATGCGGTGGCGCGCCGCCCCGCGATGGGCCTGAAAAGCTGCGGGGCCTCGCCTCGCATCGAGCACGGCGATCTCGCTCTCCTGGGGCAACTGCCCGAGCACCCACAACCCGAAATCCTGGGCTGCTTCCAGCCTCGACCGGTTCTCGTACACGTACTCCATCCGCATCGACGTGTCGAAGACCAGAGCCGCCGCCACCGGCGCCTTCTGACTTCCCAGGGCCCCAGAAAATTTCACGCTCGGCCGCGCCAAGGCCGTCGCCAAAAACAGGATTGCCGCCACCCGCAACGCCAACAGAATCAGGTGCCGCAACCGCAACTGCCGCTGGTTCGTTTCTCGCCGCGCTTCGAGGAACCTCAGTGCAGGGAACTCCAGGTGACGCGGCTTCCGGCGCATGATCAAATGCAGCACGATCGGAAGGGCGACCAACGAAGCGCCGGCAAGTAGCGATGCGTTGAGAAAGGTCATCGAAAACGGTAGTCAGGGTTCAGAGGTTCGGGGCGCGGTCAGGAGGATGAGGCCATCGCCGGCAGTCCGTGTTCAGATACTTGTCGAGAGTCTTCTCCATGCCGTTGAGCATCCGGGCGCACTCCACACAACAACGGCTCGCGATGGGTTTCATACTGTGCCTCACGGACGTAACGCCTGAGATTGGCCGAACCCTGACAACTGCGTCATCGCCCCCTCCGATTGCTGAGATATTCGATCAGGGCACGATCGAACTGCATGCTCGTGTCGAGGGGCACGTAGTCGACGCCGCACTGGGCGCACTCCCTCCGGTACGTTTCTCGCAGGGATTCCACCTGGTCCAGGTAGTCTCGACGGATCGCATCGGCGTCCAACTCCAGCCGGCGATTGGTTTCCGGGTCTTCCAGATCGACCATCCCCTCGAAGGGGAATGTCGTCTCGGCCTCGTCGAGAATGTGAAACAGGATCACGTCGTGTCCGCCGTGGCGGAGCCGATACAACGATTGCAGGATCGGCTCCGGCTCGGCCAGCAGGTCGGAAAAGACCATCACCAGGCTGGCGTGCCGCAGCATGGCGGCCACCTGGGTCAGGCTGGCCGCTACGTCGGTCTTGCCCTCCGGCTTCAGATTCGCCAGCAGAGAAAGCACATCCGCCAGGTGCGAGCGGCGCGACTTGGGCGCCAGGCTGCTGCGGATCCGCTCGTCAAACGTCAACAACCCCACCGGATCCTGCTGGTGGATCATCAGGTAGCAGAGCGCGGCGGCCAGACAGATCCCGTACTCGAACTTGGTCAGCTCCTGGCGATAGGTGTAGCCCATCGATCGGCTCAGATCCATGACCAGGTAGCCGGTGATGTTCGTTTCCGCCTCGAACTTCTTGACGTAGTACTTGTCGGTCTTGGCGTAGATGAGCCAGTCGATATCCTTGGGGTCGTCGCCTTGCGTGTACTTGCGGTGCTCGCTGAATTCCACCGAGAACCCGTGGAAGGGGCTCGCGTGGAGGCCCTGCAGAAATCCCTTCACAATGAACTGGGCGCGCAGGTCCAACCGCTTGATCTGCTGGATCACTTCCGGCTTGAGGTATTTTTCTGCGGTGGACATGGGAACGCTCCCCAGGGCGGCACCCTGCTCTGCCCTGAGAGGATATGCCTGGGCCCTTCGGGATAATCAGTCGGAGGACTACACCTTCTGCTCGAACTTGGGAATTTCCGGGGTGGGAATTTCGCGGACCAGTCGGAGGATCACGTCGTCGTTGGTCATCCCCTCGGCCTGGGCCTGGAAGTTCGTCGCGATGCGATGCCGAAGCACGGGAATGGCGATCTTCTGTACATCCTCGATGGCCACCGAGAAACGCCCCTCCATCGCGGCGAGCGCTTTGCCCCCCTGGATCAGGAACTGCCCCGCACGGGGACCGGCGCCCCAATCGACCAGCTCCCTGACAAACTTCGGCGACAACTCGTCTTTTGGACGCGTCGCCCGGACCAGACGCGAAACGTATTTGATGATGTACTGGCTCACGGCCACCGACCCGACCAGCTTCTGCAGGTTCACAATCGACTTGCTCGACAGCACCTTGCGAATCTCGACCTTCTCGTTCCGGGTCGTCGAGGCCAGGATCCGTTCCTCCTCGTCGAGCGTGGGATAATCGACCTTGATGTTGAACATGAACCGGTCCAACTGGGCTTCCGGCAACGGATAGGTCCCTTCCTGCTCGATCGGGTTCTGCGTGGCGATTGTGAAGAACGGTTCCGGCAGGGGATAGGTATTCTGGCCCACCGTCACCTCGCGCTCCTGCATCGCCTGAAGGAGGGCAGCCTGGGTCTTGGGGGGCGTCCGGTTGATTTCGTCTGCCAGCAGAATGTTCGTGAAGATCGGCCCTTCGACGAAACGGAAGTTCCGCTTCCCGTGCTCGTCTTCCTCCAGCACGTTCGTGCCCGTGATGTCCGACGGCATCAAGTCCGGCGTGAACTGGATCCGCTTGAACTGCACATCCAGGATCTGCGACAGCGTGCTGACCATCAACGTCTTCGCCAGCCCCGGCACACCTACGAGCAGGCAATGTCCCCGAGTGAAGATCGCCGCAAAAATCTGTTCGATCACCTCGGATTGTCCCACGATCACCTTCTGCAACTCGTCCTGCATCAGTTTGCGATGCTGGCTGAAATCCTGCAGTACGTCGCCAAGACTGCGTGTTTTCGTCGACAAAGCTCGATCCTCTGTAGAGTCTGTTCCGTGTTCTTTCAGCAGGCAGTGGTCAAACTGAGGCGTCCTGCTTCAGCATACCGCAGGGTGGGGATCCGCCAAGGGATCGCGAGCGGTCGGCGCCGCCGCTGGCCGTCGGTGTGACAGCGAGGTGCTACCGATTGTCCTGCCTGAGCCGTGCCATGGACGGAGGCAGCCGGCGGGTGCTCCCCGCGGAAAGCCCTGACTACCCGTTACTCCCAATACCATGGTATGCTAAAACATAACCTACGTTGTCTGTTACCGCGTAACTCGTTTCAGAATAGACCCTTACGCGAAGCTTCTCCCTCCGGGGGCCGCGGGCCATGCGAACTATCCAGATTCTGTCGATTCTGCTGGTGGCGTTGGCAGTGCCAGTTGCGCAAACCGTGTCGGCCGACATCTCGCCCGAGGAGGTCCGCAAAGCAATCGCCGGGGGGGTTAGCTTTCTCAGGACCCAGCAGCAGGCCGACGGCTCCTTTGGCGGGTTCGTGGCCCACGGCGGGGCCGGCGTCACCGGCCTCTGCACGCTCGCCCTGCTCAACGCCGGTGTTCCGCCAGACGACCCGGTGATTCAGAAGGCCGTCAATTATCTCCAGCAGGATAGTCCCAGCAAAAGCATCGCAGTTCGAACCTATACCACCT
>CAYSCH010000235.1:0-7503 GCA_964429355.1 uncultured Planctomycetaceae bacterium | reverse complement strand
GGTTTTTGCCCAGGCGGATCCCAAACGTTTCCGCACCGACATTCTCCGCAACGTCGGCTGGCTTCAGGAGGCCCAGATTCAGAGCGGCGAATACCAGGGAGCCTGGTCCTACGATACCGGCGCCGACAAAGGCGACAATTCGAATTCCCAGTTTGCCCTCCTGGCCTTGCACGAGGCGGAACGAGCCGGAGTGCAGGTCTCCGACCGTACCTGGAAGATGGCCCAGGAATACTGGCAACGGATCCAGCGAGACGACGGCTCCTTCGGATATGGCGCCGATAGTCAGTCCCCTTCACGGGGCAGCATGACTTGCGCGGGGATCGCCTCCCTGGTGATCGCGTCTGGACGCGTCCGGGAAGGCAACGCCCAAGTTCGCGGCGAACAGATTCTCTGCTGCCAGCAAAACGAGTCCGACGCGGGGCGGATTGAACGGGCTCTCCAATGGCTGGGAAAAAGCTTTGCCGTCACCCACAACCCAGGCGTTCCCGGGGGCAATTGGAAGTATTACTACCTTTACTGCCTCGAGCGCGTGGGGCGACTGACGGCCCGGCGTTTCATCGGCGACCACGACTGGTACCGCGAAGGCACCGCCGTTCTTCTCGCCAGCAAAGGGTCCCTGTCAGACAACTGGAAGGGAGTCGGCGGCGACGAGGGGGATGCCCGCATCGCCACCAGCATGGCCCTCCTGTTCCTCTCCAAAGGCCGCCGGCCGGTTCTCATGGCCAAGCTCCGCCACGGTGCGGAAGAACAGTGGAACGCCCATCAGAATGATGTCAATAATCTCACCCGCTATGTCGAGTCGCGATGGAAGATGGACCTCACGTGGCAGGTGGTCGATCTCCGCGCCGCCTCGGTCGACGACCTGCTGCAATCTCCCGTTCTCTACTTCTGCGGCAACGACAATCCCATGCCCGGTTCCGACGCCGGGATCGAGGATCTTGCCCGGAGACTGCGAGGCTATGTCGATCGCAGCGGTTTCGTGTTCGCCGAGGCCTACTCGGCCGGCACCGAGTTCGACCGCGGCTTTCGCCAGCTCCTCGCCCGGGCCTTTCCGGAACCGGAGTACCGGCTGCAACTGCTCGAGGCGGAGCATCCCATCTGGCGCACCGAAGAGCCGGTCGACCCGAAGTACATGCGGCCCATTTACGGTATCGACTTCGGCTGCCGAACGAGCGTCGTCTATTGCCCGCCAGCAGAAGAAGGCGTTTTCAGGCCTTCCCTCTCCTGCCTCTGGGAACTCTCCCGCGCCGGTCGCGACATGAAGTATCCCCAGTCGGTCACCGACCAGATTCAGGCCGGACTGTCGACCGGCGTGAATATTCTGGCCTACGCGACCAACCGCGAGCTGAAGGGCAAGGACGAAGTTCCGGCTCAGTCGCAACCCAAAGTCGCCGACGACCCCACCGATCGCGGCAGGATTCGCCTTGCCAACCTCCGGCATCCAGGGGGATGTGAAGCTGCACCCCGAGCCCTGGTCAACCTGATGGAAGTCGCAGCGATGCAGCTCGGCATCCGCACCGCTGCCGCGGACGAACCGATCAGCCTGACCGACGAGGCAATCTTCGACTACCCGGTGGTCTTCATGCACGGGCGGAATCGCTTCAGCTTGACCGAGGCCGAACGGAAGCAGC
Source organism: uncultured Planctomycetaceae bacterium (assembly GCA_964429355.1). Lineage (GTDB taxonomy): Bacteria > Planctomycetota > Planctomycetia > Pirellulales > Thermoguttaceae > JAAYAY01. Next base: position 5,872 of record CAYSCH010000235.1, on the reverse strand, counting down.
TCAAAACCTACCTGGAACGCGGCGGCCTGCTGATGGCCAACGCCATCTGTGCCAGCGAGGCCTTCGCCGCTTCGTTCCGGCAGGAGATGCAGATCATCTTCCCCGACAATCCGCTGGAAACGATTCCGCCAAATCATCCCCTCTTCACCAAGGAGCGGGGCGGTTTCGATCTGGCAACCGTCACCCGGAGAGATCCGCAGCAAAGGGGCGAAGGCCAGCGGATGGAGGATGTGCTCCGCAAGGTTCCCCCCGATCTGGACCGCATCCTCTTCGGCGACCGCTACGGAGTGATCTTCTCTCGTTTCGATCTGAGCTGCGCCCTGGAAAAACAGAATTCTCTCGAATGTCGCGGCTACATCCGCGAAGACGCCGCAAGAATCGGACTGAACATTCTCCTGTATTCCCTGCAGCAATGATCGACGCAAACGGCTCGCAGCCTGTGCACGAGGAAAAACCCGGTCGGCTTGCGATGGCCGCCCTCATCGCAGCCGCACTCGCGATCCGCATCGGCATCCTGGCCGTCATGCCCGAGACTTTTGTCGCCGATCCGGACAACTATCGCATCTTGGCCGTCAATATCACCGAACATGGCTGCTTCGGCTACGGCGACCAGCCGATTGCCTCCCGTCCGGTTCTCTACCCTCTCCTGGTCGCAGCCTGCCGGATCGTCGATCCAGCCCTCTGGTCCTCGCTGGCAATCGTCCACGTGATTCTCGGGGTAGCCACCGTCGTCTCGACCTATTGCCTGGCACTTCGCTGGGGAGTGGGCAAGTGGTCGTTGCTGGCTGCTGCGCTCGTCGCTGCCGATCCGATCCTGCTGGCCCACTCGGCGCTCATCATGACCGAAACCCTGGCCACGTTCCTTTCCGTGGCGGGGTTGCTCGCGGCCACCCGATGTGCCCAGCAGCCCACGGCCGGCCGGGCGGCTCTGGCTGCAGGGGTGATGGCCCTGGCCGTCCTCTGCCGGCCCACGTTCCTCGTCTGGATGGGGCTCACCATTCTCCTCATGCCGCTGGCGGCCGGCACCTGGCGAGGTCGGCTGAAAAGCGATTTGAAAACTAACACGGGACTCTCCCACCAGCATGGACGCACACGAACAGTGGAGTGGTGGGTGGCTCCAAGAATCTTCGGCGCCGGCGTCCTGGTGGCGGCTCTCATTCTGAGCCCCTGGGCGATTCGCAATGCCGTTGGCTTCGGAAAAGCAACGGTGGCCACCACTCACGGCGGCTACACCCTGCTACTGGCCAACAATGCCCGCTACTACCACCACCTGCAGACGGCCCGCGCCGGAGAGGTCTGGGATGCCGAGCAGTTCAACCGCGACTGGAACCTCCGTGTGAAACAGATCGCCCCGGGCGACGAAACCGCGGCCGACCGCCTGGCCTATGCCGACGCTCTGGCCGTGATTCGAAGCCAACCGCGCACCTTTGTCTATTCGTGCCTGGTTCGCGTCGGCCACCTTTGGGGACTCGTGCCCCATCGCACCACCGCTTCCGAAAACCCCTTGCGTCGACTGGCTCGCTGGTCGGTCGGCGTGTTCTATACGATCGAATCGCTGTTGGCCATTCTTGGAGTCGTTTGCCTGCTTGCAGGACAGTTGCCTCGGCATCTGCTCCTTCGCGGGTGGATCTGGGGATTGCTCCTGGTCGTAACCTTCACGGCAATCCACACCTTTTACTGGACCAACGTCCGCATGCGAGCGCCGTTGATCCCAGTGGTATGCAGTGCCGCCGCCCTCGGTGCGGCCGAGATTGCCCGTCGGCAGACGAGACGCAAGGAGTTTCGAAGAGAAATGGCTGCCCGTGAAGTATAATGGATTGATTGCTGCCTTCACCGGGGTAAGGATCGGTCGAAAAACTATGGGTCGAATCGTCAAGTGTGCCGGAGTGCTTCCCCTGTTCGTGATCGCCCTTTGCGTGGTCCGTCCCGCCGCCGGGATAGATCACCTGGCCCTCAAGCGAAATGGCGAGACGGTGCGGCTGGACGGGCGGAACATGATCCTGGCCCAGGACGGAAGCTGCATGTTCCAGACCCGCGACGGCGTGGTCTGGCTCGCAAAGACGGACGAGGTCGTGGAATTGTCGTCGGACGACACGCCCTTCGCACCCTACACGAGCGAAGAACTGGCCGGGCGATTGCTCGCCGAGTTGCCGGCCGGCTTCGATGTCCATCACACCGCAAACTACGTGATCTGCCACAACACGTCCCGCGGATACGCCCAGTGGTGCGGATCTCTGCTGGAACGGCTCCACAGGGCATTCACGAATTTCTGGAGCCGCAAGGGATTCGATCTCAAGAAGCCCGAGTTTCCGCTGGTGGCCTGCGTTTTTGCCGATAAGGGTTCGTACTCCCGCTTCGCGCTGGCCGAACTGGGCGAGGGAGTCGACACAATCGTTGCCTACTACAGCCTGCGGACGAATCGCGTCACGATGTATGATCTCTCGGGAATCGAGTCCGCAGGTGGCCTGTCGTCACGGATGAACTCTGCCGCCCAGATCAATCAGATACTTTCGCGTCCGAGCGCGGCGCCGATGGTGGCGACCATCGTCCACGAAGCCACACACCAGATCGCCTTCAACTGCGGACTCCATCAGCGATACAGCGATTGCCCCTTGTGGTTCAGCGAGGGGATCGCCATGTACTTCGAGACACCCGACCTGAACAGCTCCCGCGGTTGGCAGAGTATCGGCGCAGTCAACAAGCTGCGGCTGAGCCAGTTCCGCCAGTATCTCGGCCGCCGCCCCGCCGACTCCCTCCAGAAACTGGTCACCGACGACAGCCGGCTTCGCAACTCCGACACCGTCATCGATGCCTATGCCGAGGCGTGGGCCCTGACCTATTTCCTCCTCCAGCAAAAATCGACCGACTACGTCGAGTATCTGCGGACCCTCTCGCAAAAGGCCCCCCAATTCTGGGACACACCGGAAACTCGCTGGTCGGACTTTCGCAACGCCTTCGGCCCCGATCTGGGCCGCCTCGAAGAAGATTTCCAGCGTTACCTCTCGAACGTCCGTTGAAAGGCTGTCCGAACGGGTAATTCCTCCGTAAGACCGGGTGTCGGTCTCTTTCCTTCGCCCTGCTCGAGGGTGGCGATCTCGTTTCCACATAGCCCTGAGTCTGCACGAAGGAACCAGCGATTATCCGGCAATCTGTTGCTCCGCGCTCGCGGCAGGACTATCATGGGGTGGCACCGGTTATTAACTTGGTCGATAGATAACTAGAGGAGCAACTGACATGTCGTATGCATCCAAGTATCCGTCCGCGGAAACCAGCCGACGCGGTTTTCTCAAAACCGCGACTGTCATGGCTGGAGGGGCTGCCCTGGCGGGGCTCTCGATCCAGCGCGGCGCCCATGCCGCCGAAAACAACCAGCTCAAGATCGGTTTGATCGGTTGCGGTGGCCGCGGAACCGGGGCGGCCGCCAACGCCCTGACGGCCGACCCGAATACCGTACTGACGGCCATGGCCGACGCCTTCGAAGACCGCATGGAGGACTCCTACAACGGTCTGGTGAAACAGTTCAGCGACCGGGTCCAGGTTCCCAAGGAGAAACGGTTCTCCGGGTTCGACGGATACCAGAAGGTCATCAGCGACGTCGACGTTGTCCTTCTCTGCACGCCGCCCCATTTCCGCCCCATGCAACTCAAGGCAGCCATCGAGGCCGGTAAACACGTCTTCTGCGAAAAACCGGTCGCTGTCGACGCCCCGGGAATCCGATCCGTTCTTGAATCGACCAAGATGGCCCAGGAAAAAGGACTGAACCTCGTCTCCGGCCTCTGCTGGCGCTACCACCACGCCGTCAAGGAAACCATGCAGCGGATCCTCGACGGCGCCATCGGCGACGTCCTCTCCGTCCAGTCGAACTATCTGACCGGCACGCTCTGGCATCGCGGTCCGCAAGAGACGGAAATGGCCTACCAGATGCGCAACTGGTACTACTTCACCTGGCTCTCCGGCGACTTCAACGTCGAGCAGCACGTCCATAGCCTCGACAAGGCGATTTGGGCCTTCCGCGACGAGCCGCCGCTCAGGGCCTACGGTCTCGGTGGACGCCAGGCCCGCGTCGAGCAGCCTACCTATGGCGACATCTACGACCACATGGCCGTTATCTTCGAGTATCCCGACGGCAAGAAGGTCCATTCCTACTGCCGCCAGCAAGGCGGGTGCTACAGTATTACCTCCGACGAGATCCTCGGTACGAAGGGCCGTGCGGTGGTCACCCCGAAGCACACCATCGAAGGCGAGAATCCGTGGCAGTTCCGCGGTGAAGGGGGCAACATGTATGTCCTCGAACACGAGGCCCTGTTCCAAGCGATCCGCTCCGGTGAGCCAATCAACAACGGCGTCTACATGGCCAACAGCACCATGATGGGGATCCTCGGCCGCATGGTTTGCTACACGGGCAAGGAAATCTCCTGGGAAGACGCAATGGCCAGCCAGGAAAACCTCTCGCCCGCTTCCTATGCCTGGGATGCCGACCCACCCACCCTGCCCGACGCCGATGGCAAGTACAAGGTCGCCATTCCCGGTCAAACTCCGTTCATTTGACCCTCGGGCGATTTCGAAAAACCACCTTTGCGACCCCCTGCCGAAAGTTGGGTTGATTTGTAGTTCGCTTGGACTGGAACTGATCCAAGACCGCCGCTCTTGCCGGCGCAATCCACCGGGAATGGGATTGCGCCGGCCAATTTCATCACTCGCCCCCTTAAAATGGGGGAGTGAAGCGAGGGAGCACTGCCCGGATTAGGCCGATTCTGCCTCGACCACCTCCTGCCAAAGTCCCCCTGCAGAGTTAATTTGGGTGCACTTCCTGGGTGCGCGGCGGTATATTTAGGGATTCAGGAACCCTGTGGCAACTGAGATCCTGCCACACGCCCATACATGATGGTTGGGTTGTTCGCATGAGGAGTCCTTCGGAGTGAAGTCCTGTTCGTTACGCGTCAGTGGTTCATGGATCATTGTCGGCATGCTTTGCGCATGTTCGGCCGCTGGTGATTTGGGCCTGACGCGACAACACGATCCTTGGGGGCGCTATCAGCCGGGCGCTTGGACACTTGTGCGAGTCAGGACGGAGGCATTCAATGAAGGTGGCACGCTCGAAAGCGTGACGGAAACCAAAACGACCTTGACCGCGGTTGAGGAGCAGGGCGTGACCCTCCAGATGGAAGTAGGCGTCAAGATCGGCGGCAAGGAGATCGAAACAGATCCGCAGATCGTCAATCAGGGTTTCCACGGCGAGTTGAGTACAAGCGATCCCAAAGTCTCTGATCTCGGAGAGGGCGAAGTCGTTGTCGAGAATCGCAGGATTCCATGCCGGATCCGCAAACTGGAGTTTCCTCGTCCGGTCGGCCGGAAGGTAACAACGATCTACTATTCCGACTCCATCGAGCCCTACATCCTCAAGCAGGAAACGGCCGTCTACGCCGAAAACGAGGAGGCCCCCACGAGTGAGACCTCCGTTCAAGTGGTCTCCCTGGCCGCTCCCTGCCGGATCTGGAGGAACTTCCGCAGCGCGTCGCGCGTCAAATCTGTCCGCAAGGACGCCTCCGGAACGACAACGACCTGGACGTGGACCTCGTCCCTTGTTCCCGGCGGAGTCATTTGCTGCACCACCCAGCAGGTGGACAATGAGGGGCGACTTATCTGCCATCAGGAACTGCAGTTGCTGGACTACGGCCTGCAGCAATCTCCCGAACGGAGCGGGCTGTTTTGGGGGATGCGGTCTCGTCGGGGCAAGTAGCGCTGCGATCCGGTCCAAATAGCCGGTGGCCATCGGCCTAAGCTGCAGCCGCTCAACGAGATAGCTCAGGGCCCTCCGGCCTTGATCGTAACCTTGCCAACTGCTGGCAAAGCTAGCTTCTTGATTGGCACT
>CAYSCH010000234.1:2157-15058 GCA_964429355.1 uncultured Planctomycetaceae bacterium | reverse complement strand
CGGTGGCGAACCATGCTGCCGTGGTGTTCAACCGGAGCGGCACGGCGACGATCACCAACGCCATTTCGGGCACCGGCACCGTGACGCTGCAAGGGTCGGGAAACACGTTGATCCTCACCGGGACCAACACGTATTCCGGCACGACCACGATTGCGCCGTCGAGTTCGACGAACACGACGCTCCAGATCGGCAATGGGGGAACGATCGGGACGCTCGGATCGGGAACGGTGACTTCCGGCGGGGCCTACCCGACCTACGCGCAACTCGTCTATAACCGCACCGACGGCACCACCGCGAGTAACGCGATTACCGGAGCGGTGAATGCGACGATTGCGGCCGGGAGCACGCTTCGGGCCGGCAGCAGCGACGGCTGCGGACTTCCCAATGGTACGACGGGCACCGGCAGCGTGACCGTCAGCGGCACCTTTGATCTGAACGGCTACAGCCCCACGGTGCGCAGCCTGCTTGGCAGCGGAACGGTGACCTCGGGGATCGCGGGGGCGGCCACGCTGAGCATCAGGGGCGGCGGCTATCAGGGATACTACTACGACAAGTTCTCGGGCGTGATCCAGGATGGTTCGGGGACGGTGGCCTTGACCAAGGTGAGCAGCGAGGGCCAGACCCTGACCGGCACCAACACCTTCAGCGGGGGCACCACGATTAGCGACGGGACGCTCCAAGTCGGCGACAACACGGCCACGGGGACGCTGGGCACAGGCGCGGTCGTGAACAACGCCGCGCTGGTAATCAAGCGGACGGACTCGGCCACGATCGGCAATGCGATCTCGGGGAGCGGGACGGTGGCACAGACGTCGGGGACGGTGACGCTGACGGGGGCGAACACGTATTCGGGGGGCACGACGATCAGCATGGGGACCACGCTCCGGGTGGGCGGAACGAGCGGGACGCTGGGAAGCGGCGAGGTGACCTGCGTCTACGAGTACCCCTATTACCCCGCCGGGGAGTTGGCGTTCGATCGCAGTGCCAGCCTGACCGTGGGCAACGTGATTTCGGGATTCCTGAGCCTGGTGCAGGAGGGCTCGGGAGAAGTGGCCTTGACCGGAACCAACACGTACACCGAAGGCACAACAATTGACTCCGGCACGCTACGAGTGGGCAACGGCGGCACAACCGGCACCTTGGGGGCGGCAGGCGATCCTTACTACGGATCGGGAGACGTGACTGTCGGGGCCGGCGGAGTGCTGGCCTTCGATCGCAGCGATAGCGTGACGGTGAGCCATGGGATCAACGGCGCCGGGAGCATTCGACAAGAGGGTTCCGGAACGCTCACGCTCACCGGCACGACTTCCTTGGGCGGCGCGGTGATCGAGGACGGCACACTGCGCGTGGAGGGCTCGGTGGCGACGACCGACCCGCTGAGCAATGAGGGGACGCTCCTGGTCGTCGGCGAGGGCCTATTCACGCACGGGGACAAGCGGATTTCGGGAAGCGCGGCCTCGATCTCGTCCGGCGAGGTGTTTTTGACGTCGACCGGGCTGGGAAGCGAGACGACGACCTTCGACTTCGAGATTTCGACCGACGGCGTGAACTACTACCCGATCGCCACCGGCGGCCAGAGCGATGCACAGACGATGTTGTCTGGGTTGCAGGGCGACACGGACTATTACCTTCGGGGCCGTGCGACCCATCCCGGGGGCGGCCAGGAAATCTACGACGGCGGGATCGTGAGGACGGACCCGGGACCGGACGAGGACGTGGCCGATACGTCGGGCTGGTATCGCGTCTCCGCGATCCGCTCCGACTACTATGGCGGCGAGTTGACTCCCGCTCCCGGCTCCACGGCCTACGTGGAGTCGCGTGTGCTGCCGGAAGGCACGGCGGAGGCGCTTTTTGCCAGAGACTCGCAGGTGCAGGTGTTCGGGCAGACCGGCTCGACGCCCCCCGGCTCCCAGAACATCTTCAAACTGGACCATTCATGGTTCTTTGCCGAGTCGCCCCAGGCGGCCGTGCTCCAAGCGGTGGAGGGATTGGTTTCCGATCAAAGCACGCCGGCGGTGACGGGCGGCGCGATCCAGGTATACCACATTACCCATTGGATCGAATACGTAGGGATGATCGACGATTTCTGGACTTTTGACGCAGGCCGTTATCCGGTGGGCGGTTACAGCGAATACTGGAATTGCGCCCCTCATACCATCGGCGTGGACGGGCCGCTCATCCCTACCCCTCCGTGCAAAGATCCCGATTGTTGCCCCACTGGCGGTGGTGGACCCGGCGGCGAGGGGTCCGGAGGCCCTTGCGGCGGGCCGGGTCATTCGGGCAGTGTCTTGATGCCCATGCCGGCCATCAGCACCACCGGGGCCGCGCCGGCCTGCGGGTCCGGCGGGGGCGGGCTGACCTACTCCAGCCGGGAGACCTCGCTGGACACCGGTTTTGGCCCTGGCTGGAGCGATGCGGACGAACTGCCCTACCTCATGGGGGGCGAGCAGAATATGGTCGCCCGTTTCGGCAGCGAGCAGACCCTGTGGTTCGACGCCCAGGAGGGGGGAAGTTATACGGCCCGTTACGGCTCCGAGGACACGCTGGTCCACGATTCGGAGAACGACCTCTTGATCCTCACCCGGCCAGACGGCACGCGATTGGAGTTTTTTGACTTCGATCAGAGCACCTATCCCGAGGGGGGTCTTTACCGCTGGATGGAGCCGGGCGGGGCCACGATCGAGGTGAGCGATTGGATCATGGCCGGCTCCGAATACAACCAGGTCCAGCGGATCGAGGAGGTGCTTTACAGCACCACGCCCACCGGCCAGGCGCACCAGAAGCGGACCTTTGCCTATTGGGATAGCGAGAGCGCGGCGGGACGGTGCGGACACGTCAGCACCGTGACGCTCGCGGAGTACGACGGGTCCGCCTGGAGCGACGTGCGGAGGATGACCTACGACTACTACGTGACCGGCAACTCCTACGGCCTGCCGGGCGACCTGAAGACGATCGTCACCGAAGAGTGGGATGCGGTGGGGGAGGATTGGGTCGGCGACGACACCAACTATTTCCGCTACCACACCCAGGACGACCTGGAGACGGGGGCCGTGGAGCATGGCCTGAAGCGGGTGCTGATCCCCAACGCCTACGCCGCCTTCGTGGCCGCCTACGGCGACCCGGCCGATCCCCAGAACCCCAACGGGGGCGACACGCAGACCGACCCGATCTCCAATTTCACCTGCTTCTACTACGAGTACAACGCCGACCGGCGGGTGAGCGACCGGATCGTGTTCGGCAAGTCGAACGAGACCGACTACACCGTGACGCTCAGCACCAACAGCCGCACCACCAACACCTGGGACCGCAAGACGGTGGAGACCCGGCTGGACGGGAGCACCGAGACGGTGTTTGCCAATTTTATGGGCCAGCCGATCCTCAGCGACCTCTACGATCCGGCCTCCCAGGCCCATGTGCTCAGCTACCAGCGCTACGACGCCGAGGGGCGATTGGTGCTGACGGCCGAGCCCTCGGCGTTCGTGCTCTACAGCGGCCAGTATTACGACGAAGACTTGGCCGACCTGGTGGACTATGCAAGCGACTCGCCGTATCTGAGCAACGCGGCGGGCCTGTTCCAGCTCACCACCTACTACGCCTCGACTTCTGAGGGGATCGACGAAGATACGGCCGGCGGCGTGGAGGACTACACGTACCAAAGGGCCCTCGCGCAGGGGGAGACGGCTGCCCGGTTGACGGTGGGCTCTCAGGGCGGGCCGATCCTGCTGGCCGCCTATACGTACTACGCCCGTGTGGTCGACGACGTGACGATCTATCCGACGGCCAGCCAAACCGTTTACGCCAACACCGACGGCACCGGCGCGATCACGACCGAGCATGCCTACACCTGGCACTCGGGCACGTTCCAGGTTCAGGAAGAGACGACGAGCCTGCCCGTTGTCAGCACTGAGCAGAACGGCTCGAACACGGCTGCCACGACGAAGCAGTGGTTCGACGCGCGCGGCAATCTCGCCTGGTCGATGGACGAGTTGGGCCGCGCGAGCTACTACGAGTACGACTCGCTTACCGGCCGGCTCCAGAAGACGATCGAGGACATCGACGACGCCACGGCCGATGGCCTTTCGCTGACGATCCCGGCCGGCTGGACGCTGCCGGCCTCCGGCGGCGCGAACCTGGCCACCGAGTACGAGCACGACACCTTCGGCCGTATCACTCAAATCCTCGGTCCGGCCCACACGGCCGACATCAGCGGCACGCCGACCAGCGTGCGCACGGCCGCATGGACCTTCTACAACGACTGGGCCCACGAAACCCGATCTGCCCAGGGCTTCGCCCTGGCGGCCAGCCCCTATACGGAGACGATCGTCGGCCCGGTCTCGATCACCAAAACCGACCGCGACGGGCGAACGACCGAGCGGATCCAAGCTGCCTACAGCGGCTCGCTGGCGGGACTGGCCGCGGCCACGGTTCTCCAGTCGGACTACACCGCCTGGACCACCTACCAGTACAGCAAGACGCGGCTGGTCTCCACGCGGATGTACGACGATATTCCTTCCTCCGGCTCCGGTACGGAAGGAACCAACTACGAGCAAACCACCTACGGCTACGAGACCTTTGGCACCGGCAAGATGGGCCGGCAGAACCGCATCCTCGCGCCCGATGGAACGATCACGCGCGTGGTCTACGACGCGCGCGGCAACGTTCTGGAAACCTGGATCGGCACGAACGACACGGGTGCTACCGACACCGACCCCACCGGCGGCGCGGCCCAGGGCAACAACATGCTGCTCGTTTCTTCTTCGGCCTTCGACGGTGATGGTAATCTCGCCGAGTCCCGGTCCTACTTCGGCTCGGGCGCAAACGATTACTACGCGACCGAGTACCAGTATGATTGGCGCGACCGGGCGACCGGCGTGCTCTCACCGGCCGACGTGGTGACGCACACAGACTACGACAACCTCGGCCGCGCTACCTGGTCCAAGACCTACGCTAGCGCCGATTTCACCCTCTCGGCCGGCGAACTTCGCGGCCAAACCAACAACCTTCTTGACGCGCGAGGCCGGGTCTACGAGTCGCGGGTATACGAGGTCGATCCCGATGATGGCACGGTGGGCGACTACCTGCCGAGCAAGACCTGGTACGACGCCCGGGGATCTGTCGTGAAGACGGCCACGGCGAATGGCCTGTTCCAGAAATACGCCTTGGACGGACTGGGGCGGTTGACCGCCTCCTACACCAGTTTTGACCTGGACGAAACAGCCTATGCCGATGCCGACGATGTGACGGGCGACACGGTGATCGAGCAGCGTCAGACCTGGTACGACGAGGCCGGCCAGCCGATCGCCACAGCCACCTACCAGCGCCTGCCCGACGACACGAGCACCAGCGGAGCACTCACCGCCGCCAACAGCTACGCCACGGCCGAGGTTGTCTGGTATGACGGCTTGGGCCGCGCCGTTGCCACAACCGACTACGGGCGCGAGGATGTGGATTCGGGCCTGACGCACTACTTCTTCAACGGCACAACGGGGGCGCTCGTCGACTCGAATACCAACGGCATCCCGGACGTTGCCGAGGCTGCGCCGCCCTCGCCCAATTCGTCCGACAACTACATCGTCGCATTGACGCAGTACAGCTCGGCGGGCCGGGCCTACCGCGCGATCGACAACCTCGGCCGAATCACCGAGACCCAATACGACGACGCGGGCCGGGTCATCAAGACGATCCAGAACTACGACGACGGCACGGCCGCGGAGACCGACACCGACCAGGACGCGACGGTTGATTACCAGTATGACTCGGGCGGGCGGCTGGTGACCATGACGGCCTACAACGCCAAGGGCTCGGGGGGCGGCGTCCAATCCCAGGCGACCAAGTACCTTTACACCTCGGCAGTCAACGCCTCCTGGCAGACGGCCGCCGTCTATCCCGACAGCGACGATGTGCTGTCACAGGACGCGACCACCAAGGTCTGGACGATCACAACCGACAACGGCGACCACGTTTCGACCAGTTACGACCGCCTGGGCCGGGCGGTCAGCACCACGGACCAGCGGGGGGTGGTGCACGACCACACGTTCGACTCGGCCGGCCGCCTGGCGGCCGACACGGCCACCAGCCTCGGTTCCTCGGGCATCGTGAATGGCGCCGTGCGCCGCATCGGCAGGAGTTACGACGACCTTGGCCGGGTTCAGACGGTGACCAGCTACTCGGACACGTCCGGCACGACGGTCGTCAACCAGATCGGGTATGAGTATAATGGCTGGGGTCGGGTGTACCGGGAGTACCAGGAACATGACGGGGCGGTTGACGGCAGTACGCTGTTTGTCCAGTACGACTACGAGGACGGCGCCTCCGCCGGAGTGGCCAAGTACGTGCGACTCTCGCAGGTTACCTATCCCGACGGGCGCGAAGTCCACTACGGTTACGGCGCATCGCAGGCAATCGACGACATCATGTCACGACTGGCAACGATAGGCGACGCGACCGACACTTACGCCAGCTACAAGTATCTTGGTCGCGCCACAATTGTTGAGGAAGACTACGAGGATGTTGAGGTGAAGCTGAGCTATCTTGATGGCTCGGGCAATATCACGGGTTTCGATCGCTTCGGCCGCATTCTGGATCAACTTTGGACCGACTACGGGTCGGACCCCGACGTGGTGCTCGATCACTATTCGTACACCTGCGATCGCGCCGGCAATCGCACAAGCCGTGACAACGAGTTGCACTCGGCTTTTGACGAGGACTATACGTACGACGGCTTGAACCGCTTGACCGACAGTGATCGGGCCGACGCCTTCGATCAGTCCTGGGGCCTCGACGGGCTAGGGAACTTCCGTACTTTTGACGACGACGGTGATTCACAGACTCGCACGGCCAATCCCGTGAACGAGATTACCAACATCACCGGCGGCTGGATCACGCCCAGCTATGACGACGCCGGTAACATGATCTCCGGTCCGAAGCCCGGCGACGAGACGAGCCGCGTGCACTACGTCTATGACGCTTGGAACCACTTGGTGCAGGTCCGGGCCGACGATTCCGGGGAGCTAGGCGACCTGATCGCCGAGTACGAGTACGACGCGTCAAATCGTCGGATCGAGAAGGTCGTGACGGGAACGTCGCACGCCCATTACTTCTACAATCAGGAGTGGCAACTCCTCGAAGATCGCTACGTCGATGGTCAGGGGGCCACCGTAGCCGGCAACCAATACGTTTGGAGTGCGCGATACGTCGATGCCCCCATCGTCCGCTTCCACGACGGCAATGCCGACGGCGACTTGCTCGACGCGGGCGACAACACCCGCTACTACACGGGCGACGCCAACTACAACGTGACAGCCACCATCGACGCCGCAACCGGCGAAGTTGTCGAACGTTACGTTTACAGCGCCTATGGCACTGCCACGGTGTACGATGAGAACTGGGCTAATCCAACGGCTCCGGCGACCGATGGCCCGCTCTATTGCGGCTACTTCTTCGACGCCGAGACGGGACTTTACCAGGTCCGCAACCGGTACTATGACTCCAGCCTCTCGACGTTCGTCAGCAGAGATCCGATTGGGTTTGCTGCGGACGATGTGAATCTCTATCGATACGTTTGGGGCACTCCCCTAAACCACACTGATCCAAGCGGCCTCTTGCCTCACGCGTACGACTACTGGTGCGAATGTTGGGCAAGGAAAGAAGCGATGAAGTCAACGCAGTGGTTGACTACTTTGCCCGCATGCCCGTGTGTTTGGATGCCCGGGGAGAGCTATCTTAGGGGGCCCATTCCAGGTTCGAGTTTCGTATGGACACAACCTGAACCAGCTAGTCCCCAATTCCATTATGGAGCCAGTCACTGCGTGCGCGCGTTCCAGCCAATGAAGCCTGGCGGTCCGGGACAGCAATGCTGCTACGATAGCAAGGGAGGGTTGATAACAGGCGGCCCAGGTGCAGGTACCCCGGATAAGGTGTCGCCTACGGTCATCGGGTGGTGGGGGGAGCACAATGTGCAGCACTATTTCGAGGATGTCGTACCGTACAACAACTGCGTGAAAGGTCGCAACTTGGCCCTCTATTTGATGTATCGGCCACCGAACAATGCGAACGGTTGCGCCACAAACGTTCCAGTCCGACCACCGGTCATTGGCGTGGATAGTAGTCCTGCCCAGTGAAGAACTCAATCATGCCGACCAAACGCTCGTACGCGATTTGGACAGTCGTTGTGCTGGTGATCATTGCCGGCGTTTGGCTAAGGACGCTTGGTCTTGCCATCCTCGATTATCGTTGGTACGGCGGTTCAACCCCGTTTGAAATGCAAGAGGGGCCGCGGCTTCACGTATACATAGATACTCGGGTGAGGCAACTTGGTATTCCCTTCCTTGTGACCTATTCCACTGACAGCCTACCCTATGGAATTAATCTATGCCTCCATGACAACCGACCAACTACCGTTCGCACGCTCGTCCTTGAGGAAGTGACCGTTGTGTATCCGGATGGATCTGCCACGCACGTCATTTCCCCCGAAGACAATTGGAGCAAGGAGTTTGAAGAAGACACCATCGTGAACAGTTCGCCGCAAGGGCTCGTGTACACGGACATACGGATCGTGGAGCACCATTTTTCGGGTGTTGTTAAACGCGCGAGCGATTTCCAGTTGCGATTGGCTGGGTGGTACATCTTTCAAGACGGCTCCCGAATCCCGATTAAAATCGCAATGGAGAATCGACTTGAAAGAGTGCGACGGTTCAAGACTGGGTGGGCACACATGGGAGACCTGTAGCAGTATCCTATCGGTTGCTGCATTCAACAGTACCTTCCGAGGCGTTTTGTCCGATAATGTCGCTTTGCGCCCATTCCAGGTTGTCGTATGCGGCGTGGAATTTCTTGTTTCTGTGCATACGTGGGGGAGCACAATTTCCGGCGGCGGGATTCCCGGGATTCCGTCCGGGAGGCGACACAAACCGATTTTGGCATATTGGGGAAAGTGAATCGCGGATGAAGTAGGGAAATAATTGACAGGGCTAGGTGGCCCGCGAGTACCAGGAGCACGACGCGGCGGTTGACGGCAACTCGCTGTTTGTCCAGTACAACGACGAGGACGGAGCCTCCGGCGGGGTGGCGAAGTACGTGCGCCTCGATGAAGTGGTCTATCCCGACGGCAACCGGACTGTTGATTACGATTACGGCACCACGCAGGCAATCGACGACATCATGTCGAGACTGGCCAGTACTGGCGATGGGACGGACAACTACGCCTCGTACAAATACCTCGGCGCGGGCCGGATCGTCGAAGAGGACTATGAGGACATTGAGGTGAAGCTGAGTTACCTTGATGGATCGGGGAATATCACGGGCCTGGACCGCTTCGGTCGCGTGACGGACCAGATTTGGACCGACTACGGGGCGGACCCAGATGTTGTTCTCGACCGGTACACCTACACCTACGACCGCGCCGGCAATCGCACCAGCCGTGACAACGAGTTGCACTCGGCTTTTGACGAGGACTATACGTACGATGGCTTGAACCGCTTGACCGACAATGATCGGGCCGACGCCTTCGATCAGTCCTGGGGCCTCGACGGCCTGGGAAACTTCAGTTCCTTCGATGACGACGGCGATTCGCAGACCCGCACCGCCAACGCGGTGAACGAGATCACGGGTATCACCGGCGGCTGGATCACACCCAGCTACGACGACGCCGGCAACATGACCAGCGGCCCGAAAACTGGCGACGAAACGACGCGGGTGCATCACGTGTACGATGCGTGGAATCGTCAGACGGGCGTCTACGAGGATGACGGGGACGGCACGTTCGAGCCTGGGACCGACGACGATTTGGTGGCCACCTACGAATATGACGGGACGAATCGGCGCGTCGAGAAGACGTTCGCCGACGATAGCGGCGTCGAGTACTTCTACAACCACGACTGGCAGATGCTGGAGGAGCGCGCCGTTGACGACGAGGGCACGCCGACCGGCATCAACGAATACGTCTGGTCCACACGCTACATCGACGCCCCGGTGCTTCGTTTTCACGATGCCAACGCCGACGGCGACCTATCGGACGCAGGCGACAACACCCGCTACTACACGGGCGACGCCAACTACAACGTGACGGCCACGATCGACGCCGCCACCGGGGAGGTTGTCGACCGCTATGTCTACACGGCGTATGGCCAAGCCACGGTCTGCGATGAGGATTGGGCCAATCCGGCCGCTCCCATGACGGATGGTCCGCTCTACGCCGGCTACTTCTTCGACGCCGAGAGCGGACTGTACCAAGTCCGCAACCGCTATTATGACTCCAGCCTTTCCTTGTTTATCAACAGAGACCCAGTGGAGTACAGAGCGGGGCTGAACCTGTACGAATACGTCGGCGACCATCCGGTGATCTATGTTGATCCGAGCGGGCTGGAGGCACCGCCCTTTCCGCCTACCTTGGGCGACCCCCACCTACCGCCGCCCTCGCCACCACCGCCTCCTGCCCCAACACCCGGCAAGGGAGGACATGCGAAAAGGCCGGGCGGGGGATACTTGTGGACTTGCACATGCAGTTCCAAGAAAGATCGGCTTAGCCCCATCCCCGGTGTTGTGACACCACCAAAGAATCCGATTCCGGGGACGGGACCAGGAGGTGGCAGTTACCAGATATATCCATTTCCAAGCACTCCTCCTGCCGCAGTCGGCGGCGCTGGTGCGCTACCGTGCAATATCTTGGTTGTGAAATGCCCGGGCTTTGTCGGTGTGTTTCATTTCTCCGTAGGGGATTCACCGAGTAGTACACTCGGCAAGTTTTCTTGGCCGTCTGGCTGTAGTGCTATTATCTGCGGCGGCGACGATTCCGGTCAGTCGAATTGCCTTGGCGATGATGTAAAGTCTGCTGCGAAAACAGCCGGGTTGAGTGTCGTGGGCGTGTCGGGAAACTCGGGGTGTGGCGTGGACGCCAACGGCAATTGGTATCAGTACGGTAACTGATCGCCGTTGGAGGACCGCTCGCGCGTTCATCGTACATGGTGTGTCTCTCGCGAAAAGAGAATGCACCCGGTTGTGACGGACTTAATGTGGTTATAAGCATGTGTACATATATATGGAGGCTGACGTGTGAGATCCCTGCGTCCGCTCACAATCTCGTTGCTGCTGCTGTGTCTCCTGGGTTTTCCTATCGTGGGGTTTGTGGTCGGAAGGCGCGTCCTTGATGCCAGAACCGTCGCCAAGGATTACCTGTCGCAAAGCAGATTTGCCCAAATCAGAGTGATGCTGCTTGCATATCATGAGCAGCATGGATCTTTCCCGCCAACTAAGTACCAGTTAGAAGCCGGTGGGCCAGTACATAGCTGGCGAGTGCTACTGGTGCCTTATACGGATGCGGATTTCAGAGCTCGATATACCAAGTATGACTTTTCTCAAGAATGGAACAGCCCGAACAACTTCCAGGCTTTAGGCGACATGCCATACTTCTACTACTTCAACATGAATACCAATAACGACATCGCCAACTACTTTGCCATGGGTGATGGAGACGTTTGGCCGTCGAAGAAGCCTCTGAAGTCTTGTCTCATCACAAAGGGCAGAGATCGTTTCCTGGTGGTCGAGTATCCTGATTCTGATATTCATTGGATGGAGCCAAAGTACTAGTACGTCATAAACGCACGGCCTACGACTGTACGACCGTTGGCCGCGTGCAGGCGGTCACCAGTTACTACGACACCTCCGGCACGACGGTCGTCAACCATATCGGGTACGAGTATAATGGATGGGGTCGGGTGTACCGCGAGTACCAGGAGCACGACGGGGTGGTCGACGGCAATACACTCTTTGTCGAGTACAACTACGAGGACGGAACCTCCGCCGGCGTGGCGAAGTACGTGCGGCTCGATGAAGTAGTTTATCCCGACGGCAACCGGACGGTTGATTACGATTACGGCACCACGCAGGCAATCGACGACATCATGTCCCGCCTGGCAACCATCGGCGACGGCACGGACACCTACGCCTCGTACAAATATCTCGGCGCGGGCAGGATCGCCGTCGAGGACTACGAAGACATCGAGGTCAATCTCGACTACTCGGCCGACGACTTCGCCGCCTTGGATCGCTTCGGTCGCGTGACGGACCAGATTTGGACCGACTATGGCGAGGACCCCGACGTGGTGCTCGACCGTTACACCTACACCTACGACCGCGCCGGCAACCGCACCAGCCGCGACAACGAGTTGCACTCGGCTTTTGACGAGGGTTACACTTACGACGGCCTGGATCGCTTGACCGACGCCGATCGTGCCGACGCCTTCGACCAGTCCTGGGGCCTCGATGGGCTGGGGAACTTCGCCACCTTCGACGACGACGGTACTTCTCAGACCCGCACGACCAACGCCGTCAATGAAATCACCGGCATCAGCGGCACGTGGATCGACCCGACCTATGACGATGCGGGCAACATGATCTCCGGGCCGAAGCCGGGCGACGAGACGACCCGGGTGCATTACATCTACGACACCTGGAACCGCCTGGTAGAGGTCCGGGCCGATGATTCCGGCGAACCGGGCGATCTGATTGCAGAGTATGAGTACGACGGCACAAATCGCCGCATCGAGAAGATCGTCTCCGGAACGTCGCACGCCCATTACTACTACAACCAGGAGTGGCAACTCCTCGAAGATTGCTTCGTCGATGGCCAGGGTGCGACCATAGCTAGCAACCAATACATTTGGAGTGCCCGCTACATCGATGCGCCCATCGTTCGCTTCCACGACGGCAACGGGGATGGCGACTTGCTCGACGCAGGAGACAATGTTCTCTACTACACGGGCGATGCGAATTACAGTGTGACGGCCACCGTCGACGCCGCCACGGGCGAGGTGCAAGAGCGCTACGTCTATACCGCCTATGGCACGGCCACGGTCTACGACGACACCTGGTCTAACCCCGCCGCCCCTACGACCGACGGGCCCCT
>CAYSCH010000234.1:0-2147 GCA_964429355.1 uncultured Planctomycetaceae bacterium | reverse complement strand
CGAGACGGGATTGTACCATGTCCGCAACCGATACTACGACGCCAGCCTTTCTGCATTCATCGGCAGAGACCCGATCGAGTTTGAGGCGAAGGAATTGAGTCTCTACCGCTATGTGAAGAACGCACCGATTACCGTCACAGACCCATTGGGACTCAAAATCTGCTGCAACAAATATGCGGACGAAATTGACTACGCAAAAGACACGTGCTGGATTGCATGCGCTCTAACGCTGTGTACAGAGAATAGAGCGACAAAGGCAAAACTCGACGCCGAAGCCGTCGCTGACAGAATGGGTCTCGATTACAATGACAGAAGACACAGTGCGATTCGGCACTGTATCGCGTCCGCTCTTATTTCTATACGCTGCAGGAACTGTGAATGCGCACAATGCGCAATTGACAATCGGGATATCTTTCAATACGCATGCAAGAGCCAGTCACCACTAAACACACGTCAGGCACTTTCGAATGACAAGGAAGGACGTGAATGCGCTGGCTGCAATGACACGAACATGGTATTCCCAAGTGGAGGTATGCACACTGCGTACACCAGCGAGCCAGAGGCTATCCAGTGCTGCAAGAACAAGTTGGAGAACGGCACATTGCTCATTGGAACAAGCGGCGACGGACCTCTCGAGATCGAGTTGCCTCCGCGTGAAGAGGATTCGTGCCACAGGGTTTAGTGAATAACAGAACGGTGGGGATGTTGTTGACGCCGACCGAAATCTCCACTCGAGAGATGGCCTCGAACGAATCGTTGGTTGGATGCTCCATACGAACCGCTGGTTCTACTGGGTCCGGCGGCGAGCGGTCAGCGGTGGGTTGAAGATGGCATTGGACAAGTCGCCTTACACGTATAATCGCATCTTTCTGTTTATGGCCCTGGCTCTCGTGGTGATTTCTGCCGTAATGATGGCGTTGTCGTGCGAGGGTGTGAGAGGTGTTCTTTGTCATCCGGTACGAGTTGATAGCATGATATTTCGTGACAAATGGCCTGAACCGCTGGTTCTCCTCGTAGAGCAGGCTATGGAAAGAGGTATTGTCCTTGGCGATTATGCCGTATACCAAGTAACTGCTACCGATTACTTATTGCGTGCTCAAGGAAACGATGAGGCTTTAACGTGGCTGCAGAGCAGCCTCGATCTCACTCACGTTAAATGTACAAATGGGATGGTACGCTACGCCATCAAGCGGCTACCCCAGAGGCACGCATTATTTGCAGATGCTACCGACACTGAGTACTATTACTGTAGGCGGGGCTTAGCTGGCGAAGAGGGTGACATGTTCCTGGTCATGTATCATCGTAAAGATGGTGAACTAGGAGTGTGGTACTACAGGAACTTCTGATAGGGCAATTGAACGGAACGGGTAAAGGGGTCGGGAGTCTTTACCCGTGCAATGGCAGAACGGCTGCGATGATCGACAGCAACTCCAGCAGCATCCCCGACGTTGCCGAGGCCGTGCCGCCCTCGCCCAATTCCTCCGACAACTACATCGTCGCGCTCACGCAGTACAACTCGGCAGGCCGGGCCTACCGCGCGATCGACAACCTCGGCCGGATCACCGAGACCCAATTCGACGACGCCGGACGCACCATCCGCACGATCCAGAACTACGACGACGGCGACGTGGACGAGACCGATACCGACTGCGATAGCATCGTCGAGTACGAATATGACTCGGGCGGTCGACTGGTGACGATGACCGCCTACAACGCCAAGGGCTCGGGAAGCGGCGTGCAATCGCAGGCGACCAAGTACCTCTATACGTCGGCAATCAACGCCTCCTGGCAAACGGCCGCGGTTTATCCGGACAGCGACGACGTGCTCTCTCAGAACCAGACCACCAAGGTCTGGACGATCACGACGAACAACGGCGACCACGTATCGCTCAGCTACGACCGCCGGGGCCGCACCGCAATCGCCACGGACCAGCGGGGGGTGGTGCATGATTACGCGTTCGATTCGGCCGGCCGATTGTCCGCTGACACCGTCACCAGCCTGGGTTCCTCGGGGATCGTGGATGGCTCGATCCGCCGCATCGGCAAGAGTTACGACGACCTCGGCCGGGTTCAGACGATCACCAGCTACTCCGACACGTCCGGCACGACGGTCGTCAACCAGATCGGGTATGAGTATAATGGCTGGG
>CAYSCH010000233.1:0-15360 GCA_964429355.1 uncultured Planctomycetaceae bacterium | reverse complement strand
GCCAATCCGTCTCGCTTCCAGGGAAGCGGATTGTAGACGGCCACTCGATACCGATCGACGTCGATCGACTGCGAAAGCCGGGCGAGCTGCGCATCCAGCAGCGACGTGCTCAACGACTCAGCTTGGTTGGCATAGGCACTGTGCTCTTCCCAGGAAGCGATCATTCTCGCGTGCCGCTCGTCGAGGTGCTCGTGCCAATCCGGGGCATACGACATCGCGTAGCCGACCCAGCCAAACGAAGCCCCCCAGGTGTGCTCGCCGTAAAGCAGGCTCTGCTCGTAACCATTGGCGATTGATGGCCAGGGCGTCTTCGCGGCGTCAGCCCCACTGGCTCCGATCCCCCACGCCTCGAGCATCGTGCTGAGCGATTCGGCCGTGGGCAGGTTCACCTGGGCGCGTCGGGCGGCAATCCGCCCCTGTGGATCCGACATGGGACCGTAGATCCACGTATCGGGCGTGTCGCCGCGCACGACCGGGATTTCCGCAAGATTCTCCTTGGCGAGAATCGCGTGACTAAAGTCCGAAAGGCGGCCGATTCGCACCTTCACCCCCGGCAGTTTCTGCCTCACCTCGTCCAGCAGCTTGCGGACTTCCTCCGGCCGGGGCGGGCCGTGGTTGTCGCCGGTGTGGATCAGCCCCAGCCAGGTCTTGTAGGGCCAGCCCTCCGGCGGCAGACAACCCGTACCGTAACCGCTCACGTGCATGGTGAGCACTCGCGAGCCGTCGGGCCCCTGGCGAAAGTGGAGCAGGGGAACCTTGGGAATGCTCGAGGCGCTGTTGGCCCCCACGTGCATGAACTGGATTCCCGCATGGGCCAGCAACGTCGGCAGGATCCAGCTGTGGCAAGGCACGTCGGTCATCTTGGCGTCGCGCGCGAGGTCCAGGCCGGCGGCCCGACAAAGCTCGTCCGAATAGCCAAGTCCGCGAACGAGATCCTCTTCGGAAAGCGTCTCCGTGTGGGTCGTGAAGGGGAGCCCGTGAACGACGAACCGTCCCTGGCGAAAGGCCTCCATCACCCGCTGCTTCCGCTCAGGCGTTTGCCCCTCCCAGTCTTCGAGGATTTCTGCCAAGGGCCAGCCGGGAAGCGTCCAGACGAACCGCTGCTCTTCGGGCAGGCTTTGGCTGTCGTCGACCACGTCCAAGGCGCTCTGGATCATCGACGTGCGGTATCGTTCGACCACCTTCGACGCCATTTCGGTATAGCCGATGTCGAAATGGGTCTTGAAGACCAGGATCACCTCTTCCAACTGGGGCCAAGTGTTCTGGGCGGCGCCTGTATCCGCTTCAGCACCGGTGCACTGGGAGGATGATAGGACAATCAGGCAGATACCAACTGCAAGACCGAGGCAGGCGGATCTCATCGAAACGTCCTCCGGGCCAAGGGGCGGAACAGGGTAACGCGTCACACAACCTGACGGCGAATCCCTCCGCAAACGGGAGTCTGAGCCACTCGCCAGACCGACGGGTTCCCTCTTGTGGCTGCGCCACCCCGACGTTTCTCCGGCGATACAGCCCGAAATGGCATATGTCTCGCGGAGGAAACGTCGGGGCCACCCTCGTTTCCGGTTTCACGTAGGTCGGTATACGCTGCTCAGGCCTCTTCCGTGATCTTCCAGTTGAGCATCTTGGCAATCTCGAACAACGGCTCCTTCAGGTCGCCGTAGACGGTCACGCGATGCCAGCCGAACTGGTCCCACTGGGTAAACAGCTTTTCCAGGTCGCCATCCGGCTCTGCAGCCAGCTTGGTGCGGCAGGCACGATCCTCGATGATATTGGCAACCGCTTTGCCGCGATGGAACAGCAGTTCCTTGCGGTGCGATGCCAGCTCCACCGTCGTGGTCATGTACCCCAGCGGCAACAGGGAGCGG
The DNA here is from genome assembly GCA_964429355.1 of uncultured Planctomycetaceae bacterium. GTDB lineage: Bacteria > Planctomycetota > Planctomycetia > Pirellulales > Thermoguttaceae > JAAYAY01. The sequence continues at coordinate 13,492 of CAYSCH010000233.1, read as the reverse complement.
ACCGACGCCCCTTGCCGATCCTCGGAATGGGTGAGGATTTCGATCGGGTTATCCTCCCCTTCGGGCCCAAACGCGCGATTCGGCGCCACGCAATGAGCATAGATAATCTGCCGGTTGGCAATGTCGATCACCGGGTCGGAGATGAACCCGGTACGGCCGCCGGTCAGATTCTTCAGGGCAACCATCGTGGCCGTTGAAACCAGGTCGTTTTCGCAGGCCCCCACGAACCCTTCGTTGCACAGCTCGTGGAATCCCAGGCAGGGGTAGGCATGGATATGCCCGCCGTAGAACCCGCCAAGGCAGTTGATCGTGATCGCATCGGCGCCGTGCTTCTTGAGCACGGCCTTCTGGCCGAGATACATGGCCGCCGAAGTCTCCAGGGTCTCACGGGAGACGCCGGCAATCGTCTTGGCCCGCTTTTCCCACATGTCGGCCACCTGGCGGGCCTGGTCCTTGTCGGCCGCCTTCCAGGCGTCGTTCACCTCGGCATAGGGGATCTCGATAACCTGCACGCCGAGCTCTTCGATCACCGGTTTGGGCCCTTGCCAACCTTCGCCTCCCACGGTGAGGATCTTAGACTGCTTCATCTTTTCCTTCCACTCGGAAGGCGAAAGCACTGCCAACTTGTCGGCCTTGCACTCCTGGCTGCCGGCCACCTTCGTCCTGGCAACCCGCACCTTGGCCACCGCCGCGCCGAACTGGTCAGCCTTTTCGATCGCCGAAAAGCACTTGGCTGCTTCCACCACGTCGGCAAACTGGGACGAGCCGATGAAGCCGAAATTCGGCGCCGCCTGGCGAAGGAAACCGGCCGTGTAGACCAGGAATCCGCCGCTGCCTGCATAGAGAAAATCGGCATACAGCACCGGTTTGCCCGACGTAACGAGCGTTTGCACAACACGGTTCCAGCAGTTCATCTGCAGGACCACGTAGCCGTCGATATTTGCCTCGGCATCCTTGGACAGGATCTCCTTGGCCTGGTCCTCACCGGTGGCCATCGTGGGAATAAACTCGATCTCCGGGCAGCCTTCCGACAGCGCCGCGGTCATCTTCTCCATGACCGGCTTGAAATCGAATCCCACATTCGGCCAGTCGGGGCCGGGCTGGACGTCGGCATGGAGCGAGTAGACCACGCGAACCCGCTTCGTCTTGGGGCCCGCCGCCAAGGCGACCTTGCCTGCAATCGGAATCACCATCGCCCCGGCACACGTTGCGCACCCGGCCAAGAACCCGCGGCGACTCATGGAACAACAAACGCATCCAGACAGTTCGTGAGAATGTGACATGGATATCCCCTCTCCCAATGGCATGACAAATACAGACGACAACCGGGTACCCCAGAACGGGGATTTGTATCCCGCCAGGATAGCCGGTTGGCTCGCCGAAATCAAAGTATTTGAACCGGGAATTAAGGAATTGCCTTAAACAGAGCTATGCGAAGACCAGTTCCATTCGTATAAGGAAGAGGGAAACTCCGCTGCATTTTGGGAGGGGAATTCATGAAATCCGAATCGAAGGATGGTGCGTTGAACCAAGAATCGATCGCCGCCGCGGTCTACGAGCAAGTGCGTGCTCTGGTGCCCGGAGGGCTCAACTCCGAGCTCACGCTCGATACATCCCTCTTCGAACTCGGTCTCGACTCGCTCACGCGAATGGAAGTGGTGAACCGCATGGAGGAGACGTTCTCCATTCGATTCTCCGAAGATTCGCTGTACGACCTGGAGACCTGTGGGGATCTGGTCGAGTGCATTGCGGGCTATATGAATGTTGCGGTGGCCTGCCCGTCGCAGCCGGTTTCGACTTCCCTCGTATCCGAAGAGGTTGTCCAACCGGCGATCTCACCTGCCGCCAGCGATGTCACCCAGTTTCCCGAATGTGTAGGTCTCCAGCAACGACTGGCGGCCGCGGCTGCGGCTGGTCTGCAGAGTCCGTTCTTCCGCGTCAAGGAAGGAGTCGACGGATCGACGGTGACGATCGGCGGCCGTCAGACGATTACCTATACGAGTTTCGACTACCTTGGCATGTCGACCGATCCGAGGGTGATGGCTGCTGCGAAGGAGGCGATCGACCGGTTCGGGACAAGCGCCTCGGCGAGCCGGCTGGTGGGGGGCGACGGAACCATTCTGCAGGAACTGGACGAAGAGATTGCAGACTTTGTGGGAACGGAAGCAGCCGCCGTCTTCCCGAGCGGATTTGCCACGAACGCCTCGCTCCTGGGGCACCTGTTCGGCGGAGAAGATCTGATCCTTTACGATGAGCTGGCTCACAACAGCATCGTTCAGGGCGCTCTTCTCTCGGAAGCCGGAAAACGCCCCTTTCCGCACAATGACTACGCATTTCTGGATAAGCTGCTGGCCGATATTCGCGGCAAGTATCGTCGCGTCGTGGTCGCGATCGAAGGCGTCTACAGCATGGACGGCGACTACCCGGACCTGCCGCGATTCATTGAAATCAAGAAGCGGCACGAGGCGCTCCTTTACGTTGACGAGGCCCATTCCATCGGGACCATGGGCGATCATGGTCGTGGCATCTGCGAGCATTTCAAGGTCGATCCGGCGGACGGGGACTTCTGGATGGGCACGATCAGCAAAGCCCTCGGAAGCGGTGGCGGCTATATTGCCGGGCGCGGGCTGCTGATCCAGTATCTCAAGTACACTACACCGGCCTTTGTTTTCGCCACTGCCTGCTCTCCCCCCAATGCGGCCGCCGCCTTGGCCAGCATTCGCCTGCTGAGAGAAGAGCCCGAGCGAGTTGGGCGCCTGCGGGATCGCGCCGCCCTTTTCGCCAAGCTCGCGACCGAGGCTGGGCTCAATATCGGCAACAGCAGGAATACGCCCGTCATTCCGGTCATCCTGGGTGATTCCATGAAGTGCGTGCGGGTCTCCCACGAGTTGCTGCGGCAAGGGATCGACGCCCAACCGATCCTGTATCCAGCCGTCCCCGAACGGGCGTCGCGAGTCCGATTCTTCATCACGGCCAACCACACGGAAGAGCAGATCCGCCGGACCGTCGAGGTTCTGACCAAGTGCCTGGGGTAGAGTCTTCGGCTTCGGTCCCGTGCCTCCACCGGCAGTGCGCCGCACGAGAGGGAAGATAATTCCGCGAGAACCTGCTTGATCCGGCCAGACTGGAATCTGCTCCGGCGGCCTCGGTTTCACCCGAATCCGCACTATTTGGCCAGGCCGGACGACCCGCACATTTTACACGGCAGGGCCGGCACCGTATGATAGCATCCTGGTGCCTGGTGGCCCGGGGATGAGCATCCGGCGTGAGAGCGCTTTCATACCGACAAGGGACGATTCGATGAAGACCGAAGATTCGATGAGGCGTCGCCAGTTCCTGGCGTTGGGGGCGGTGGCCGGAGTTGCCGCAGCCGCCGTTCCGACGTTTGTTCCCCGGACGGTTTTTGCGCAAGGGAAGCGGCCGGGAGCCAACGACCGCGTGGTTGTGGGATGCGTGAGTGCCGGCCATCGCTCGCGGCTGCTCATGGACCAGCTACCCGAAGGGGGCCAACTGGTGGCCCTGGCCGACTGCAACCTGGGCCAGGCCTTCGCCTTTCGCGAGGAACGGGGCGCCAAGTGGGATATCTACGGCGAGCACTATCCGCTCATCGAGCGGAACGACATCGATGCCGTCATTATCGGGGCCCAGGAGTATCAGCGGGTGCTGCCGGCGATCCATGCGGTGCAAGCCGGCAAGGACGTCTATGCGGAAAAGCCGCTGACGCTATACATCGAGGAAGGCCGCACGCTCGTCAGCCACGTCCGCAAGCACAAAGCCGTTTTCCAGGTGGGCACCCAGCAGCGGTCGATGGAGATGAATCGGGTGGCGTGCGAGTTTGTGCGGACCGGCGGTCTCGGGAAACTCAAGTACGTCCAGGCGGTCAACTACCCGGGACCGGGCGAATCGCCGGCCATCGACGGCTACCCGCACCAGCCCACGCCCGGCGGTTTCAACTGGGAACTGCACCTGAACCAAACCGAGTATCGACCTTACGGCCCCGGAGCGACCAACGGGCGGAACTATGGCGGCGGAGAGATGACCAATTGGGGCGCCCATGGGGTCGACCAGATCCAATGGGCCCTGGGTAAGGACGACACTCTGCCGGTGGAGTTCGAGCTGAAGACACCCGGGCCCAACGGCGTCGTTTACGCGCGCTATGTGGACGGCACGGAGGTTCGATTCGAGCTTCCCAGCGGGCCCATGGGCGGGGCCATCTTCTACGGAGAGAAGGGAAAACTCGAGATCAACCGCAACAAGTTCATGTCGAACCCGGTCAGTATCCGCGAGCAGTTGATCAAGAATGTGGACGAAGCGAACGAGGACGTGAAGTGGTCGGACCAGACGGCGCTCTGGCAGGCCACGTGGCACCTGCAGAATTGGCTCGACTGCATCAAAACCCGCGAGCGGCCTCGGGCAGACGTGGAGATCGGGCACCGTTCCGTCGCCTTCTGCCACCTGGCGAACATCACCCGTTACGTGGGCCGGATCGGCATTCCGCTCAAGTTTGACCCGGTTACCGAGCGTTTCATCAACAACGACGAGGCGAACTACTGGAACGATCGCCCCCGGCGCGCCGGCTACGAGCTCCCGAAGGTGTAACGGTGCGTCAAGCTGGCGATTTCGGGTGCCCCTGCTTGCTTGTCAGGCAGTGCCAGCCCCTGGGTTCCATTCTCACGCCACCTATCGAACAGGTTATCAAGGACAGCCGCGATGTCACAGAAAAGTTCCCTCCAACGTCGTGAGTTCCTGGCCCTTGGCGCAGCGGCCGTGGCGGCGCCGATGATCGTTCCCCGGACGGCATTCGCCCAGGGAAATCGTCCGGGGGCAAACGATCGGATCATCATCGGAGCGATCGGCAGCGGGTTCCGCGCCCGGCTGTTGATGGACCAGATTCCGGAAGCCGGCCAGCTTGTCGCCATCGCCGACTGCAACATCGAGCAGGCGTTCGGCTTTCGGAAGGAACGCAGTGCCGGCTGGGACATCTACAGCGGCCACTATCGCCTTCTTGATCGCAACGATATCGACGCGATCCTGATGACCGGCCAGGAATTCCAGCGGGCCTATCCCTGCATCCAGGCGGTCCAGGCGGGTAAGGACGTTTACGCCGAAAAGCCGCTCACGCTCTACATTCAAGAAGGGCGGACAATGGTCGAGCACGTTCGAAAGCACAAGGCGATCTTCCAGGTGGGTACGCAGCAGCGCTCCATGGAAATGAACCGGGTGGCGTGCGAGTTCGTGCGTGGCGGTGGGCTGGGCAAGCTCCGCAAGGTCCAGGCGGTCAACTATCCGGGCGTCGGGCCGACACCGGAGCTCGATGGAACCGGGCCGGGCAATATTCCCTCGGGATTCAACTGGGATCTCCACCTGAACCAGAGCGTGTGGCGTCCGTGTGTTGCCGATGCCCTTGCAGGCCGGAACTACGGGGGCGGCGAGATGACCAACTGGGGTGCCCACGGGGTCGACCAGATCCAATGGGCCCTGGGCAAAGACGACACCCTGCCGACCGAGTTCAAGCTGGTCACACCGGGTCAGGATGGGCAGGTCGTTGCGACCTATGCCGACGGCATCCAGGTCGTGTTCGAGCTGCCCACAAGCGGCCCCATGGGCGGGGCGATCTTCCACGGCGAGAAGGGCAAGCTGGAGATTAACCGCAACAAGTTCACATCGAACCCGGCCGGCATCCGCGAGCAATTGATCAAGAATGTGGACGAGGCCGACGAGGAGGTGAAGTGGTCGGACCAGACGGCGCTCTGGCAGGCCAGATGGCACCTGCAGAACTGGCTCGATTGCATCAAGACCCGCCAACGTCCGAACGCCGACATCGAGATCGGCCATCGTTCCGTGGCGTTCTGTCACCTGGTCAACATCACGCGCTACCTGGGGCGGGTCGGCGAGACTCTCAGGTTCGATCCGCTGACGGAGCGGTTCGTCGATTGCGACGAGGCGAATTTCTGGAACGATCGTCCGCGCCGGGCAGGCTATGAGCTTCCGAAGGTGTAGTGTGTTGCGGATAGCCGCCCTGTTTCCATGAATCACGCAAGGTTGTTTTGAGCCCCTGCTACCGATTGAAGGTGCTAGCCATCATGAAAAAGCGGCAATTTGCGATTCTCGTCTTTCTCGCGTGGTGCGTCGGGGCTTCCCTGGCCGTGGGCGGGGAGCCGGAATACTACGCCATCAAGCATCTTTCTGTCCCCACGACGCTCGACACCTGGTCGATCCAGTCGCGAGCCGGCGCGATCCAGGATGTCGGGCCGTTCCTCAGCTCGCTGGGCAGGGGCGAGCAGGCGACGGGGCGGACCGCGGGACCAGTCTTTCGCCTGAAGGTGGATAAGGTGACGTTCCTCACCTGCGGCCACGACGGCCCGGGCGGTGGGGCCAGACTGAACTGGATCGGACTCTGCGACGCCAAGTCGGGCGAAGTGCTGCGTCAGTCGTTCGCACCTGGTCACGACGAGTTCCGCGAGTACTCCTGGGACACGGCGGAGATCCAAGATCGAGAAGTCCAGTTCGTGGTCGAAGACATGCACACCGGCGGGGCCTTCGCCTGGATGGGTGTGCAAAAAGTCGACGCGGGCCCGGAGTGCCGGGTGGACTTCTCCAAGGAGGGCCTTCCGCAGGGGTGGACGTCGATCGCACCCCCCGTCGATCCGAACATCCCCACGCGGGATGTTGCCGACGGCCCGATTCCCTTCAAGTTCTTTGGCTACGGATTGCTCTACTCCCTCGTTCCTGAAAACGAAGGGATGAGCGTGGGCTGCGGGGCAAAGCTTGACATGGTCTACCTGCTCGGCTGTACGACGACGTCGAACCAACTGCTTCTGCCAGGTGCGACGGTGGACCTGGTTTACAGCGACGGAAGCGCGGACCAGATCCCGCTTTCCTACGGTTTTACACTCGCCTACATGCAGAAGAAGCCCGGGCAGGAGGATGGGACCTTCCTATGGCCCGTCGGCCGCGGCACGGAAACGATCCTGGCGGTCCGTCCGCAGGCCAAACCGATCAAGAGCATCGGCCTGACGCGTCAGAAGGGGGCCCGGCCGCGGGTGGTGGCGATCACATGCCAATTGGCCGAGGGCGAACCGGCGCCCGAAGGAATGGTTGCGATGGAGGGGGCCCCGCTTCCGGCGGAATACCAGGATTGGCTCGCGGCCCATGCCGTTTCCGCTTCCGACTGGAAGTCGCAACTCCAGGAGGAGGCCGTCTATCGATTGCACGGGGTACCGTATACGGCCGACCAGTGGCAGGCGATCGAGCCGGCGGCCCCGGCGCGGTTTCGAAAGGTGAAGATCGCCGATACGGCGTTTGAGGCGGCGTCGGTGGCCGACTTGAACAAGGACGGCCATCCCGACATCGTCTCGGGCGGCGTCTGGTACGAAGGCCCAGCCTTCAAGACCCCACACAAGTACGCCGATGTCGCCTTCGACGGCAGCTACCACGACGACTTTGCCGATATTCCGCTGGACTGCAACGGCGACGGCTACGTCGACATCGTCTCCGGCGGGTGGACCGGCGCAGTGCAGCGCTGGCTCGAGAACCCGAAGGGGAAGGCGAGCGACGAGCTGTGGGCAGTCCACGAAATCGACAAGCCGGGCCCCATAGAAACGACTCGCATCTGGGATGTCGACGGCGATGGCATCGGCGAGATCTGCCCGAACGCCGGCCCCGATATCGCCTTCTACCGCCTCGACCTGGACGATTCGGGGAAAGGGAAGGGGACCTTCACGCGGCATGTCGTCGCGAAAGACAAAGGTGCCCACGGACTGGGCTTCGGCGACGTGAACGGCGATGGCCGCGGCGACTTCCTCAATCCCCGCGGCTGGTACGAATCGCCGGCAGATCCGCTCTCCGGCGAGTGGATCGTTCACGAAGAATTTAACCTCGGCATGACCAGCGTGCCTATGCTGGTTCACGACGTCAACGGCGACGGCCTTTCCGACATCCTCTATGGCGCCGGTCATGGCTACGGGATCTTCTGGCTGGAGCAGTCCGGCAGCGGCGACGGTCGGAAATGGACCGAGCACGCCATCGACCTGGCCAACTCGCAGTATCACGACCTGATCCTCGCCGACCTGGACGGCGACGGGCGAATGGAGTTGATCTCGGGCAAACGCTACAAGGCCCACTGCGGGCACGACCCGGGGACCGACGACCCGTTGCACCTGCGCTACTGGACCATCGACCAGCGCGGCAACTTCACGCAGCACACCATCGACTACGGACCGGTGGGAGACTGCAGCGGACTGGGGATTTACGGCTGGGCCGAAGATGTTACCGGCGACGGCCTCCCGGATATTGTGGCGCCCGGCAAGGAAGGGCTCTTCCTGTTTGTTGGTCTGAAGAAGTGAGCAGCCAGGCACGTCAAGTGTCAACTCACTTGCGGTATGTGGATTCCAACGGCCATGATGCTACGGAATGGCGGGTCAATCGGTATCGCTTCATTCAGCCGAACTTTTCGTTGAGGACAGGGAATGACTTTCCAGCTCGAACGTCCGACGGCATGTCTGCCGATCGTTCTGAACGCCGTCCTCCTGGCGGTTGCCCCCGCTCTGGCCGCGGACACACCAACCGGCGGGGCGGGCGAACCGAACCCGGCACCGGCGGAGGAGCAGCACGGGCCGGTCATCAAGGACGTTTACAGGAATCACTTTCTCATCGGTGCGGCGGGAGATCTCCCCGGCAACTACTCCGAGCAGGAGCTCAATCTCGTCCGAGAGAACTTCAGCATTTTGACGCCGGAAAACTGCATGAAGCCCGGCCCGATCCATCCCAGCGAGAGCTCCTGGCGATTCGATCGGCCCGACGCCCTCGTCAAGTGGTGCGTCGACAACAACATCGCCATCCACGGCCATACCCTCGTGTGGCATGCCCAGACCAACAACTGGTTCTTCCAAGACGGCGACAAGGCAGCAGTCACCCAACGCATGAAGGACCACATCAGCACGCTGGTCGGCCGTTATCGGGGCAAGATCCAGAGCTGGGATGTCGTCAATGAAGCGATCGACGACGGCGGCAGTGCCGAGACGGCCCGGACGGAGAACCTCCGCCATTCCTCATGGCACCAGGCCATGGGACCGGAATACCTGACGCTCGCGTTCATGTTCGCCCACGAGGCCGATCCGGACGCCAAGCTGTATTATAACGACTACGGTATCGAGGCCGGTCCCAAGCATGCCAGTTCGCTGGTGCTGCTCAAACGCCTGATCCAGGACGGCGCGCCGATCCACGGTGTGGGAATCCAAGGTCACTGGAGCACTGCCGCTATCCCCTATGCGGCCCTCGACAAGGCGATTGCCGACTACGCGGAGCTCGGACTGAAAGTCATCATCACGGAACTCGACGTGACGATCCGGGGCGCCTCGGGGGGGCAGTTCGGCCGCGGGCCTGGCTTCGGTGGCCGCCGGTCTGTTGGCCCGCCGCCTTCACCTGAAGACCTCGAGGCCCAGGCAGACGCCTACGCGAGGCTGTTCGCCATCTTCATTCAGCATAAGGGCACTGTGGAACGGGTAACCTTCTGGGGCCTCAGCGACCGTCGCACATGGCGATTCGGGCAGCACCCTCTGATCTTCGACTCCAACAACCAGCGGAAGCCCGCCTATGGGGCAATCGTCGACTTGCTGCTTCACCCGGCTCCCGGCCCGGCGGCGCCACGCTGACCCGCCTCAGCCGGAGGGTTGATTTCAATTGCCGACCAGTCGTGCATAGCGTGCGATGGTATGCGGCGTAGCGGAAATGAACTTGCCCGTCTTGCCGACCTTCTGCAGGTAATCCTAATCCGGATTATTCATGAGCTGAGGAGTCAATCGTCACTGGATCAGCGAGGGGCCTCGAACAAGAAACGGTACTGCTCCTTAAACCGGATCAACTCCGCCTCCTGCTCCGCACTGAACGAACCTTGGGTGTGTCCGTAGGTGTCCATCCAGGTGTACAGCCTCTCCCGGTCCTCCCGGCTGAGTGGCATCTTTCCGTGCACGTCGTCGGTCGCAAGGTACTCCAGAAGCTTGCTCTTGAGCGAAGGGCTTTCACCAGCGGTGGAGAAGTCTTTCTCAAAAACGAGCTTCTGCAAATCGCCATCGGCGTACCCCAGGAGCGCCCCGTGGGCCTTGGGACCGGTCAGGTCGTACTCGGGAGCCTCCCCTCCTGGGCTATGGCAATTCGTGCACAGCCGGTCCAGAACCGGCTGGACCATCTGGTCGAACCGCAACGGCCACGAGCCCTCGCAACCCAACGTCAACCCGGCCGGCGCCTCGAGCAAGGCCTGCGGCATGATCGGCGCAGTCGGTGTCTGCTCACGGTTCTCGTGGCAGCCCACGCATGACAGGGCCTCACCCGCCTGAACGTAGGTGAGCGAACGCATCGTCTGCACCGCTCGCCCCTCTTCGTCGAGGGCCTGAAAAAATACCGAAACACCCGAGGGAACCTCGAAGCAGGCCGAACCGTCTTCCCTTACCGGCACCGTTCCGAGCACGTACTTGCCGGTCTCTTCATGACTCACGCCGAGAGCGGGCACATTCATGTGGGGTTGCACTTTGGGAGGGACACCGATAATGCGAACCCGCCGGATCGAGCCCCGTTCCACGCCGGTCAGGCCGGCGTATACGTCCTGGAGCAGGAACCGGCCCACGTTCATGCCGGCGTAATGAACCTTGCTCGGCTGAGTCGGCGGTCGAACTCGCGATCGCACCGGAATCGGGGTCATGCTGGAAATCGCCGGATCGCGATAGAGCAGCTCCAGGTTGCCAAAGCGATCCAGCAGGTAGATCCCCTGGGCGTTGGATGGATTGCCTTCTTCGGCCATCACGCGGCTGTGGGGTGGCAAGGGCCGATCGGACCAGCTCACCAGATAGAGATTCTCGGAAAGCGGGAAGGGGTTGGCGTAGTAGTGGCCGACGTTCGCTTCGGTCTCCGGAAAGGGTACCTCCGGGGTCAAACGGGTGATTGGCAGCTCCCCCTCGGTCCCCCTCGTACGATCGAGCAAGGCCAGCGATCCGCCCGTGATCGAATGGTGGGCCGCCCCTGTAAACAGGATCTTGTTCGACCCGGGTACCTCTCTAGGCTCCATGGTCGCCTGGGGCGCGCGAGTGTAATTGCCGTAGACGAGCTGTGCGTTGCTCCCGTCCTGGTTCGAAGACCAGAGACTGAAGAAGTGGCCATTGAATCGATCGATATAGTCCCAGCGGCAGTAGAGAATCCGGCCGTCCGAGCCGACCGAAGGTGTGTACTCGAAGGTTTCGAAGGCCGACAGAGGCTTCATGTTCCGCCCGTCGGCGTCCATTCCGTGGAGTGTGAACACGGGCACGGGCCGCGAGTTGCCCCCGCCACAGCGCACATAGCTGTCCGGCAGGTCGGCCTCCAGGGTCCTGGCCGTGTTTTCAGCCGAGCACTGCAGAAACGTGCCCTTGCGCGTGGAGAGAAACAGAATCCGCCCGTCCGATAGATACCGGCCGTCGAAATCGTCGTAACGACCATGGGTGATACGCCGACTGTCGCCCCCTTTCAGATCGATCTCGTAAAGATGATAGAAGGCGTCCTCCGGCAGATTCGACTTGGTCACCTTGTCCTCGATTTCGGCAACCTCCGCGTAGTACTTCGCGTACGCCACAAGCAGGCGGCGCCCGTTGAACTCGAGATCGGGTCCCTCGAAATTGCCCGGGAGAAAATCGGTCGTCAGGCAGCGGGTCGTCGGCTGGAGCGACTTGAAACCATCGAGTACAAAGACTCCACCGCCGGGTCGGGTCCACCATCCGTAGTGCTGATCCGAAAGGTGCGGAAACTGGGTCGGAACCCGTTTGACAAATAGAATCGAATCGAAGTCGAGCAGCGGATGCCGGAGTATCGCCTCGCGGATCGCCCAGCGAACTTCAAAATAGGCGGTCGTCCAGTTCTGCTCGGCCGACTCCCGCCCGAAACCTTGGATCCGCGACTCGACCCGGCCAAGCACATCCCGCAGCGCCGCCACATCGACTTCCACTCCCGCCAGCTCGTCAGCAAGTTGGGCTCCGCGCCGCAGAGTCGTGCCCACAATTGTCGGCCAGTCCAACGTCGTCTGCGGCGGACCGGCCGACCACTGGCTCGTGCTGCTCTGCAGGGCCGGCTTGCCCAGGGCGATGTTCTTGCCGCTGTCGGACTGGAGCACCTGAACCTCGTCGAGATGGAAGTAACTCGTCGCGGGCAGTTGCAGACGGACGTAGCGGGCTCGCCTGCCGCCCAGGGAGACCACCAGCGGTTTGCCGTCCGTGTGACCGTAGAAAACCTCGCCGTTGTGCTGATACACCTGCTCAATTCGATCCGCAGTTTCGCCCATCAGTACAAGAATGTGCGAGTTGCGTTCCGCCATGCCGCCGTCGCAGCGATTGTAGAGCACAAGCCGATCGAGCCGAGCCGATTCTCCCAGGTCGACCTGCCACCAGGGATCTTTCTCGTTAGCCGTATGAAATCCCCACTTGCCGTCAATCACCCCGTCGCAACCACCCGCCGCATCGGCTGCGGCCGATACCTCCTTCGATGCAATCGCGAAGCGGAGTCTCGCCTGATTGAGCCAATCCGACTCGATCTGGGTTTCGGAGATCGCAGAAGACCCCGACACTTCTTCGGCCGGTGCCGGCGTCATACCGAAAATGAGAAGTGCAACGACGACCGCCATCAATGCTTGCGAAAAAAGGCGATGTGGCATCGGACTCTCCTACGCACAAAACGAACAGCCTGCCTGCCGGATCCGTCTCCCCAGCTTGACTACTCGCGATACGTCAGTCAATGTGGCCAGAAGTCGTTCGGGCCGCTCATTCCTCTCAAGCCTCGGCATCCGCCGACAAAACCAGATGGCAGACTGCCTGCAACGGTCGTGGGAACCCCGAAGAGCTGGCTACCGAGACCATCCGGTATGCCGCCCCTCACGAATTCGGAAGAACTGCCCTATTCGTCGGTTTTCCCACGTTACATTTCGCCTGAAACCTCGCTTCATTCCCTGGGCCGACTCAAAGCTTGGCCATCGGGCATGCCCGGCTGTAGGGTAGTAGATATTGCCCATTTTCTCAAGATATATTGGAAAGGGGTTCGGTCAATGCAAAAAAGATGCGTCGGATGGGTGGGAATAGCGGTGGTGGCGGTCGCGGCCTCCGGAGAACGCGCCGTCTGCCAAGCCCATTAAAATGGAACAGAAATCGGTGACCGTCTTCCCGGTCGTCATCACGCCCGCCAAGGACATCGGACCGGATTTCCGCAAGCGGATTGCCGAAGTTGTCGGCATGCTACTCGAACGGGCGGATATGAAGGACGTTCGGCTTGCTGACGCAGAATTCCTCCCCACCCCGGGCGAAAAAACCGAACGGGTGGCCAGGGCTTTCGGCCAATTCGTCGCCGGGCAGAATCTTGAGACCCCCTACGCCCTGCTCAGCGAAATCCAGGGTGAGCGGGAAAAGGGGATCAACGCGATCCGCACCGATGTGGCAGATGCCAAGGGAAACGTGGTTTTTGCGGAAGAAGTTCGCCGCGAGGC
>CAYSCH010000232.1:0-15441 GCA_964429355.1 uncultured Planctomycetaceae bacterium | reverse complement strand
GCTTGCAGACCGTGTAGGGGATCTCTTTCGAGCAGGTTTCCCACACCGGCTTGCACACCGTGTAGGTTCGCTCGCGTGTCTCGTACACGGGCTTGCAGACCGTGTAGGGGATCTCTTTCGAGCAGGTTTCCCACACCGGCTTGCACACCGTGTAGGTTCGCTCGCGTGTCTCGTACACGGGCTTGCAGACCGTGTAGGGGATCTCTTTCGAGCAGGTTTCCCACACCGGCTTGCAGACCGTGTAGGTTCGCTCGCGAGTTTCCCATACCGGCTTGCATACCGTGTACTCGATGTTCTTCGAGCAGGTTTCCCACACCGGCTTGCAGACCGTGTAGGTTCGCTCGCGGGTCTCCCACACCGGCTTGCACACCGTGTAGGTTCGCTCGCGGGTCTCCCACACCGGCTTGCACACGGTGTAGCAGATGTCCTTGGTCCGCGTTTCCCATACGGGCTTGCAGACCGTGTACTGGACCGTCTTCTTGCAGGTCTCCCAAACCGGCTTGCACACCGTGTACTCGCACTCACGGTAGCAGGTCTCGGGGACCAACTTGGTGCAGGTGATCGTCTTCGGCTCGCAAACACGATCGTAGCACGTCTTGTAGCAGGTGTACTGCTGCCTCTCGTAGACGACCTCTCGGCACGTCTTCATGACGGTGGTGCACTGCTGCCTTGCACATGCGTAGTCCGCACAGCAGGCAACTTTGCATCGCCGATACCTCGCCGCGCCGCAATAGCTGGCGTCGGCTGTACTTGCCGTGATTGCCGCGAGGAGGACGGCAATCAGGGGCACCCCTAGGGCACTTCTCATCCTCTGCCTCCTTCAAAAGACACACAATTCTCTCTGGGCCTGGTTAAACGGAGGTTCTCCGTCCTAACGATCTTCGGACAGCCCAGAGCCCGTACATTAGCAGCAGCTCCGAAATATCCCATATTCCGTACGTGGCGATTCCGCTGGAATCATTTCCGTCCACACGGCACATCTTTCCCTGTTTATCCAAGTCGCGAAATCTGGGGTGCTCGGCGGGATTCCCGCACCTGCGAGAATTCCGCAAGTCACGAGTATTGGAAGGCTTGGCGAAAGATATCCCAAAAAAGACGTCGCGAGGGTGCTGTCGAAGAGGGTATCTGGAAAAGCAGAACAAACGGATGGAAATGTAGGGCCTTTGAGGGTTGTTCCGTCAGCGAGGTCCAGGAAAGTCGATCTCAGGCACCAAGGATGGATGACATTCCTGATACGCCTGTGCCTGGGACCCCATGCCCATCGCAGGAGTGGGGGATTGTACGGGCTGGGCCTGATGAGACGGAGGGCCTGCCAAGACATGGTTGCCCTATCTTTCGGCGCCAGGAAAACGTCACGAAGTTCTCTTGACGAGCCATCAACTGCGACCTAACTACTTCTAGAGCGCCGTCTGTGGCGGCTGTGTGGGACCGAAGGTGGGTGGGACATTTGCTCCCAGCCGGCGGTCCGAACGACATGAGGGAATGAGGGACTTGCAGATCGGTTGCCCTGCGAGACCTGGTCCTGGGGCAGAGCCAGCAGCGGAACGGAATGTTCAGATTCCTGGTGCGGCACGAATTGGAAGCCGACGAAAACTTGACCTGTCCCATTCGCATCGAATAAGGATGAGCTGGAAATGACAACTGAACGGAAGAAGAAGGCCTTCACTTTGATTGAAGTGCTCATCGTAGTGGTGATCATGGCCGTCCTGGCGGCAACCGTGATACCTCAGTTCGCGTCGTCGACCACGGACGCGAAAAAGAGCGCCGTGAAGTTCAACACGCACACACTGCGATCCCAGATCGAACTTTTCAAGATCCATCACGGATTTTACCCTACACTGACGGACAACAGCCTGCCCCAATTGCTGACCAAGACCGATGCCGCGGGCACTGCCCAAGCTGATGGTGCCTTTGGCCCCTACCTGGACGGAGATATCCCAGCCAATCCGTTTGACAATGTCAACACGATCTACGCGGCTACAACGGTTCCTCCCACAGGGCCCACGGCTGATGCGGAGGGCTGGCAGTACGACGAAGAGACGGGCGGTATCTGGCCGAACCACACCGGCTGGACACCCGAATAAGTGGGCAACCTTGAGGTCCAAGTCCCACTTGCCGAAACCGGGTCAAGTCAATAGATTACACAGTTGAGCATATCGGCCGAGCCCGACAATCACTTGTGGGGCTCGGCCTTGGCTTGTTACCCGGTGGTGTAATGGTAACACAAGGGATTTTGGTTCCCTCGTTCAAGGTTCGAGTCCTTGCCGGGTAGCTTCCATAAGTCAATAAGAGAGCCGCACTTGCAGCGAATGGGCAAGGGCGGCTTCTGTTGTTTTCGGGCGACTGTAACCGAAAGTGTTGGCAAGAGCCCTCCTGACTGTTACTCAAAGTGTTGCCAGTCCCGATGCTAAACTGGGCAAGTTCTGGCCAAGGGCCGGCGTTACAGGAATCGCTGCCACGCGATCGCGGAATGCAAGAAATTCCCGGGAAACAGCCATGTCTTCGACCGCCGGCCGGTACTTGTGACCGGCCACGCTTGGACCGGCCTTGACTCCTGTTTGGCCCCTGCCCCTGGATTATGGTTCCCTCATTCAAGGTTCGAGTTCTTGCCAGGTGGCTTCCCACATCGCCCGCTCCCCAACCGAGGAAAGCCGGCGGAAAATCTGTGATTTGCCTCGGATAGTCGCCAGTGCCCCTGCCCGATCTGCCGATGAATCCCCATTCGTGCTGCCTGGAGGCCCGGATGGGGCACGATTGACCACCCTCCCCCCAACTGTTAACATGAACGGCTTGTTGCGCTGCACGGTCCGGCGCACAGGTTGAACCCCACACCCGACCGAACGAATCCCAACGCCGGACATCCCGCGGGCGATCCCCGCCCGAATTGGGGAAGGAGCCGGTGTGCCTATCTCTCGAGGAGAAAGAATCTGTGGCAACTGTTCTCGTGAAGGATCTCATTGAGGCTGGCGTTCATTTTGGCCACCGTGCCAGTCGATGGAACCCAAAGATGCGCCCGTACATCTACGGACGCCGTAACCTGATTCACGTCATCGACGTTCGCGAAACGATTCGCGGGCTGCTTCGTGCCAGAAAGTACATTCAGCAGGTCGTTGCCGGGGGCAGCCTCGTGCTGTTTGTCGGCACCAAACGTCAGGCTTCCGAGACCATCGAACAGCAGGCCACGCGTTGCGCAATGCCCTTCGTCAGCGATCGCTGGCTGGGTGGAACATTGACCAATTTCCGTACGATTCGCAGTCGACTTGGGCGTCTCGAAGAACTCGAATCGCTTCGGGCCGGGGAAGAGCTCTCCAGTTACTCGAAGAAGATGCAATCGGCGCTCAATCGCGAATACCGGAAGATGTACCGCAACTTGAACGGTATTCGCAATCTGAATCGCATGCCCGAATGCCTGATAGTGATCGATCCCAAGAAAGAGAAGAACGCGATCCGCGAGGCCCAGAAACTCGGCATTACCACCATCGCATTGATCGACACCAACTGCGATCCGGACGAGGTGGACCTGCCGATCCCGGGCAATGACGATAGCATTCGCTCGATCGAATTGATTTCGTCGCTGCTGGCCGACGCAGTGCTCGCCGGCAAATCGACTGCGGGACAGCGTACGCAAGAATTGACCGAGGGCGCCGGCGAACCCGCGGCCGTCTAGGTGGACCTCTGCACCCGGCTTTCGGTTGGAGATGCGAACAACCTGCGTCCTCGCGTCGGAGACGCGTCGGTGCGTCAGATCGTTTCCTACGCGCCGTGGGATTTGACGGTCCTTCGGACCGGGAGTCCCGCCTTTTCGACTGGCTGAATATACACCAAGAAACCAACGATCGAGCGATTAATCTGAGGAGATTCTCTGATGGCAGATATTACCGCGGCAGCAGTGAAAGCCCTGCGCGAACGCACGGGATTGCCCATGATGGACTGCAAGAAAGCCTTGCAGGAGGCGGGTGGCAACGAAGAGGCTGCGATCGAATTGCTCCGCAAGGCCGGAAAACAAACGATGGACAAGCGTGCCGGTCGCGAAACATCGACCGGTCGCATCGCAATCTACACCGATATGCAGGCCGGTGTGGGTGCCATGGTGGAACTGCTTTGCGAATCGGCTCCTGTGGCCAACAACGAGGAGTTTGTGGCCTTGGCCGAAGCCCTCGCCCGGCAATTGGCCACTGGCCCTGGTGCTGCCACTGCCGACGAGTTGCTCGGCCAGCCATCCCCCTCCACTCCGTCGAAGACGCTCCGAACCGTTTTCGATGATCTCAACAACCGGATTCGCGAAGTGTTTCGCCTCAACCGGATCGTGCGGATCGATGCGACCTGTGGCGGATACGTCCACCACAACGGCAGCGTGGGAGTATTGCTCGAGATCGAGGGCACCAACCCAACTTTGGCCAAGGACATCTGCATGCATGTGGCCGCCATGCGACCCCAAGTCGTCGCCATTGAGGACCTGGACCAGGCGTTGGTTGCCAAAGAGCGAGAAATCCTCGGTGAGGCCGCTCGCCATGAAGGCAAGCCGGAGAAGATCATTGAGAAGATGGTGGAAGGCCGTTTGCGCAACTTCTACGCCGAGCGCTGCCTGAACGAGCAGCCCTTTGTCAAGGACGACAAGCAGACGGTCAGCCAGGCCGCCAACGCCGGCGGGGTGAAGATCGTCCGTTTTGTCCACTGGGAAGTCGGCAAGGAGTAGCTCGATGTCAACGCAGTCGGAACCCCGGAGTGAGAATCGTCCCAGGCGAGTCATTCTCAAGATCTCCGGGGAGGGGTTCTGCCGGCCGGGCGAGCGCGGCATCGCCATGGATGCGGTCGTTCATTTGGCGCGGCAGACCGGCCGGGCCGCCCAGACCGGTGCCCAGATCGCCGTCGTCATGGGCGGCGGCAACATTCTCCGCGGTGCCCAGTTCACGTCCGGTAACTCGGCCATCCACGAGGCGACCGCCCACTACATGGGCATGCTCGCCACGGTTATGAACGGCTTGGCCCTTCAGGACGCCCTGGAGTCCCTCGGTTGCGACACGCGGCTGATGACCGCCATCCGCATGGAAGGTGTCGCCGAACCCTACATTCGACGGCGCGCGAGCCGCCACCTCGATAAAGGTCGTATCGTTCTGCTCGCCGCCGGAACGGGGAGCCCCTTTGTGACCACCGATACGGCTGCTGCGCAGCGAGCACTCGAATTGGAAGCCGACGTTCTTCTCAAGGCAACACGTGTCGACGGGGTCTTCAGCGACGATCCCGAAAAAAATCCCCATGCCGTCTTGTATGGGGAGTTGACGTACGATGATGTCCTGCGGCAGAATTTGCGGGTGATGGACCCCGAGGCGATCGCCAAGTGCATGCAGTACGATATGCCCATCATGGTGTTCAATTTCAAGAAGGAAGGCAATATCGAAAAGGCTGTCCGAGGCGACCGTGTCGGCACTCTCGTGTCGCCTAAGAAGCCCTGACAAAACGTGGGAGTCCCCCACGGGCATGGATGTGCCCAATCGGCGGTTTTAGCGGCGGCACCAAAAACCCCTGACAAAACGTGGGAGTCTCCCACGGGCATGGATGTGCCCAATCGGCGGTTTTAGCGGCGGCACTAAGAAGCCCTGAGAAAAGGTGGGAGTCCCATCACGTATTTTCGCTCCTAATCGGAGCGGCAACCCGGTGCAGCCTGTCTGCGGTGCGAATCCCTGATGTGAGGCCACTCGAAATGACCGACGAAGAGATCCTGCTGGATGTCGAAGAACGAATGGAGAAAGCGGTCGCCAAGCTCAAGAGCGATCTGGCTGGTATTCGCACTGGCCGTGCAAATCCCGGTTTGGTCGACTCCCTGCGTGTTGAGGTCTACGGTTCTCCCTGCCCTCTGAAGCAGATCGCCGCAGTGGCCTGCCCTGAGCCCAATCAGATCGTAATCCGGCCCTTCGATCCTGGAACACTGAAGGAAATCGAGAAGACCATTCAGGCCAGCGATCTTGGCTTCAACCCCCAGAACGACGGAAAACTGATCCGTCTGTTGATCCCGCCGCTTTCGATGGAAGTGCGCCGCAAGATGGTTGCCCGGGTCAAGGATCTGTGTGAGGAAACGAGAGTTGCGATCCGCAATATTCGCCGCGACGGCAACAAGACCGCCGACAAGTCCGAGAAGGACAAAGTCTTTTCCGAAGACGTGCGCGACAGCGTCAAGGAAGAAATCCAGGAAATGACGAAGAAATACGAAGCCGCTGCCGGCGAGCTCGCTAAGAGTCGCGAGAAAGACGTCATGGAGGGGTGACCGCTGTTCGGCAAGTCAAACCAAGACCCTATTCCAAGCCCCCCTGAGAAAGTCTCCCGCGGGCGACAATTGTCGGACTCGTCGCCGGTTCAGAAATCGGCTCAAAGAAAGACATCGGGCTCCGCGGTACGACGCGGAGCCCGATGTTCGTTTCGCTCACCCGGCATCGTCAGGACCGGGGCACTTCGGACGCGTCCCTTTTCCCCGATCTCCCGTCCAAAGCCTGGAAACCGGGTATCACCGCATCATTTCTGCTCGGGCAACGTCTTCGGTTGGTACTCGTGGCCGCGGTCACGGATGACTTTCATGGAGATGATTTTCTCCGCATCACCAGGGCTTTCGGCCTCAGGATCGCGTCGCTTGATCTTGGCCAGTTGGTCGAAACCCTCGATCACACGGCCGAAAACCGTGTGATGACTGGGCGATGGGGGGCCGTCGAGCCCGATCGCCGGCGCGAAGCACAGAAAGAACTGGGAACCACCGGTATCCGGTCCCGCGTGTGCCATGCTCAACGAACCCCGGAAGTGCTTCCGGCTGTCGGGGCGGACGCATTCACATTCGATCCGGTAACCGGGACCGCCTGTTCCCGTACCTTCAGGGCAGCCACCCTGGGCCATGAAATTCGGCAGCACGCGGTGGAACGTCAGTCCATCGTAGAAGCCCTTCTTCACCAGAGAGATGAAGTTTGCGACCGTGTTCGGGGCTTCGTTTTCGAACAGCTCGATGATCATCTTGCCGTGCTGGGTCGTGATTTCCACGCGAGGCAGGTCGTCGGCCTTGGCCTCTGCATCACGGACTGCCTTTTCCTTGGCCCACTGAGCCTTGTAGTAGCCGATCTGATTCTGGTGCGATTGGATTCTCTCCACCGTCTCCTTCATATCGGGCGCGATCTTATCGGCGTCGAAGGCGCCCTCGTCTGCGGCAAACTTGAAGTACTTCTCGGCGAGTTCGAAGTCGTTGGTGCAGAAGGCGGCCTCCCCGGTCATTAAGTACACGTGCGGTATCTTGATCCCGCCATCGATCAGTATCCGTCCCATCTCGAGGGCCTTTTCATAGTCGTCTCCCTGCGCGTCCCAGCTCTGGATGCCCAGAAGAAACTGGGCGATTTCCGGGTCCTGCTGAGGAGCTTCCTTGAAAGCCTCCACGGCCGCGGCAACAAGACGATCCTGCAGGGCTCCCCCCTCCGCGATCAGCTCGTCGTATCGCTTGGAGATCTCCAGGCGGCGCTCGACTCCGGCTTCCGGGTACTGCTTATATTTCAACTCTCGCAGTTCGGCAAGGATCTTCTTCCATTGTGCAAACAGTTCCTGAAAGGCCTGGGCCTTGGGGCCTGCCGAGGGGGTCTCGATCGCAGGGGCCGCCGGTGCGTCGGCCGTTTCCGGAGCCGCAGCGGCTGCCGGAGTTTCCGACGCTGCAGGGGCTTCCGGGGCCGCCGAGGGTTCCGACGCCACGGGGGTTTCCGGGGCCGGTTCGGCCGCGGCATCCTGAGCCTGAAGGGACGACGTGGCCAGTATCAGCACGATACCGGCAAGGGTGACTACCATTTGCTTCATCTTATGCTCCTGAGTCTGTGATGGTGACGGCCTGGTTTGAGCAGACGAAGTGGGAGGCGCCCATATTATCCCCACTCGCGAGTGAGGACGGCATACGTTCAAGTTCGCTGCTGCTTCGTCTTGCCGATTCCTTCCCCCGAGAGCCGGCACTACCCGGCCCTTGGCCCGGCACGATGCGGCTATCGTGGTCCGTTCGATTGTCGTAGACTGAACGGCCTGGACTGAAACCGAGTCTTGGTCGGCCGATGCCTACCTGGATCTTGGGCTGCCATGCGACGATCAGCCCCTACTCGCTTGGGCTTGCTTCCAGGCACTCGGCTTCGCTACCCCAAAAGGTTGGTGTAGCACCCAGGCCGGATCAGATTTCGGTCAGACTACCATACCTGACACGGCTTGTCGCGGGGGACTCTGCGCCACCGTCCCCACCCCTATACGCACTTCTCCGACCGATTGGTTCGCCATTGATGGCCAAAAACAAACACTCCCGTACTGGTCGCAGCCCGCGTATCGGCGCCCAACGCGTCGAACCTGTGGGGCTGCGGATCGTCGGCGGACGGCTCCGCGGTCGAAGACTATCCTACGGCGGCGATACCCGTGTGCGTCCCATGAAGGACCGCACCCGAGAATCTGTCTTCAATCTCCTCGGTCCGGCCGTTCGGGGGATGTGGGCCGTCGATCTATTCGCCGGAACAGGCGCCATGGCCCTCGAGGCGATCAGCCGCGGTGCGGTCGGTGCCATACTCATCGAACGCCATCTCCCCACGGCACGGGTGATTCAGGAAAACATTGTGTCAGTGGGTGCCCAGGCCGAGTGTTCCGTGATCAATGCCGACGCCTTCCGCTGGGCGGCCGACCTTTCGGGTACTGCCAGCGGCCCCTGGGTAGTCTTCTGTTGCCCCCCCTACGACTTCTTTGTGGACCGTCCGGACGACATGCTGGATCTGATCGGCAAGATCTGCCATTTCGCACCCTCGGGAAGTGCGATCGTTGTCGAAACCGACGATCGCTTTGACCACGCCCTTCTCCCGGACCCCGACCAGTGGAACTTGCGCCGGTATGCCCCGGCGGTCATAGGTATTCGTTGGAAGGAGTGACACAGCTCGGCGTCTGAATTCCCAAATCCGGGGAAACTTCGCCTGGTTGTCGTACTGTCAGCAGCCCGGCTTCTCCCGCCACGCGAATTGAAAGGAACTCTCCTGAATGGACGTCATCAACATCAATAGGGTCGAGCCATTCACCACCAAAGACGGTTCCGAAATCCGTGAGCTCCTGGCCTATCGGAATTCGTGTCTTCGGAACCAGTCGCTTGCCGAGGCCCGTCTGCCTCCCGGAGCCTCGACCATCGGCCACCGGCATGTGAAGACCGAGGAAATCTATTACGTCCTCGAAGGCCATGGTCTGATGATGATCGGCACAGACCAGCGCTCTGTCGGCCCCGGCGACGCCATCGCCATTCCGCCCGGCGCTTTCCATCGGATGACCAATACCGGCCAGTCCATCCTGAAATTTCTCTGCTGCTGCGCCCCCACCTACGAACACGACGACACCGTCCTCCTCGACTCCGCGCAGACCCAGTGAGAACGACTCGTTCCGCACAAGGTCCGACTCTTGGGCGGGATCCCTGAACGAAAGCGTCCGCTGATCTCTCTGCCAGCCTCCAAGTCCTTTCTGGCAGTTGGCGGACCGGCCCGCCCGCGACCCACCTCCCCAAATGCGCCCCCCTTTCTGGTTGCCACGAACGGCACTCTGGGCATAGTCCATGTTTTTGTCAAATCTCATTTTACTCACTTACTCCAAATACCCGATCTTATCCAATACACGAAACCACATCGTTGTTTCCTTGCGAGATCTGGAGATAGTGATGAGCCGGCAACCCCAAGAGCCGACTTGGCCCTTCCTTTGTATTCTGGCGTGCCTGTTCGTTTTGAGTGCAGCCGCGCCTCGTGCATGGGAGAAGTCACTTCGTACTCGCCAGTCGCGACCGATTGTCGCGGACCGGGCTCCGTCTGCCCAGGCCGCGCTCGTCCCATGCGTCACGAACCTGTGCGCCGAGGACTCACCCGACCGAGCGAACGCGGGGGCAATGCCGGCACCATCGGCCCAGGATATGGAGGTGGGTGGCCTGATCTTGGTGGCACCCAACCCTCGGATCGCCCTTCAGGCCACGGATCGAACGCTCGTCAACCATGAGACAGCCGGCGAGAGTGAGGAAGTCGAGTCGCTGGAACTGGTTCCCCCCGCGACGCGCGACCTTACCTCCGAGGCTGGAGATCCGCTGGCACTGCCCGTGGACGCAACCATCGAATCTGCCCGTGCTGAGTCCGCCGCCGAAATAGCCGATACGATTGTGACCGGTACGACGGACGACTGCGACATGGGGGCTGTGCCGGGGGTGTCGGTTCTGTCCCTGGATCGAGTTGCGGAGTTGGCCAAACAACAGGCGGTCGTGCGAAATCCGATCGACGCCAACGCCGACTGGACGGTTCCGGTTTCCATCTTCGAACAGTTGGAGCCTCTGTGCTGGCACTGCGAGACGGGCACGTGGGCTCGGGAAGTCGCCGTGGCTGCTCGCCGTGCATCGGCAGACGTTGTGGGCAATTCCGCGACGGTCAAACAGTCCCTGGACCGGATGTCGCAACTCGGACGCGACGGAGTGGCGATCGCCCAGAAGCTGCAGGGAACAGACCAGTTCGACCCGATGCGTAGTGTGCTCAACGCGCTGCAACGCCGCATTCGCGTTTGGGAGAAGATTGCCGATGCAACGTCGGGCGAGAAGAACCACCCCAAACCGGTCGACTGGGAGCAGGTTCAGCATTCGATCCAGGAGGTGGAAGGTCTGACGAAAGACGGCGAAAACGGTCCGGCTTGGCGATCCTTCCTCGATCTTGACACCCTGGCCAAGATTGCTGCCCATGGGGCTACAGGGCTCAAAGACGGGGATCTGGCCCCGGTTCGGCTTGTGCTTGTGAAACTGCAGGTGAAGGATGTTACCGAGGAACAGCGAAGCTTTATTGAGTCGGACGAGGTCGCTCAATTCGAGCAGACCCTGAGGACTGTCGCCACGGAGCCTGCCAGTGCTGCGTCGTGGGTCGCTTGGATTGAAGCCTTTGAGCGAACCGGATCGCCTTCGTTGGGTGAACGGCTTGCCCTGGAGCGACTGAAGCTCTCCGTTTCGAGTCTGCCGGCCCATTGCGAGCTGGCCGAACTGGTCGAAGAGCTCTACTGCGGCCCCAATGTTCGCATTGCCGTGACGGGCTACCTGCTCAACCGCATGCTCCCCGACCGGGAACCGGAGTACCAATGGGTTCGCGACACGGTTCTCGGCCATCCGGTCCATGGTCGCAGCCGCACGAGTGCCGATGTGGGGCTGGCCCTGATTCCCGACTCCGAGCGGATGCGAGCCGCGTTGACGGTCGACGGACTGGTGTCGGCATCCACTTCGTCGACAGCGGGCCCCGCGACGTTCTTCAACGACAGCCAGTCCGAATACTCCGCCGTCAAGGAGCTGGAGCTCACGCCCATGGGCATTCAGTTTCAGCCAGCGGAGGTGACCGCCGACAACCAAACCCGACTTCGGCAGGTTCGCACCGATTTCGATGGAATCCCCCTGATCAGCTCGCTGGCCCGCTCGATGGCCAAGTCGCAGCACGACGCCAATCGTCCGGCGATTCGCCGCGAGATGAACCGCAAGGTTCAAATGCAGGCAGAGAAACAGATCGACGAGGAGATCGATGCCCGGCTGGGTGAACTGAACCATCGCCTGAAGAACCGTCTGCTGGATCCGCTGGCGACGATGTCGCTGCGACCCGAGGTGGCCGATGCCGAGACAACCGAATCACGGATGTCGATGCAGTTGAATCTGGCGGGACCGGCCCAGTTGGGAGGCAACACCCCTCGCCCCTGGGCGCCCTCCGACAGCGTTCTCAGCTTTCAGGTACACCAATCTGCCCTGAACAACGTGCTCCTCGGGCTCGAGCTCGACGGTGCTTCCATGACGGTCAAGGAACTGAGGGATCGCATCGGGCAGCGTTTCAATCGCCCTGAACTGGCGGAAGAGACGACGGAACACGACGACGTGCAAATCACCTTTGCATCGACCGATGCCGCTCGAATCGATTTCGAGGAAGACCGGATTGCGGTCTCGCTGGGGATTTCACGCTTGCGGGCTGGGGATCGGCAGTGGCGAGATTTCCGAGTGCGGGCCTACTATCGCCCCGAGGCCTCGGGCCAGTCCGCCACGCTTGTCCGCGACGGCGTGGTCGAACTGGTCGGTTCGATGCGGATGGGTTCTCAGATCGCCCTGCGCAGCATCTTCAGCAAGACCTTCGCCAAAGGACGCGAACTACCGGTCATCCCCGCGGAAATCGCCGCCGATCCGCGACTGCAGGGCCTCGAGGTTACCCAGCTCAGTGCCAGCGACGGCTGGTTTGCTCTGGCGGTCGGACCCGAGCGCATTCAGCCGGCCATGGCCAAGAACCGCACGACGGGCGACATCAAGTGACGTGCCGAATGACCAAAGTGGAATTGCAGGCAGGTGATCTGCCCCGGCAAGAACACCATTTCACACGGCAGCCCTCGAAAGGAAGAACAAGGTTTCTCCGCCGCCGTTACTTTGCCGAGGCCGGCTCATCTGCGAGAAAGGCATACCATCCGAGGCGAGATCGGACGGCGCTGCTCCGCAAGTAGGTGTACCAGGAATGGTCTCGTCCAACCTGGGATTCAACCGGGACGGTCTCGAGAGCCAGACCTGTTGCGGCCAGTCGGCTCGGAGAAGCGGGGCCCGCGTATCCAAGGGCGCTGGACGAATCGTACCGCCGCATCCGTGGGTAAAGACGCAACACCGGGTCGCAGCAGTTCCGCGTGATCATCAATTGGTCGATTGCCTGGACGGCCAGTCCGTTGCGGCTCTCGGGCAGCAACCACTCGGCGTCGACGGCGGCCGCAACCAGCATCACTCGCAACCGCCGCCGCGGTTCTGCAGGAGTCGGCGCTTCGTGCGCCATGCCGATCAGCGTGCCGCCCTGTGACAGATGGATCGCGCCGCAGATCACGCGCGATCCAAAACTGTATCCAATCAGCGTCACCGGGGTTGCCGGCGGCAAGCGATCGAGCCAGGCAGCCAGGTAGAAGCTCTGCGCATCGCTGCGGCCCGCCTTGATGAGCGCATCCTTTCTCGGTCTGCCTCGAACATGATCGGCCGGCCAGGACCAGATCACGAACCGGAATGGGCGGCTGCCCGCTGCGCACAACAATTGCTGATACACCGAGCGCCCCTCGTCGACCGCGTCGCACGAGTCCGACCGGTTGCCGTGAATGAACACGATCACCGGTGCACTCCCCTCGGTACTGTCGAAAAATGTCTTGGAGTCGGACTGATTCCACCGACCACAGTTTCCTTCCGAAACCTGGTAGGAGTAGCTTTCGGGGCCGATTCCCGCCGGGCACGTCATTGGAAGGCAACGTGTGCTGACAATCCACGCTTCGTGGGCTGGAGCGGGTTGGGTAGGCGTGGCGATGTCTGTCGAATTGCCGGCTCGTGCCGTTCCCTCGCTCGATACAACCATGCTCCCGGCAACGACGACTGCCATCAAGATCCGAGCCGAGATCCAGTCATGCTTCAACTTCGTCATGAGATGCCAACCTTCAAGTGCCCAAACGAGATATTGCGCGGAGTTCGGTGACTTTGCCGCTCAGTAAAAGTGTAACCCTTGTTCAGCGCGCGGCCAGCCAGACAGCGGCGAAATGTCCCAGAAAGTCCACACGTTGCGTTTGCACATCGCAGGGCGCGGGGTAGAGTTGTCTGGCCGAGATCCGCTGGAGTGCGGAACAGATGGACAGAAGGAGATGCTCATGAAGAAGACGCTGGTTTTGACGGTATTGACGCTGTGTGCAGCGACGATGGCCGGTTGCAGGTACTGCGATGGATTGCGGCGGGGTTCGCTCACTCAGCCGTGGAACGCCCCGACCATGCCCTATTGCGAGAGCTATAGCAGTTGCACCCCGGAATCCCCCTGCGGGGTGTGCGAGTCCTGCGCGTCATCGGGATCATCGATCACCACCACGACAACACGAGCGACAACAACACCGCCGATTCTCCCCTCTCCGGGCGGGTGAGCCGGGGTGAGAAAGATGACCGGGATTCGTTACCTACCTGGCAACGACACCCGGTCAGCGGGACTGCAACTCAGCGGCGCAAACACTGTGGTGTCGGGAGCCAGTTTCGAAGCTCCCGGCACCTGAGGTTCCCTGTTCCCCTGGTCGTGGCTATTGGCAGTCCCCTAGTCGAAAACGCCCTCGCCGAAACCTCTGCGATCCGTTTCGGATTGGGACGACTCATGCCGTCGCGAAGGGGCCTTGTGCGGCCCGCGTGGTGCCTCAGCCTGCTGCACCTGGGTGGGGGTCATCGTCGGCCGTTCCTCGACAACGCCCGCCTCAAACTGGTCGAAGTCGTCGTAGCTCGGCTTATAACCTGGTTTTGCCGACGCCGCCAACTCCGCCTGAAAGGCCTCGATCACCCTCTGCTGAATGAGTTCGCGGCATGAGCTGTTGATGGGATGGGCGATATCCGCGTAGAGTTTGGCCCGTCCGTCATCGTCTCGCAAGGCCTCGGGCTCCTTGAGACGCGCCCCGCACTGGTTGCAGTAGGCTGCGCGCAAGTGATTCTTGCAGCGGCATTTCTGGCAGTGGGCAGTGAGCTTGCGGCTCGGCATGGCCACAAACGGGCCGCCTGTCCCTTCAATGATTTTGAGATCTCGAACGACGAAGCAATCGTCGAACGTGATTGAGCAGAACGCCTTCAGACGTTCGCCGGGCTCTTCCATCAGCTTGATGCGAACCTCAGTGATCTCCACGGCCTTACTCCTTCTAGTTCGGGCCTCATGGTGCGCGTCCAAAGTCTACTCTGCAGTCTTCCGGAGAGCCTGACGGATGGCAAGGCCCTGCCGCCGCCGATGTCCGACCGTTTATGCGATCTCGGGTCAGACCTGATTCCCCGAATGCCCCCTTTCGGCTTCCCAGCAACCCGTGCTGATTCGTGCAAAGTTCGAGTTGAACACCTCTTAGCGGGTTCCTCGCACCGCGTACGATTGTCCTAGTCCAAATGATTCTATTCGTCGTGCCACTCGCCGAGCATGGCGAGCGTGACGGCAGAGCCCAAAATAGCAGGTGCCACTTCCAGTCATTGAATGGCCAACGCAGTCAAGCCCCTCGAACGCGTTCCGCATGCGCGCAATCCAGGGAGTAAGATCGTGGGCGGCCGATTCCAGTCGGTTGAAGAGCGACCGCCCGATTTCGCCGAGGTTTGCCGAAGCAAAGGCATCGGTGAACTGGGAGAGAGAACGAGGCTCCCTGGGAACTCGGCATGCTCGATAGACCTCGGCGGTGCCAAGGCCAACCGGAGGGCGAACCACCGCAAAATGCAGGACCGGCGAAACGGGCGCGGCTTCGACGATTTCGCCACGTCCACGGCAGACGGAGGCACTCCCGCGCAAGAACAACGGAATATCGCTACCCAGAGACGCACCCATGGCAGCCAATTGGCCTGCCGGAAGGTTCAGACCCCATGCGGTACTGGCCGCCGCCAGTGCCGCGGCCGCGCCGGGCCGGGGCCGCGGGATGCGCAGGAAG
>CAYSCH010000231.1:0-15482 GCA_964429355.1 uncultured Planctomycetaceae bacterium | reverse complement strand
CGGAGGATGGGGTAATGGTATCGCCCGAGTTGCACGACAGCCCAGAGAACTCCCGTCCCGGTTTCCTTCCAAAGCACCCGGCAACCACCCTCAGACCCCTGGAGGTTCGCGGTCGTCGACGTCTTCACGTCAGCATAGGGTTGGTCGGAATAGGCGAAATCCACCTCAACCGCATAGAGGCCACTGATGACTGCCCGACCGACCGATCCACTTGCTAGCGGTTCGGTGAGCACTCCCCACTTTTCGAGATAGGCCGGTACGGTGGGAGTCTCGGCGTAGAAAACGGCCGCCTCGCGAAACAGCACCTCATCCTGGTCGGGAGTGATTACCGCTTCACCGATGCCAACAATCGCCCCGCGATCCAGTGCGGCAGCAGTGTGGTTCTTAACGAGCACGACACCCGGCGGCATAGTATCAAACGGAGACCGTCCCGATAACCTCGTCCGTCCGGCCATGTGCGCGCGAGCAGCATCCCCGCAAGCGGTGTAGTAGGCCGCCTCGCGTGGGATCGGATCGCCGGCATTGAACGGGCCAAGTTTCACGGGGCACTCGCGCGAAGACTGATCGGGTAATCCGGAGCCGACCTAGTGGTGATCGCCAATACAGCTGGATCGTACGTGAGTGTGCTGCCGGGATTTTGTTTGAGAGTCGAAACAGTCCTTGAGAGTCCCGACTTTGTGAAATCAGCGGTTCCGCCAAGGAGATTTGCGGTTGTAATCGTCCCGCTCGAGTTCGGATAGATCGTGCCGCCGGACAAGTTGACGGTGGTAATCGCTCCGGTTTCCTCGGTATAGACCGTTCCGCCGTACACAGCCACAGTCGTTGCTGCAGCACGGAGCCGGACCATCCCGGCAGTAACCGACAGCGTCGTAAGTGTCGTCCCGGAACCAATCCAGACGTCGGCTGTCGAGCCTGTCACGCGACAGGTTGCCACGGTCGCTGTCTCTCCAAACTTGGCTGCTACTCCGACATTGCCACCCAAGACTGTTAGCTCATCGATCGCCGAACCTTTTAGGTACAGACCCCGCTCGCCGGTTGCAGCGGTGGCTGTGCCGATAACCTGCACGTCGATCTCCGCGGACCCGATGTCAATCCACGACTGGCCGGTTCCGTTGAACTCAAACCGGTCTGGGTCGATCTGGAGATAGGCCGCCGACGTGCCGAGTTCCCCGGCGTATCCTTCCTCGACGATAAACGAGGCAATCGCCACAGCCGACTGATCCAAGCCGCTCGTAATCGACTGTGTGCTGCTGGCAGGAATGCGGACGTGATCCCCGGCGATGGGAACACCAGATGGTGACCAATTGCCAGCGGTTCCGTAATTTCCGTCAGTTCCGACCCAGAGTTTATTTGCCATTACCCGATCCCCAGAAGCATAAAATTGGTTCGTTCGATCACCCGCTCCACGTATACCGTGCGAGGTTTCTTGATGACCGCATGTGCGTTGTCGTCGACGTCATCCTCGTAACGGACCCATAGATAATCCCATCCCTGTTTCGCAACCCCCTGGATGCTTCCTATTGTGAGGTTGATCAGATTTGGCGAGGCGGCGAATGAGTAGGTTAGTTCGGCTGTCTTCTCGTCGCGGTTGGTTCCGGAGATGCCTTTGAACAATACTTCTCCGGCCGCGTACGCTCGCCAAGCTGCTGCGTTTACTGTGCCAGTGAGTGCGTAGACCGTGAGTGCATAGGCAGACGTGACGTATGCCACAGGTACAATATGCGTCTCCGACCAATGAAATTCGCGTGACGGAATGTCAACACCCTCGACAGACTCGCGAGTAACCCCGATTAGACCGGCTGAATCGATCGGCTGCTTTCCCTGCGGAGCGTAGCGGTTTACGGTGGCCAGTGTGTGACTTACGTGAATCGAGCCACCGCCGCCAGTGTCGAACGAGATCTTGACGTCGCCCTCGCGTTGTGGCCTAGGGTATTTGCCGTATGACACATACCCACGCCACAACTGATACCCAACTGGCTCCACTCGCCACGATTTGCGCACAAGCCCGCTGTAGATCAACGGAGAGGTCGTCTCAAGCGATGACTTGGCGACCATGTCGGAGTCAGTTCCCTGAATCGCCCACACCTGCTCGTGCGTCGGATCGTCTCCGTCAGACCCCGTGCGACTCTCGTGAAGTTCCCAGCAGGTTACGCTCATATCAGGCTCATCCCCGCTTCAAGGACACGAACGGTTTTCGCGGTCGAGTCGGCAATCTTCTTCTGCGTCGCAAGCTGCTCTTTCTCGACAGACGCAGCCCCGCCCATTCGCGCTGCCTGCCAACCGGAAAACGTGCCAGTCAATTCCGGCATCTTGGCATATCCACCGAGTTTGGCCTGTCTGGCTAGCGCATCAAATTTCTTTTGCACAAGAGCAGCCGGATCGCCTGCTTCGGCGGCATCACGTAACGCCTCTTTGCGCTGCTGCTCGATCAATGCCAAGTCTTTTTGAATGCCGGTTTTGGTCGTCTCGATCTGGATGGTGGCAATTTCGTCCTCAATCTGCTGCACCCGCTCGCCATACTCCTTGCGGGCCTGTGCACGTTGAAGATCGTACTTCGCCTGGATACCAGCAGTTGAATCACCTCGCTTGAGCGCCTCTCGCATCTCGATCGCCTGCTCCTGATCAATCAGCTTCAGCTTCTGCTCAAGGCCCTTGTACTGGCCCTCGATCTGGAGCTTTCGAATATCGTCGGATACTCGCTGCTCTCTGTCTCGCCGATCTCTGGCCTGTTTTTCTTCGATAGCCTTGATCTCAGCGGCTTGGACCTGTTTAAGTGCCACCAGGTCGTCGCCGGCCTTCTTCGCTTCCTCAAGCTCGAGAGCGTGCTTGCCTTTGATGGTTTCGAGTTCCCGCTTGTTCTCGTCCTCGATTAGCGCCATCTTGGCTTCGTGTGCGCGTTCTGCGATTTTCTTGGCGAACTCCGCGTTTTTGAGTTCCACGGATTCGGAATTGATTACTGGCGTCTTAGTTTGAGGTCCCGCCGGGCTCCCGGTAATTGCTTCATCATTCCCCTGCATCAAGTCGCGATACCTGGCCGATAGGATCTTGGCCTTTTCTGCCTGTACTTCCATCTGCCGGGACAACTCGTCCATCTGCTTCGTTTTGGCAAACGGATTCATCGCCCACGTATCGCGAATGCGTGATAACTCAGCTTCAAGCAGTTGCGCGTTAGTCTGAGCCTCCATTACGGCCGTCTTGAGCTGCTTGGCAACATTCTTTTCCATCGCCGCCGCCATGCGGTCATATGCCTTCGTGGCACCGTCGATCTTGCCAGTGGTCGAATCAAGCGACAGGCCGAGATCACCGTAGCTGGTTTCCAAGCGGTCGATGATCGCCGACGCCTCCTTTACCTCATCATTGGATAGCTTCTGTTTCTCGGCCAGTTCCTGCAAATGTGCAAGAGCCTGCATGTCTTGCTTTCGCTTCTTGTCTCCCGATGCGAGTATGTCGGCCTGTGCATTGCTGACCGAGATCGTGCTTGTTTCTAGTTCTCCAAGCACGTAGATCAGCAGTCCAGCCGCGGCAGTAACGGCAACGAGCGTGGCGACGACCGGATTGGCAGCAAGAGCTGCAAACGCCATATTGAGGCCTGTGCTCGCCATGGCCAGCCCCCCGAAGACAGCCGCCGTCGTCGTGGCAATCGCCGACACAGCCGTCAGCGCCCCGCCAATCGCCCCCACGAGCAACGCCATCTTCCCCAACGTCACCACCAGGCCTTGATTCTCCTTGATCCACTGGGCCGTCGCTTTTGCGATGTCCGTGATCTTGACGGCACCGTCGGCTACCATGTCCTTCAGTGCCGCTCCGATCTCTGCAGCGGCGAGCAGGACAGCCTGCTTCACCTGGTCGAACTGGGTGCTGACCGTGGCGGCCAGCTTCCGGTAGGCCTCCTCGGTCGACCCCGCCGAGCTTCCAAGTGCGGCCATGTCGTCGGCGAACCCCTCGAGGTTGCGGAGAGTGGGGAGCACACCTTTGAGAGCACGGATATTCGGGAACAACTTGGAGATCACATCGGGGGGCAAGCTGGCCAGGCTTTGGAATGTCTTCGCAAGCCCCTCCCCCTGCAAGGCCGCGACCGACAGATTGATGCCCAACTGCTCTGCCAGGTCCGCCGCTTCCTTCGACGGCGACAGGAACGTGGAGAGGATGGCGTTGATGGCGGTCACGGCCTCTTCCGTCTGCACGCCGTTGCGGGTGATGGTCGCGAAGATGGCGCCCAACTCGTCGAGGCTGACTCCCGCCGTTGCTGCGATTGTGGCCATGTTGCCCACGTTGGGCGCGAATTCCTCAAAGGTCGTCTGACCTCGCTTGATCACCTGGAATAGCCAGTCTGAGATGCGGCCGGCTTCGCCAGCGCTCATCTGGTAGGCGTTCATGATTGTGACGATGGCGTTCGCGGCGGTCCCGGTGTCGGAGATACCGGCCTTGGCGGCCATGACCGAAGTCCGCAGAACGTCCATGGCTTCCGCCGGCGCGACGGAGGCCGACAGGATGTCGTAGAGACCCTTGGCCAGCGAATCGGTGCCTTCGCCAAACTGGACGGCAAGCTGCTTGATGCCCTCCGAGAACTGACCCATGTACTGCGACGGGTCGTCGAGCATCGTCGAAACCTGGGCCATCTGCTTCTCAAAGTCCGCGTAGACTTTGGTCCCGGCGACCAACGGCGTCGCCATCGCTGCGGATGCGGCCAGGAGTTGTCGGCCAAGCGTTCCGGTCGCCGAGGCGAACATTTTGATTTTCGCCTGTGCCGACTTGAGACCCTTCGTCAATGCGTCATCGTTGACCAAGAGGCGGACAAATGCCTTACCGGCTTCAATGGCTCCTACGCTCATGGACGACCTCCGAACACGCCGCGATCAAATAATCCGCGGAACGCTTCCCACGATTCGTCGTGGCCCATATCGGGAGCCTCAGTTCGTGTTTCCCTCCCGAATGGAGAAAACTTCCATGACGGGATTGGCCGGGACTTCGGGCCGCGGTGCATGTTATAGGTAACTGCGAGCAGTTCAGCTGTTTGCGACCACTCGGCCTGCAACCTGCCTTCGGCCATCATTGCAAGTTCCCGCAGCGTCAAATTGCCGGGGTCAACTCCGGAGATTCCTGCGAGGCGAAAGACGACAGGCCATGCGCTTGCAGCTCCCGCCGAATCTCCTTGATCAGGCCGAGGTTTTCCATTCTTGTGTAATGGACTCTTGCCTCCGCCATCACTCGGCCGCGATGGCGCGGGATAAAACCTGTCAGCGACTCGAGCAATGCGTCCACAGCGCCGTCAATCGCCGATCCGTCGAACAATTCGCCGAACTGAGTCGCCGTTAGGCCTCGCGAGGCAACCTCTGGCCGGCAGATCTCGTACAGCACCCCCACCAAGAGAATGGGATCGTCCACGAGTTGTGTGGCGACCCCCTTCTCTTGGTCCGAAATATCAAGGAGGTCGACGCCAAGACCTCCGTCACGCACACGGCGTAGAGACGACACGGTTACGTCAACATGCCACTCGACGCCGGTCTTGTCACGAAACACTCCCATAGCCGCCTCCAGCGCCAGGTTAGCTGCCAACCGTGATCCACTCGGGAGCTACATCGGATCGTGCCGGCTTGGCTGTGACCGCCACGGTCGTGGCTTCCTCGAGCGGCTGCGAGACGGAGAAGTTGGTGATCTGGAAATCGGCCCACAATCCCTGCACTCCGGCTGTAGCACTATCCCCGTCAAGTACCGCAAGGGCGATGTTTGTGCCGTTAAGCCATGCATCCTTAATGGCGGTGAAATCGGCATCGCCCGGATCCCAGACCATCTCGAACTCGACAGTTCCATCCTTCAGCGTCTGGGCCGTCTGTCGCCAGCCATTGCCACCGCGTGTAGTCACGTCGGCCTCGCCGGTCTCGAGATTGATCGTCACATCCTTGACGTTCGTCAACTCATCGAGGTTGGGGGCCGCGCCCGTGGCCGGCCAGGCCGCACGCGTCCCGGTGGTTTGCCGGTAAATCTTGGCATCAAGGCCAAGGATGAAGGTTGCGTCTGTGTGTGCCATTGGCGGATACTCCTTGTGGGGTTATTTGACTGCTTTGACAAAATACTCCGGCATCCGCGGCGCGACGTCCTGGAGTGCCGGCTGCATGAATCGACGCTCGGGATAGGTTCCATGGATGATGGCCGGTCCGTAGAGTCTGGCATTGAGCCGATTGGCAAGTGCCACTTGGCGGTTTGTGAACAGTTTGCCGTAGGTGACCTCAACAGGCCCGAGGCGTGTGTTCTCGACCTTTCTGGTCGCCATCCGAAGGCGGCGGTCGAATCCAAGCAAACGCCCCTGCGCATCTCTGAGTTGGTCGCCCCAATTAAGCGACTGAGCCTTTACGCGAATTTCACCCGGCCCACCGAGCCGCCGCACTTTTCTCCGCGTGTTCTTTCTGACAATGGATCCGCCGAATTCATGCCGGCTGCCGACGTCCGCGATGTTGGCTCCATACTTCGTGGATGGCCCAACGACTGCTGACCGCGTGGCGAAGTCGTATGCGTACATGATTGATCGCTCGAGCCCGTAGTCGCGACCGCTACGCTTACCACGTCGGGAGTGCTTGTGCTTGAATGGTGGCATTCCGCGAGGAGATGCTTTCCCCAATGGGCGTGCATACATCGACCGCTTTGCCTTCCGCTTCAGGTCCACAGCCGCCATAATCAGCGCGCGACGCTCCACCTTGTCGAGCGTGTTCTTGACCAACTCCGAGTCGAAAAACGCGGAGGTTCGGAAGTCGATAAATTTCACACTCCGAGCGCCGATCATGCGATCCTCACAAAGGTGAGCTTCACCACGCCCAGATATTGCCGAGCCTCTCGAATGTGCTCCCACGAATAGAGCGCCACCTGTTCTGCGGCTTTGCACTTCGCGGACGGGTAGGACGCGAGTGCCTTGCCTAGAAACAGATCCTCGATCTCCTCGAGCAACTCCGCATAAGCATCTACAGTGCTGGTTGTCGACACGTCGCATTTCTTGGCCACGCCCACGAATACCGGGTATTCCCGATGGAATCTGGCGCGATCCGCAAATGTGCTCGTCCTGCCAACCGGATCTGCCCACACCCGCACGATCACGGCGTCTTCGGTCGCCCTCAGCTGCAATTCCGGTGCATACACTCTGGTGGCAGTAAACGACTGGCTCAAGTCGGCAGTGTTCAGATCTGCGGCAACCGCTTCGGCAATAGTAGAGTGAACGCACGCCATTAGTTACGATCGACCTCTTTCGTGTGCACCCTAATGTAGGTGTGGTCCGCGTCTGAGTACCGAAACGTCTGCGAACCAGGACCAAATGGCATAACCTCGTAGACGCAATCCACTGATCCCTGCGTGTCGGTGATACGGTCACCTGATTCCGGTTCCACCACTACGCCGCCAAGAACCAAGTTGTCGGCCGGAAACAGGAAGTCCCGCGACTCGGTCGCAATCACCAGTCCGAGCGAATTCATTACCTCATGGACCGTCCTCCCAACAGTCGCCGACAGCGCCACAGTCGACGTGGATCGGGAGTAAACGACCGACCGGGAAGCATGGGTTTGAAACATGCTCCCCAGCCAGTCAGAGGCGGTCTTGAGGAGGTCGGCCATGCGATCAACTCGAATCAGGTCACTGCGGCCAAGCCGGGCACCAGTTGGACATAGGCCCATGTGGCCGAGTCGGTGGCAGCCGCGACAGTGATTCCCATGGCGGCCGAACTACCGGCGGTCTCGGTGACAACCGAATTGTCCGCGTCCCAGTAGACAATCTCGCCAGCGGCAATCGCTGTGCTCGTGCCGGCCGACTTCGGAGCCTTGATTACTGCGTCGATGACCAGCGCGCCCTTTTTGTTCGCGGCGATGTCGTTGATGGCCACGCCGACAAGGTCCGTCTGGACCACGACGTCGCCGGCAGACACAGCGGACACGGGCGTGTAATCCACCGCCCGATTTCCGCTTTGCCAGATGTAAGTGGTTGCCATAAAAAGAACTCCTTGTGTGCGGAGGAATGTGACTTGAGAAGCGGCCGGGGCTGGCAGGCTGCGCACCAGCCCCGGCCTGAGGCGAAACGACTAGACGTTAGCCGGAACCCGTGGACTTCACGCCGCCGCGTTTGTCGACCTGGCAGACGCCGAAGTCGAAGTAGCCACGCCATGCTTTGCCGAGCGTGTCCTTGTTGACATCGACCTCTTCGATGGTCGGCCGTTCATTGCCGTTGAGGTACGCGATTCCGAAGCAAGCCACGTCCGCAGGATCGGCCAGGAGGTACCAGGCGGTGGTCGAGTAGCCCGTGTAGCCTGTGTTCGACAGGTATGGACTAACCACTGGCTGGTACTTGCCGGCGTGGACGTTCTTGTTCGGCACCTTGTCCGTGCGGCTCGACCCGCCCGTGTTGACGGTGGTCGACGCATACAGTTCGTCGGCCTCCTCTTCCAGGTCAGGTGGAACCAGGAGATAGCGAGGGGTAACCACAATCGGGTTCCCGTCGCTGTCGGTCAGCTTGCGGATCGTCTTAACCGCCGCCTTCAGGCCGGCCGAACCTAAGGCTGTGGTAATCTGATTGCTGTTGCCGGAGCCGAAGAAGCTGGACGTGTTGGCCAGGACCAGGGTCCAGAAGGCCTGCTCGAGAGCCAGGGCGGCGCCACGGCCGATCATGCGGGGAATCTCGGTGAAGGCTCCCAGGTCATCGTTGATGAGCATGGTTCGCGTGACGCCGAAAATCCGGCCGTACGTGTCGACCGAGTAGGTGTAGCTTTCCTCGTCGATCGTGGCGTGCTTCAACTCGCCGCCCGCCCCGACTTCCTTCATGACGAAATCGCCGGTCAACCGGTAACCTGTGTGCGTCTTGAAGTCGCTCGTTGTGAGCTTCTTCGAGATGGTCTTGGCTGCCGACGGGAAGTCCACATAGGCAGCCTGCATTGCCTTGCGAGCCGAGTCGCCGAGGACGCCTGACAAGCTCGCCGTGGAGAACCCGGTGGCCATGATGTCGCGGGGGCTGTCCGAGAAACTCGGCGTTGGGCGCCCTTCCATCCGGCAGCAGAGGTCCACCAGAGATCGCAGACCGAGACCGCGGTACTTCTCGGCGGCCTCGATTACCTGGTCTCCGTACTCCTTATGGAGCTTCTCAAAGGTTTCGCTCCCGGCCGCACGGACGGCGCACTCGAGGATCTTCGGTGCGACCTTAACCGAGCCGTCGTGGATGGCCGGTCCGGTCGGGCGGGAGGCCCGCAGGACGGCCAGTTCGGTCTTTTCAACCGTCCAGTTCTCGCGGATGGCCTGCGCCTCGATGGCCGGATGATCGCCGTTGCAGGTACTGCGGATCTTGGCAATCCGTTCGGTCTGCGCCGCCTGGGCCGCCAGGAACTGGTCGACGTCGCCGGCGTTGACTATCGTGGGCTCCGGCTTCTCGTCCGGTGGCGTCTGCTCTTTCTTCCAGGCCGCCTCCAAGATTTTCACCTGTGACTCCGCCAGCTCGTCGGGGTTGTCCCATCCGCCGGCAATGAGCCATTGACGAAATTGCTCGTCCATTGCTTTTACTCCATGGGTTATGCCGGCCGAGGCGGCGACCGAGACCTTGGTCTTGGAGTCCGCTCCGAGCGCGACGATGGAAACTTCGCGGAGAAGACCGCGTTTTACTACCGCAAAATCGCGGTCTGATTTGATAGATCGCCCGTTGATCTGGATGCTTTTCCCACCAGCAAGCCAGTCGGTTTTTATGGGGCGTACACCCACAGACGCCTGGAGCTTCAAGCCATCCTTCGCGAGCGTGACGATTCGCTTGGCTGTGTCATTGGCCAACGAGAGTTGCCCCTCGACGATCAACTGCTTCCCGCTGTTCGTAACAGCACCGAAACCCACAATGCCGCCAAGGCTGCTGTCGTGGTCCGCAAGCAGCGGGATTTGGTCCGCGGCCTTGAGGCCTGCCAAGTCGATCACCACCGCATCCCATCCGTAGGTTGACATCAGGTCCCCGGTGTACGCGGTCACCTTGACCTTGACGGTTTCACTCGCCTCGGGCTCGGCTGCCTGAATGTCGACATCCGCGGCCAGAATCAAGTCTCCGGCATGTATTTGGGGTTTACTCGGTTTTGGCATTGCTGTCCGGATCCCGTGTTAGTTCTGGTTCCAGTTCGAGCCCGACCGCCTTCAATGCCTCGATCTCCCGACCGCGCTGCCTGACAGCCGTCTCCCAATCGCGACCTTCCTGGGCATACTCCCAGGCCAATGTGGTGAGGTTGTTGCGAAGGAGAATCTCCTTGGCGGATGCTTCCTTGACCGGATCCACATGCGCGAACCCGTCCCAATACCACTCATGCGGCACGGAGTCGGGGAGCGGCGGCAAATAGTCGGGAATACGGCGGGCTTCGTAGAGCCACTGTGAGAAGATGCGATCAAGACACTCGCTTTCGAGTTCAGACCGGTCGATCGCGATTGCTTTATGGTAGGTTTGGTGGTCTAGGCGACCAGATGCGTAGTTGTACTCAGCCGAGTTGCCTACGCCGACGTTGTGCGGCATGAGGAGACATCGTAGGATTTCGTCGAGAATCTCCTGCTTGAACTCGCTGTAGGTGGTCGTCGGTTGTTCCGGTTTGGTCTGCTCAAGTTTCCAACCCATAGGCAGCGTCATTGCCATTCGGTGATCGAGATCGATGTAGTCCAGTGGCTCGACTTGGTCAGGATCGACAGCAGGAGAGTCGGTGTAGAGCACTGCAGCAAAGTCGGCGGCAGTCTCGGCCGCGGCGATGACAGCCAGAGTGTATCGCCGCAATTGTGCGAACAGCGGCAACGCTGGCGTGATCTCGGGAATACCGCGGTGGAGGTCGGGACGGTCGAGTCGGTAGAGGTGGACCACACTGTCTGCGGACCACTTGTCGTACTCAGTGGCTTCGACGATCGACCAGGTGTCGGTTCCAGGATGTGCACGGAGAAAGTGATACTCGATCGGATTACCGAGCTGATCGTATCGGATGCCGTCAACCTGATTTTGCTCGTTGCCAAGCATGTCGGGAGTGTGGCACTGATCGCACTCAACCAATCTTAGATCGAGTTGTACGGGCTGCTTGAGTCGGCTGTTGCCAACCAGGAGAGCAAACGCCTCGCCGTCGACGCAACGAGCCATCCGCATCGTGCGGAGTTTCCGCGGCAATTTGACGGCAGCTGCCCATGCGGCGAATTCCCGCTCGAGCAGCTCGCTCACTCGAGGTTCGGTGTCTAGGAGCAACTGCAGTCGTGGACCAGTGCCGATCGTGTCATTGGCGAGCGAAAGCACAATGCCGCGAGCATAGCTGTTGTTTGCCACCTCGTAGCGTGCACGCTCACGCAAGGTCTTGCGGACCGTATAGGATGCTGCCGCATCGGCCGCCAGAGAGTCGGTGTTGGCCCAATGCCGCGTGTTCTCATTTACCGTCTGTGCAGCGTCCCACTTGGCCCGGAGGAGCCTTGCGCGGATGTCACGACTGGCGATGGGTCGGCCGTACTGGTCCAGGAGACGCGGCATCAGACGGTCCCCGGAGGCCTAAGTTGGGTGAGCAAGAATCCCCGCCCGGTCGATTTGACTGCCGCTACAGACTTGCCGTATCGGTCCGCCTCAATCTGGTCCGGGAGCGGATGCTGTCGCATCGCACCCTGATCGCCCTGGGCGTAGAGAGGCCCTTGGGCGTTAGTCACGATCGTGCTGGTGATGTCGTCGGCCATGACAAAAGGCAGTGCGGTGGATGCGGCACCGCACTGCCTCGGAAGGACCCACGGGAACCGGGCCAAGGTTTCCGTCTATCT
This sequence comes from uncultured Planctomycetaceae bacterium, assembly GCA_964429355.1. Classification (GTDB taxonomy): domain Bacteria; phylum Planctomycetota; class Planctomycetia; order Pirellulales; family Thermoguttaceae; genus JAAYAY01. The sequence continues at coordinate 3,723 of CAYSCH010000231.1, read as the reverse complement.
GGATTGTCTGCTAGATAGTTTCTGTGTCCAGAAGATCCATGTGGCCATTAAGAGAATAGTTCCACGGGTGGAACTTTTCAGTATCCGAGCTGCCGCAAGCACGCCGTGAACGTATTGGAGAACTGCTGCCAGTTATCTGGCACAAGCCGCCGAATCCACTCCTGCGCCACGGCTGAACCTCCAAACCAGTGGATTCCAACCGCACCGGCCGGCGGTGGATTATCACGCTCAAAGATCTCGTCGATCTGGCGCCAGTCCCATGGATAAACGGTGACGTCGGGTAACACATCGACTCGCAATTGGCGGTAGCGGCGACGGATCTCGGCCACAGTACGCGTGCCAATCGTCTCCCGGCTTCGGCCGGGCGGGCGAAACGTGCGGTAGGCCGCATCGGTCCCGAAGTTCTGGTACTGGTCGATTCGCGGCGAGGCCACCGCCGTCCTTAAAATGGTCTGAAAGATCTCGCACCTTGGCCGCCCAGCCAGGAGACCAACGGCCAGCATCCCGGATTCAAGGCAGAAAACAGCATCGGCTTGGGCGACCTTCGCCGCCACGCCGTCCATCGGACCGAGCCATAAAATATCCATGTCGGCGTACCAGCCGCCCTCGGTGGCCAGCACAGACCAGGCGGCCAAGTCACTCGCTTGAGCAGGAGCCACCCCATCAACTGGCGGTAGATACGACACCGCCTCGATTCCTAGAGCTTTCAAGCAGCCTCCGTAGCCTGTTCCGTGGTATCCTGTATCGTCCCGTTCTGGCGTCCGCCACTGCCGCGAGCCGAGCGTAACATCTGGCACATACAGCCGCATCTGCCAGTCGGGGTTCCAGCGGCGGAAGGTCTCGAGCGTGAGGTAACGGATCCACGACAGTCTCCCTGACCAGAAAAAGGACATACACCTCGGGATTGCGTCAACAGCTGGTTGCGGTGCAACATGCTCACGAGCTGTTCCGTAGGTCTTCCGGTCGGCCAGCATCTGTCGCATCTGCTGCGTCCGATCCTCAGCAGCCGCTGGGATCTCGCCAGTGTCAATACGTGGCGTTACTCGACCGCGCCAATTGCTGCCGTCGGTGCCCAAGTGCAAGACCGTGAATGGTGCACGACGGCGTTTCTCCGCAGGAAACTTGAATTCAAAATCGCTATCGCACCCGCCCGCGTGCGTCCATGTCGTTCCGTACCATGGCGGATCGATCGCCGACGCATGAAAGATCTGACAATAGCCGTCAAACTCGTGGGGTTGTGTTGGCAGTGGTAACGTCGCCCAGTTCAGATCGTCAGAGAACCGACCTGGCTGATCCAGTATGTGGCGGCCTGGCACGTACAGACAGTCCTGTTCGCGGTTCTGGATGTCGATGGACTCCGGCATCACAACATCGGCGTCCCACACACAGATCCAGCCGTCACGCCCGAGAACGTCAAATGCTTCTTCAACGGCCAGACCCTTATTGAATACGGCACCATCCCGATAAAAAGCATCGGTCACATAGCACTCGCACTCCTGTTCTTTGGCTAGTTCCTGTGTCTGCGTATCAGTCGGCGACGTAACTACCAGGGTCCGTGAAAAATGCCGCTTGTTTCGTGGTAGAGTCACGGTCAGAAAATCATCGTAGTCGACGCACACCGTGAGCGATTTTGGTTTGTCAACCAGATCCGCCACTATCCAGAGCCCAAGCGATTTGTCTGCGAAGTATGGATACCACTCCTGGCAATCCTCGTTGATCAATTCGACTGGCGGAGGAAAATTGAACGGTTCAGCCTCCAGGTTATGGGGCCACCACTGACCGGTTTCTATCGGCCTGTTGTCGGTTGGCAGTCGACCTGGAAACGTCGTGGCCAGAAGCCACTTTGCTCCGCTCCGCACGATATTGGCAATTGCACGCTGAAAATCCACGTGCGAAAGATGCTGGAGACAGTCGCGACACAGCACCAGGTCGGCCTGCGGAAGCTCGGACGATAGGAGGTCGAGCTTCAGAAACCGCCTTCGCTCATTGCCGTAGCGGGATTGGAGTTCGTCGATGAGTTCGCCGACAATATCGCCGCCAGTGTAGTCGACCCAGCCAATCCGTGTCTCTCGCATCCAGTTGAAATCGCCACAAGGGATGTCGAGGAGCGATTTCATGCCGCGGCTTGCCATGAGTAGCGGCAACGCCTCTCGCGCCCGTTCGGTTGCTTTGAGACTCGACCCCGCGCCGCTCCGTGATTCCTGATCAGGCCCCCATGACTTGTGATGATAGATCTCGGTGAATTTCGCCTCCACCTGGGCAGTCGTCACCGGCTTAGTCACGTCCCTTGTTGCAAATTCGATCATGGGCCACGGGCCGCCTGAAGCAACCCATGGCGCACCGCCGAGCAGTGAAGCATTGAGTTTCCGCCTGTAGAGATCCCTTGATGGTCCTTCGGTCTCCGGTCGCGAGCAGTAGACGTGCCACTGGTGATGGCCGACGACGTTCGTTGCGAAAACCGGCGTGAGCCCACGACCTCGGATCATGCAGTCGGCGAACCACTGATCCTCCCAGGCTGGCGAGACAAGGAACTGTTCGTCGTTACCGCCCACGGCATAGAGATCTTCCCGCCACATGGAGCCGAGGAAAAAGTAAGGAGCTTTTCTCGTCGGGCCGGTGTACACGCCATCAACCTTACCTTCTTGCGACAGACAGAACACGTGGGCGAACCGCATCGTCCCAGGTTCTAGGTCCAGCGTCAGCCGCTCGATTGCATCTTCTGACACGTGTAGCACTTCATCCGACTGAGCAATGATCACATCAGCCCTGGCCAGCTTGTAGGCCACGTTTCGAGCCTGACACGGATTGCGGAATACTGGCTCCCGGTCGATGCGGTGATAACGTACCGGGAAGTCGTGGCAAATATCGCGGACCTGAGAGTCGGCCGAACCGTCGTCGACAACAATCGTCTCGAACAGAAACGGCGGCTTCTGTCGATAGATACTTTCTAGAGTCGACTTGAGCAGATGCGGCTTATTGAATGTTGAGAGGCAGATCGAGGCTTTAGGGATTGGCATGGCATTCGTTGAGGGTTGCAGCCCAGTCGAGGAGTTGATGGATCAGCAGTGGACTCTTAGGCCATTGCGCGCGAGGCAAGAGTATGTCGGCGCGGCGATGAAACCAGAACCATGAGTGATTGAGTCCGAAGCACGGAGGCGAGCAGTGAGATGAAAGCCCATGGGAACATACAGACAATCGCCAATCGGCAGGATCGAAAAACTGCGATACACTCTCGTCGATGTCGATCGGCAAAACAATGCCCCTCGAAAAGCGCACTGCCTTCGGTTCGGAGAGCATCATGTCGGTGATCAACTTTTCTCCGAGAGAGCACCACTCAATGTGTCGGTCGCGGTGAAGTGAGTCGTTCACGCCTGCAAGCCATTTCGTCGCTAGTTTCGATCCGTGCCGAATGTAAATGTACCCGTTCAGTACCCGCACAGGAGCCTTGGTCCACGTGGTGTACAATGCTTCGGCGTTTCGGTGTCGTTTATGGAGCGATAAAGGAGAGTCAATCGCCACCGTATCTGCATCCCACCACCAGCCACCGTGCACGGCCAGGAGTGCCGCACGTAAGCAATCCGCCCGCAGTGCCGGCTGCGGCAGGCCCCGCCACGCGGGATGGAGGGTGCCTGGCGGAACCCACTGGTTGACCGTCTCCGGAGTCACGAGATGAAAGTCGTCGCCAAGCACGCGAGCCATCGAGTCGAGGCAAACTTGGATGTA
>CAYSCH010000230.1:12907-15489 GCA_964429355.1 uncultured Planctomycetaceae bacterium | reverse complement strand
AGACCCGTCGCCGGCATCCGAAGGCGTCCGGTAAACGTCGTTCTTATGCGAGCCGACTCGTTCGCATCGTTCCGCGAGCTACGTTTCATGGAGGCGAGGCGGGCAAGATATCCCCATCGTTTTCGGGAACTCCCGTTGTGCCCGGCGAGTCTATAAACGAAATGAGGGCAGAAAATGTCGGAGGTTACTGGAATTGAGTCCGTTCTGACAAACTGGCCTGCAAGCATCCCCCGCCGTGGAGTGGTTGGTACGATGCTGGGCGAGAGCATTGTGTTTGCCGATTTCACCCTCGGCCATGGTTGCGTTCTGTTCCAGAGAGCCACCCCCGATTCGATGGGGGGAAGGGAAGTCATCCTCCCCTTTGAGCAGGTGGCGGTTCTCAAGTTGACCGAGTCGCTCGTGCTGAAAGCACGTCAAGAACTAGGTTTTGGAACGTCCTCAAAATAGTCCGAAGAAATGGCGCAAACTACGGAAATAAAACGCTTTGGAGATCCGAGAGAGTCCAGGGAAAGTACTGTTGCCCCACTGGTTTCGGCTTTTTTTGGGCTCCTCGCGACCCGCTGTTCATTTTTGTGCTATCATTCCTATAATGTATCTTCCTGGGGGGATCGTACTCACTAACCAGAGTGCGTAACCCGAAAGACCTGCAAATTCCACAACAGGGCCCGGATGGCGGGTGTATACCTGCCCCGGATTTAGTAGTTCGTTCCAACAAAGGAGTTTTCCGTGGCCAAGAATGAAAACACCCCGGATCAAGAACCGGAAACCGCTGCTGCCGAAGAGAAGCAGGCGCAGCCCCAGCAACGTGTGGCTCTGCAGATCGAAGACAAGAATGCGATCGCCTGCTATGCCAATTTCTGCCGGGTCACAGGTACTCCGGAAGAGCTGATCATCGATTTCGGCCTCAATCCCCAGCCGATTGGTATTCCCACCCAGCCGATTCCGGTCACCCAACGTATCATCACCAACTTCTACACGGCGAAGCGGATGCTCCACGCCTTGACGATGACGGTGCAGCGTCACGAGGCAACTTTCGGCGTCCTCGAAATCGACGTCCAGAAGCGCGTCCGGCCGGGCCTTTACGCTGGCCCGGGTGCTCCCCAGCAGCAACAGAGATAGTCCGCTTGCTCGCGTGCAGGCCAGTGGCTGACGACCTCAGCCCAACCTCGCCGAACAGCGTTTGATTCATGTCGCACGCCCCGGAGCCTGGGAAGTCTTTTTTGACCCGCAGGCCTCGGGGCGTGTGTTTTTTCTGCTTTCCCTCATGCGTTCGATCTATCTCGACTACAACGCAACAACTCCCATCGCTCCTTCCGTTCAGGAGTCGATGCTGCCCTTTCTGGCCGAGCACTTTGGCGATCCGGCAAGCCACCACGCCGTTGGGCGAGCCGCCCAGGAGGCCATGGACGACGCTCGCCACCAGGTCGCCACCCTTCTGGCCGTCGACCGCGATGAGATTGTCTTCACCTCGGGAGGAACCGAAAGCAACAACCTCGCGTTGCTCGGTATGATCCGTCGACTCGCTCCCGATGGCTGCGGCCATCTCGTGATCACCTCCCTGGAACACGTCTCGGTTTCCGCCACAGCAAGATACCTGGAAGCCTCGGGAATCGACCTCACGGTAATCGGCTGCAGCCGCGATGGTGTTGTCGACCCCCAGACGATCGAAAATGCCCTTCGTCCGCAAACTAAGCTCGTCAGTGTGGTTCACGCGAACCATCAGCTCGGGTCCGTTCAGCCGGTCAGGCAGATCGCCCATCTCTGTCGCGAGGCCGGCATTCTCGTTCATTGCGACGCTGCCCAGTCCGTCGGCAAGATCCCGGTTCGGCCGATTGAGCTCGGCGTCGACCTGCTCAGCCTGTCGGGCCACAAGATGTATGCCCCCAAAGGCATCGGGGCTCTCTACGTCCGTCGCGGACTGGACCCGGTTCCCCTGCTGCACGGCTCGGCCGACGAAGCGGGCCTGCGCCCCGGTACTCCCAACGTGACCCACGCGGTGGCTCTCGGGCAGGCTGCCACGATGGCTCTTGCCCACCTCGACGAGGCGGCGGCACGCATGGAATTTCTGCGCGACCGCCTCGAACACCACCTTATCCAAGGATTTGGTGATCGGCTGATCATCCTCGCCCGTCGATCTCAACGATTGCCCAACACTCTGACGGTCTCCTTTCCCGACATCTCGGGTGACGAGCTGCTCCGCAAGGCGCCGGAAATCTGCGCTGCCACCGAGTATGCCTCGCACAGCGGCTCCGAGACCATCTCCCCCTCCCTGTCGGCCATCGGCCTCTCCTTTGCGGAAGCTCGTGGCACGGTTCGGCTCAGCGTCGGCTGGTACACGACAGAAGAAGAGGTCGACCGCGCCGCGGATCTTCTCCTTGCAGCCTGGGACAGTGCCTCCGTGTGACCGGTGGCCAGACCGCCAAATGGCCGGTCGCTAGGGCATGTTTCCCGCTGACTTTCCCCACCTACCCCGGTGTCCTACAATAGGAGCATGATGTTAAGGTATCTCACCGCACTTCCGGTCTACAACGAACGTCGGCACGTGGGGCACGTGCTCGACGAGACATTGCAGTACAGCCCCA
>CAYSCH010000230.1:10038-12897 GCA_964429355.1 uncultured Planctomycetaceae bacterium | reverse complement strand
ATGACGGTTCGACAGACGGCACCGGCAAGTTGTTGGCCGAGCGTGACGATATACGAGTCGTAACCCACTGGAAGAATATGGGTTATGGCGCGGCATTGATTTCCGCATTCGACTACGCCATACGGGAGAATTTTGAAGTCCTGGTGACGATCGACTGTGACGGACAACACGAACCGAAACGCATCCCCCAGCTTGTGCAGGCATGCCGGGATGTCGACGTTGTTTCGGGAAGCCGCTATCTCCAGGTGTTTGATGGCGACAGTCTCCCCCCAAAAGAGCGACAATACGTCAATCGGGTAATCACCGAAGAGGTCAACCGGCGCCTTGGTCTTGAGCTGACGGATGCCTTCTGCGGATTCAAGGCCTATCGCGTCGACGCACTGCGACGAATCGAAGTGTCGGATCCGGGTTACGCCATGCCGTTGGAATTCTGGGCGGAGGCGGTGGCCAAAGGGCTGCGGATTGCCGAAATCCCGGTACCGCTCATCTACCTCGACGAAGAAAGGTCGTTTGGTGGCGCCCTGGACGACGTGGCCCAGCGATTGGCCATCTATCGCCAGGTTCTTGACCGCAGCATCGCCGCGCGTTTTCCTCAATCCGCGGTTGTCCGCTGCTCCTGCGGTTCCATGCCGGAGGCAGGTTCCCTGGTCGGTGGATCCTGTCCTCCTCCGTGTGGATCGCCGTGTGGAGAGCAGCTAGGATGAGGCTGGGGGGGGAGTATCTGGCCTATCGCAAGCTCCTTGCGCCCCGTGAAAGCGGTACCGGTCTGTTTGAACCTGACTGGGAGGGTATTGAAAACCTGGTTGAGGAGAACGTCCAGGGCCAGGACGACGCCTGCTACGACGTCCAGCGGAAGTGTCTGAGTCAACTGGCACGGGAAGCGAAAAAAGAGCTTCTGGATGCTGCCCGGCGCTGGACGGCTTCGTATCGCGATGTCGGTGATTGGGCCCCGCCGGATTCGGGCTTGGTTTTTCTGGCTGGACATCAGCCGCAGATGTTTCATCCCGGGGTCTGGCTGAAGAACTTTGCCTTGAGCCGACTCGCCGAACAGCGCGGCGCCGTGGCGGTGAATCTGATTGTCGATAGCGACACGATCCGCAGCCACGCAATCACGGTGCCGGGGGGAACTGTCGAACAACCCACCGTTGCAGGTCCGGTGGTTCCCTTTGAAGAACGGCGGATCATCGATCCGGCGGTCTTTGCCAGTTTCGCAGGGCGAGTCTACGAACAGATCCGGCCGCTGGTGCCCCAGGCGCTGGTGGGTCAATATTGGCGCCACGTGCAGGATCGGGCCCGCCAGACCGATCGCCTGGGACTCTGCCTGGCCCAGGGGCGGCATCTGCTCGAGGGCCAGTGGGGTTGTCGCACTCTCGAGTTGCCACAGAGCGCTGTTTGCGATCTGGATTCGTATCGCTGGTTCGCCTGCCACGTGCTCGACCAGGCGGCCCGATTCCGGCAGGTTCACAATCAAGCGGTTGCCGAGTACCGCCACATCCATCACATCCGTAGTGCGGCTCATCCGGTTGCCGATCTCGCCGAACAAGATGGCTGGCAAGAGGCGCCGTTCTGGATCTGGTCGTGCCACCAACCTCGCCGCCGCCGTCTGTTCGTGCGACGAACGGGCGACTCCCTGCGGCTGACCGACCGTGGCGACCTGGATTTTTCCCTGCCGCTGCCGGCGGGGGGCGATGCCTCGCGGGCAGTCGAGTGCCTCCAGAACCACGGGCGGAACGGGATTTGCCTCCGCTCTCGTGCGTTGATCACGACCATGTGGGCACGCCTGGCACTTGGCAACTTGTTCGTGCATGGAATCGGGGGCGCAAAATACGACCAGGTGACCGATGCCATCATCGCCCAGTTCTTTGGAATCAAGCCCCCCGCTTACGTGACTGTTTCAGGAACACTGCACCTGCCGGTTTCCCATCGCCATGGAGAAGGTGACGACCTGCGAGACTTGCAGGAACGATTGAGGCGCCTGGAATACCAGCCGGAACGATTTCTCAAGACTTCGATCGATCCGGACGGGGCTTCGAGGGCCGAAGCCGGGCGGCTCGTCGAGGAAAAATGGAGTTGGATCACCAGAGACGTGACGGCGGAGAACCATCGGGAACGATTTCTTGCCATTCGTCGTCTTAACGGAAGGCTCCGCCATTGGATCGAACCGATACGGGAGGAAACATCTCGAGCCTTGGAGAGGGCGGAGCAGAGATCGCGTGCCGCAGCGATTCTAGCACGGCGTGAGTATGCCTTCTGCCTCTTTCCGGGGGAAGCGATCCAAGAATTTTTCTCCCGCTTGCTTCCCAAACGCGCTTGAATACGTTTTGATAACAGAGCGTACATGAAGTGCGTTGTCTCATCTTGTAGTTCGACATCCTTGCAGCAACAGCGCTCTTTCGCGTCGGACAGCTTCGGTTGCCCGGATGAAGGAAAACGACCACGCAGCCTGAGTGCTCACAAGCATTCCATACGAAGGAATGTGTCCCCCACTCAAGTCGCCGGCATCTCAGCCGGCAATCGCAGACAGGATGCGTGACCGATCGACAGGTGCAGCATTGGGATCGCGTCTCTGACGACAGAGAGCGCTATCTCTTCGTGGCGGTTGGCGGACATGAAGAAGGGAGTCGCACCGATGAGCAGAGACCGCTCTCTTTCGTCGACGTCGCTTCGGCGTCCCGGGCTCCGCAATAGAATCAGTCGGGCCGGATCGGTCTTGTCGGTTGTTCCAGCCAGGTCCGGTGACCATGCGGCGACGCTGCATTTCCTGACCACGATCTTCCACAGGTCGTCGCCGGCTGAATTTCGGGCAACGATTGAGGATCCGTACTATGAGTCTGCCGACCGACTGCTGGTCAAGCAGGG
>CAYSCH010000230.1:3843-10028 GCA_964429355.1 uncultured Planctomycetaceae bacterium | reverse complement strand
TTCTTGGACACATTCTGCTGACGCACCGGGCGATCGGGCTTGGCGGAACGGTCGTCCCTGCCGCTGGATTGCAGGGACTGGCGGTGGCGCCCGATCTCCGTGGACAGGGTTTCGGGACGCTCCTGCTCCGGCGGGCCGAACGCCGCATGATCGAAGAAGGGCATGCCGTGGGGTTGCTTGCCACGGCGATCCCCGCGTTCTTCGAACAGTTCGGCTGGACGGCCTGTGGCCGGCGCAATCAATACAGTGTCTGTGTCTGCAAGGTCCTGTCCACCCTGGCATCCCAAGGGCTCTATCCGAAGGTCCGCAGGCCGCTCGACATCCGACCCCTGCGGAGAATGGAAATCGGCCAGATCGCCGACGTCTACCGCGCCGGGATGGCGGGCCACCACGGACCGCTGGAGAGAACGGAAGCCTATTGGCAGTGGCTTGTCAATCGCCGCGCTTACGACACATTGCTTGTCGCCATCGACAGGCACGGCCGCCGCCGGGTTTCACAGGCTGGTGCCAGGATTGTCGGCTATGCCGTTCTTGCCGGTGAACGGATCGTGGAGCTGCTCACCCTTCCCGATCACGACAATGCGGCGGTCCAGCTTCTGTCCCGCGCCTGTGGCGAGGCCATTGAACACGGCGTCGATACGCTGAGGATCGAACTTGCGCCTCGACATCCGCTCACGCGCTTGTTCGAGGCGGCAGGCGGGGTACACCTTGCCGGCGGCTGCCGCCGAGATGAGGTGTTGATGGCCAAGGTACTTTCGCCTGGAAACGTGCTGCGGCGGATGGGAAGCCAGTTACGAGCACGGGCGATTGCCGCTGAGATTCCGCTCCCCTTGGATTTCGGACTGGCCGCCAATACCCAGAAGTGCCGGATTTCGATCGACCCGGTGGCACGCGATTCGGAGAACCGCCTTCCGCCCCTGGCCAGTGCCGTGAGCATTACGAGCGGTTCGATCGGGCGCAGCTATTTGAGGACCACTCCGGCGCGACTGACGGAAATACTTCTGGGCCAGGTTGACTGGGCTTCGCCCGACAGGATCGAACTGTCGACCAGGCTTGCCCGGCAAACGGCTGCGGCGTTTTTCCCGCGGCAGACGTTGTGGCGACCCATGTTCGATGATCTGCCGGCCGGAGAACGGTAGCGGCGGGAGACCTCCAATCAGGGAAGGCCCTTCCGGGGCTGATCAGCCGCGGCTCCATCGAAGCCCGATGGAGCGGTGCCGGACCGGAATCATCCCACATCATGCATGCCGCAAGGCCCGGCATCGTCCACGTCACGGCTTCCATCTCGCAGCGTGGTCACGACCGAGGCGGTTACCGCCAGGTGGGCCAGGTAATAGGTGGGCAGGATCCAATCGTTGAACTCGCGGTACTTCAGGAACTCGCTGAAAGAGATGATCGTGTCGGACACGACGACCATGAGGATGCCGAACACATAGGGCCATTTGCCCGTCGGCGTCAGCCGCAGGCCTGCTGCCGCAGCCAGCCCCACACAGGAGATCAGGAGGTACAGCAGAACGGCAACGAATAGGGCCGGGCTGGAAATCGCCGGCCTCAAGGCCAGGAGAAAGTAGGGAAGGTAACCGGCCAGGAGCGTGCACAATGCCGCGAGGTGCAGTCGGCCGTTGCGCAGCGAGAATCCCAGGTAGCCGAGGTGGGCCACAAAGAACGCCGCGATCCCATAGAGAAAGTAGCTCTCTTGGCCGCGCCGGTTCGAAAGAAAATAGTCGCCAATTGCGGAGAAAACGAAGGCCCCGATCACGAACCATATGTCGAGTCGCTGCCGCATCGTGCCATGGAACGCAACCAGCAACAGAACGGCGCACAGGAGCGGCACACCCAGTTTCAAGGGAAGATAGCCGGTCTGGAGGGCGGCGACAGCCAGACAAGCCGGAAGGGCCGGGATGGTGATCGGATAGTACCGCCTCATCCGTCCTGCACGCGTCATGGATTCTTCGATCCCGGTTTTCGTCCGGACCATTCCAGCATCTGCGATTCCAGGTCGCAGGGGTAGGAAACTTTGACATCCGTGATCTCGCCGTTGGCATCGCGATTGGCCGTCAGCCGGGGCATGACGAGGCCGGCGTAGGAGGCGAGGTCGAGCTTCTTGTATCGCATGGCGACCTCGTCGCGGAGGGCGGGCTCGAAGTAGGTGCCGTGCTCCAGAAACAGTTTCTCAGCCGCCTTGCGGTCGCCTTCCGACTTGATCCGTTGCACCTCCGCCAGAAGCCGCCCCACCCCCTCTCGCCAGGCATCCACATCGGCCATGACGTAGTAGGTCTTCCCGTCCCGCCGCTTCACCTCAACGGCGTTGGTGTTCGCCATGAGCCAGTGAACGATCATCTGGCGGTTCCGCATATGGGCCTCTTCGATCCGGTTGCCCTCAGCGACGCGGCGCAATTGGGCCAGGGCGTTGCGGGTGTAAGTCTCGTAGGCCGTCTTTTCGATGTCGGCGAGGCTCTCTTCCTCCACAAGTCCCAATTCAACGAGTTTGGGATTGCCCATGAACCAGAGGGCTATCAGATCCGCCCGGGCTTCTTCCAGGGCAGAGTAGTATTCGCCGATCAGCGTGGCCGGATCGACCTTGAGACTTTCTGCATTCTTCCCCGATGCGTGGCCGACCACCTCGTGCAGATTGACTTCCAGGTCGAGAGCCAGGGTGGACCATTTCAGCGACCGCTCGAACTCTTCGTCGGTCCAGCAGAATTCGCGTCGCGCCTCTTTCGGACTCGATTCGTCACGGGCTTCGATCACGTTGCTCAGCGAGACCGACTTGCTGCCATACTGCTCGCGAACATCGGCCGCATTGGGAAGGTTGATCCCGATCATCGCGACGGGCCCGCCGTCGCCCGTGGCCACGACAACCTGGATCGCCTTGGCGGAGATGCCTTTGACTTCCTCCTTGCGGAATCGTCGGTCGAAAGACATGTGGTCCTCGAACCACTGAGCGTTGTCGGCGATCCTGGTGATCAGTTCCATCTTCTTCGGATCGTTGAAGTACACGATTCCCTCGAAGGCTCCCTTTTGTCCCCGGGCGTCGAGGTAGACCTCAATGAAACCGTTGATCGTGTCGACGGGTGAATCGGTGTCTTCCACCCATGCGATATTGTAGGCGCGGAAATCGATCGGGTCGCCAGTCCGGTAGTAGTGGGCCAAAAGGGCCAAGGCCCGGGCCATCTGCGGTGTGGCATGGGGAATGGCGTCTTCCAGATGACCGACGATGACCTGGATCTCCTCGGCATACAGGCCTGGTGGAACAGCGTTGTCGAAGCCGGCGCGCCAGACCAGTTCGCGGAGCTCGCCGTCGCATTTGACCAGGGTGGAGTTGAGCGGGTAGCGTTCCTCGAAACCTTCGAGGTCCTTGGCTGTCACATCGCGGTAGAAGCTGTTGCAGCTCTCCTGGAGGATGTCCTTGCCTTCGCCGGGCGAGCTGTTCGTGCAATGGGAGTCAATCGTGGGATCGGCCAGGATGGGCCAAACCCGAGTGACGAATTGTTCGGTTGACTCCTCATTGCCCTTCGGCAGTCTCGCGCCGTTCTTCTCGGCCATCTCGGCGGCCTTGAGGAAGTCCTCCCGCGAGGTTCTGAGAACGTTCTTTTTTCCTGTGATCGAATTGTGGACGCCGTTGTTGATCCAGAACAGATTCGTGTAGCGGTGGATCTCGGCGGAGGTGGCCGGATCGATACTCTCACCGTGGGTGACGATCTCTTCGAGGAGATCGCGGAGCATGGGCGAGTGGCGGTATTTCTGATGAAGGAAGATCGGGCGCCCGGCGACGGCGGCCTGGCACAGATGGTAGATGAGCTTCTTTTCGCCGAGTGGCAACTGGTCGAACCCGTCGCAGTAGATCTGGACGACGTCGACGTCGTCGATCCGTTCGAGGAGGTATTTTCGCGGGGTTTGAGCGACGGCGGCTGTCGTCGACAGGGCCAGTACGAGGAGAGAGGATGGCAGGAGCGTTCTGTTCCAAATCATCAGGGAGACCTTTTCCAGGGCGAAAATCGTGGAGTCGGCTAGGGTATCTTGCCAAATGATACCGCGCAGGGCGGCCGAGCCAAGGGTGTCTCTTCAAGATGCCGGCAGATTGCCTGAAGACCGGTCGCGGGCGGCAGATTCCGTTGAAATGTCCCAGAGTCCGGGCTTTCAACCTGCCAGTGAACGAATTATCAGTATCGCGAAGGAATGGTACGGGCGATTCCCACCACGAAATCCACCAGCGCGGTGACGCCCTGACGAACCGGGCTAACGAACAGCGGGACAGATACGATTACCGGTGGGATCCGTCAGAATCGAAGGGAGTCTGGCGTCGTTCTCCAATTCACCTCCTTGAAATCGAGGAGCGCGCGGCAGGGGCTTTCGCCGTCTTCGATCCGCAAAAACAGGCGGAAGGGGCCGGAAGTTATTGACGTGGCCCCTTTCAGCTTCCCATAATCACGGGCGAATCGATCGATTTGCGGCGGAACGCCCGTTTCACCGAAACCTACCCGGCGCAATATTCCCAGGGAGCCCCGATCATGTCACGCCTGAACCGACGACAGTTTCTCGATACTACGAAGAAGTCACTGCCCGCCGCGGTCGTGGGATTGACCATCCTGGCCAACGCCAGGTCGGCGCGGGCTTATGCGGCCAATGAGAAAGTCGTGCTCGCCGCCGTGGGATGCGGCGGCCGAAGTGCCGGGCTGACGCAGGGATTCATCGAGCGAGGTGATTGCGAGATCGCTTATGCCAGCGATCCAGACACAGCTCGCGCCGAAGCTCGTGCCAAGACGATTGCCGAGGCGCAAGGCAAGGCACCGCGCCTCGTCAAGGATTTTCGCCAGGCGCTGGATGATAAGTCCGTTGACGCGATTGTAAGCGCCACTCCCGATCACTGGCATGCGCTCTCGGCGGTCTGGGCCTGCCAGGCGGGCAAGGACGTGTATGTGGAGAAGCCGGCCACCCACAGTTGCTGGGAAGGCAAGAAGATGGTCGAGGCGGCGAGGAAGTACGACCGTGTCGTGCAGATTGGCACACAGAACCGCAGCGCGCCCTACAATTTGGCAGCGAAGAAGTATATCGAAGAAGGTCGCCTCGGCGAGATCTACATGTGCCGCGTCTACAACCAGAAGGATTGGCCGAACCAACCTGTCAAGCCCGACAGCGATCCGCCTGCCGGATTCGATTGGGATATGTGGAACGGTCCCGCACCGGAGCATGCCTACAACGCCGGCTGGCATCGCTATTGGAACCACGTCTGGCGTTACTCGGGCGGTGACATTGCCAACGACGCCAGCCACCAGATCGACTTGGCGCGTTGGCTTTGCGGGGTGACCTATCCGCAGAGCGTCTACTCGACCGGCGGACGTTACGCCAGCGAGGGCGTGGCTGAATCGCCCGACACGCAGGTCGCCGTCTGGCAATTCGACAAGATGGTGATGACTTTCGACTTGACGCTCTACACGCCCTACATGCTCAAGACCGATCCCGAAGTGCGCAATAGCGACATGTTCCCCCTCTGGCAGCAAAATGCCACCAGGATTGAACTGTACGGCACGGAGGGCCAGATGCTTGTGGGCCGGCATGGCGGCGGGTGGCAGGTCTTCGATCGGCCGAAGAACCGGCAGCCGGTGGTCAAGGACCAGATGTACGGCCGCTTCCCAGACCCGGAGCACAAGGAGAACTTCGTCCAGTGCATCCGCGATCGCAAGAAGCCCAACGCCGACGTACTGGAAGGCCACCTTAGCGCCCTGTTGATCCACTACGCCAACATCAGCTACCGCCTCGGTGCCGAGAAAGTCGAAATCGATCCAGCCACGGAAGAGATCAAGGGTAACCCCGAGGCAATGAAGCTCTTCAAACGGACGTATCGCGAACCTTACGTGATTCCGGAAAACGTGTGACCCCGTACCACTGGGGTGGCGTCCTGCTGCAGGCCGCCTTGATTACTCCACCGGCCGGGTCATCCGCCAGGGATCGAGGGCTTCAGCCAGCTGCTCGTCGGGAAGCACGCCCTGCTCCTGGCAGAGCTGGCGGATCGTTTTGCCGGTCTTGAAGGCTTCTTTGGCCAGAGCAGCGGCCTTCTCGTAGCCGATGTAAGAGTTCAACCCCGTGACCAGCGAGAGACTCTGCTCGACGGCCGCTTCGCAGGCGTCCGGGTTTGGCTCGAGGTGCTCGAGGCATTTTTCCGCAAAGGCCTTGGTAGCACCGGC
>CAYSCH010000230.1:0-3833 GCA_964429355.1 uncultured Planctomycetaceae bacterium | reverse complement strand
CGGCCAGAAGACGCACGCTTTCCAGCATGGTTTGGCCCATCATGGGCATCATGATGTTCAACTGGAATTGGCCGCCCGTCGCGCCGCTGACCGCGATCGCTTGATCGTTGCCCATGACTCGGGCGGCAGCCTGCATGAGGGCCTCGCTCATGACCGGATTGACCTTGCCCGGCATGATGGAACTGCCCGGCTGCAGGTCGGGGATCTTGATTTCGTAGAAACCACATCGTGGCCCCGAGCCGAGCCAACGGATGTTGTTGGCCACGTTGAACAGCGTTGTTGCCACGGCGCGAAGCTGCCCATGCGACTCGACCAGTCCGTCGCGCTGGGCATTTGCCTCGAAGTGGTTGACGGCCTCGACGAAGGGGATCCCCGTTTCGTTGGCCAACAGGTGAGCAACCCGTGCACCGAACTCGCGGTGGGTGTTGATTCCCGTCCCCACAGCAGTGCCGCCGACGGGAAGCTCCAGAACTGCGTCAAGAGCCCGTCCGGCGCGGTCCACGGAGAGTTCCAACTGCCGCGCCAGACCCCCGATCTCTTGGCCGAGCGAAAGAGGCGTGGCGTCGGCCAGATGGGTTCGGCCGATCTTCAAAATCTGCTGCCACTGGGCGGACTTTCTTCCCAGCAGAGCGCCACCCCGGCGGAGGACCGGAATCAGGTCGTTCCGAATGACGATGCCGACGGCCACATGGACGGCGGTGGGAAACGTGTCGTTGGTGCTCTGCCCCATGTTGACGTGGTCGTTGGGGTGGATCGCTTTCTTGACCGCAAAGCGATCTCCACCCGCCAGTTCGATGGCCCGATTGGCAATCACCTCATTGGCGTTCATGTTGCTGGATGTGCCCGATCCGGTCTGATAGACATCGATCGGAAACTGATCGTCAAACCGCCCATCGGCCACCTCGCGGCAGGCGGCCAGTAGGGCCTCGACCTGGGAGTCGTTGAGCGGATTCTTCCCCGAGCCGGTCAGAAGTCCCAGATCGCGATTGGCCGAGGCTGCCGCCCATTTGACCAGTCCGATGGCGTGGATCAGCTCGGTCGGCAGGGTCTGGCCCGAAATGGGAAAATTCTCCACCGCTCGTTGGGTTTGGGGGCCGTAGTAGGCCTGGGCTGGCAATTGCACGTCGCCCATGGAATCGCGTTCGATGCGCAGTTCGCTCATGATCTCGTTGCATGGCAGAGGGTCGAGTTCAGCAAGAATCCCCTTCATGATAGCGACCCCCCAAAGAATGGAAACGGAACGACGTGAAAATCTCCCGGTTGCGGCTATAATGATCGTGAGAATGGCTGCCTCCTTGACAGCCCGAACGAGGGGTTTCAGCAAGAGGTGACACGGTGGAAGATCTCAATCGGCAAGTCAATCGTGCAAGACGTTGGCTTGGGCTGCAGCGGTTTGCAGGAGCACTTGGCTGGTGCTGCTTCGCAACGCTTCTGGTTGCCCTGGTATTCGTCGTGGCAGACAAGTACCGGCCTTTGGCAGTCGAGGCCTGGGTTTATGTTGTGGTGGGCCTCGGGGCAGGCGGGCTCCTGGCTGCGGTGATCGCCTACGCTGGCGGCCGTGGACCGATCGACGCGGCGATCGAGATCGACCGGCGATTTGGACTCAAGGAACGCGTGTCGAGCACGCTTGCCTTGACGCCCGCGGAGCGGGACTCGGAGATTGGGCAGGCGCTGGTTGCCGACGCCGAGCGGCGAGTGAAGAACATCGATGTGGGCGAGCACTTTCGCGTGAGCCCGGGATGGCCGCTCCTGCTGCCGATCGTCCCGCTGGTAGCGGCCGTGCTGGTTGTCTGGTTGGTTCCACCGGCCGTGGTTCAACAGGACCTGCAGGCCAATACCGCCTCCGTCAAGAAGCAGGTGAAGAATGCCTCCGGGAATCTGAAGCACAAGCTGATCGAGCAACGCAAGGCGGCCGAGAAGGCCGGATTGAAAGACGCCGAGACACTGTTTCAACGTCTTGCGGAGGATACCGAGGAACTGACTCGGGATGACGGCAAGAACCGCACGGACGCCCTCGTCAAGCTGAACGATCTGAAACGACAGATGGAGGGCCGCCAGAAGCAAATCGGCGGCGCAGAGGATATTCGCAAGAAGCTCGATCAACTGAACACCGGCAATCGCGGTCCAGCCGATGACTTCATGAAGGCGATCGCCGATGGCGACCTTCGGAAGGGAATCGAGGAACTCGAGAAGCTGAAGTCGAATCTGGCGGATGGCAAGCTCTCGGATGAGGAGAGGCAGCAACTTGGCAAGCAGTTGGACGAGATGAAGAAGAAGCTGGAAGAGACGGTCGAGAAACACAAGCAGCAAACCCAGAACCTGCAGAACCAGATCAACCAGGCCCGGCAGGCGGGACAGACGGCCGAGGCCGATCGGCTCCAGCAACAGCTCAACCAGCATATGGAGAGCAGCAGCGACATGCAGCAATTGCAGAACATGGCCCAGCAACTCGGTCAATGTTCGCAGTGCATGCAGAACGGGCAGTTGCAGGATGCCGCGGATATGCTCCAGCAGATGCAGGGCGATTTGTCAGAATTGCAGCAGCAGCTCGACGAGATGCAGATGCTCGATGATGCGATGGAACAACTCTCCCAGGCCCGCGACCAGATGAATTGTCCGCAGTGCGGTGGAATGGGGTGCCAGGCATGTCAGAACGACCAGCCAGGTATGGGTATGGGTGCCGGGAGGGGCCGCGGTGATCGCCCTGAAGCCGAAAACGCCACAAAATTCTACGACGACAATGTGAAACAGAAGATCGGAAAGGGATCGGCAACCATTGCCGGCGAAGTGGAGGGCCCAAATATCAAGGGACCTGTGCTTCAGCAGATCGAGGAGCAACTCGAGGCGGCCAGGTCGGAATCGACCGATCCGCTGACCGAGCAGCAAATGCCCCGCCAGCACCAGGCGCAAACCAAAGAGTACTTCGACATGTACCGCAAGGGAGACACGGGCCAATAGGCCATTTATCCGTTCCACCGCCGCGGGAGAGTGAACGAATAAAGGCACACCACAGCGCCCGTGGCCAACAGGCTCCAGGAGACCCAGTCAGGCGGTACGATGACTTTCTGGGCCCCCGGGCTGACCGTGGTGCCGTCGAGCAGCCCTCCTTGCGTCACCACCGGTTGTTCCCGGTATTTCAGCGTGAACTTCTGGATGCCCAGGCACTGTCCACCCAGCAGGGCCGTGAACAAGCCGATCGACAGAAAGAAGGCTCGCCACATGGTTCAAATCTCTTTCAAGTGACTCAACGTTTCGACCAACGTTCCGGAGGTGGGAGTAGTCTTGCCTCTCTTCACCAACTAGATCGTCTTCTCCAATTGGTGGTCTGCACGAATCACGGAGCTGGCCGGTCGGCTTGCCTCGAGGCCAGGGTGGTTTGCAGCGGTTGTGCCAGCGATTCCCACTGGCGATCGCAGAGCCCTCCGCGGCAAAGGGAATCCGGTTACCACAGTCACACAACAATTCCAGCGAGTGTGGGGACAGAATCGACGTGCCTGCCGATCTTCCGAATGCGCCACCCATGCCGAACAAGCCGCGCTTGGCCCTGACCGAAACTTGCGGATTGCGATTCCCAGCAGAGGCATCGTGAACGGATTGAACGACGTTGGCCGATGCAAGACCATACAGGCGTCTCGCAGTTGTTCGAGCCGAATTCAGCCCCTATAATCCAGAAAGGGTATGCCCTGGCAGCACCTGGCGTATGGTTGCTGCCATCAACTGGCAACGTGGTGCCGGCATATCGCGAGATTCCGCTATGGTTCAGGCCAAGAGGTTTTGAAACGTTGGTGGATAGACTGAATACCTATTCCGAGACCGCCCCTTCAGCCTTAAGC
>CAYSCH010000229.1:0-15507 GCA_964429355.1 uncultured Planctomycetaceae bacterium | reverse complement strand
GATACCAGGAGAACGGACCGGCCGCCGCGGGCCGCCTCGACGGCCGCGGTCACCCCGGCCGATGTGCCCCCGTAAATGACCAGGTCGTACGTGGTTTCCCCAGCGGCCGGCGCGGCCAGCGTCAGGAGCGACAGTGCGGCCAGATATCGAATCATCGAAAAGGCTCCCTGGAATGGTGAATCTCGGACGATCTCATCCTATTCCGGGGCCCGAGGGGGAGCAAGCGACGGACGTTTTGACCCAGGATGAAGGATCTGGTAGAACACGGATCGCTACGGATCGGCACTCATCCCGAGTGTTTGTGAAGATCCGTGGCGATGAGAGCTCTACCTTCTCGTGTCCTTCGGATGTGTCCGTCAAATGAAACCCACGTTCCCTCTTCTCTGGCTCCTCTTGGCCCTCGTTCTGATTCCCGTTGTCACGGTGGTCGCGGCGGTCGTTGCCTCACCCACCTGGCGGGAGCATCGGCAGAAATGCGACCTCGTTCGCCAGATCCACCAGCGATCCGGCTCGGTTCGCGTCCAGCGGTCGGGGCCTGACTGGATCCGGCCGCTAGGGGCGTACTATCAGAACGGAAATCCAAACTCCCCGCCGATCGGAGTCTACGACCAGGTCGTTGAGGTGCGGCTCATCGGCGCCGAAGTCGATGACGCGTTCCTCGCCCGCCTTCCTGAGTTCGAGCATCTGCAGGCTCTCAACCTGAGCCAGAATGCCGTGACGGGCGAAGGCCTCAAGCATCTGAAGCGACTGGCAAAACTGCAAGATCTCGATCTCGCCTACACAAAGGTCGGCGACGACGACATGGCCGCCCTCGGCGAGATCCGCTCGTTGCGGCGGCTCGATCTGAGCCACAACCGCCTTTCCGGACGCGGCTTCCACCGCCTCCAGCCGCTGGAGAATCTCCAGACCCTTTGCCTCGTGGCAACGCCGCTTCGCGACGAGGCCTTCGAGAAGCTCGCCGCCTTGCCCCGCCTGACCATGTGCAACATCTTCGGCTGTCGCCATCTTTCCAGAGAGGGCGTCGAGGCGTTCCGGAAAGCCAGGCCCGATTGCCGGCTCTTCGGTTTGCGTTCGATCGAATCGGCCTGGAAGACCGACGCGGAAGCCAGGAAGTAAGCCTTTTGAAACGGCAGGCCGTGCCTCATTCCCCCATCTCAGCCTTGTTGCCGCCTCTTAGTGCCCATCCCCGGTTTTCCACTTGACAGAAAACTGATACCATGTATACTATGAACGTCTATATATATAGATTATGACCCACTCTCGAAACTCCAGCAAAACCTCCCCGAGCGGGTGTTTTGTGGCACATGCCTCTTCGGGCGGGTGCCACGTTGCGTTTCACTCCAAATCTCTAACTACCTTCACTTCCACCACTTGCAGACACCTCCCTCGACCAACCTTTCTGGCACATGGGCATACTTGTGCCAAAATTCCCCGCTGCTCCATAACTCCCGTTCTCCCTCTCACACACAGCTCAAATCGCAACGCTCATACCTCACCGCTCGCACGCACCATCCGCCAGCATCGATGGATTCGCCGGTTGCGAAAGTCGGGTGGAACCGTCTGGCGGCTGATCTCGCGAATGGCCACCCCTTCGAGTTCTCCCTCCGCCAGCTTGAAACGCCGGAAGTTCGTGGAGAAGTAAACGACTCCACCCGGCGCGATGCGAAGAAAGACGGAGTTGAGCAGGGCAACGTGGTCGCGCTGCACCTCCCAGATGTCGTCCGTCCGCTTGCTGTTGGAGAAAGTCGGCGGATCCACCACCGCCAGGTCGAAGCAGGGCCTCGCCGGAAGCTGGTCGAGATAGTCCATCGCATCGCTGCGCACGAAACGGTGGGCCGGACCGTCCAGGCCGTTGAGCACCAGATTCTGCTGGGCCCACTGGAGATAGGTGTTGGAGAGGTCGACCGTCACCGTCGACTCGGCCCCGCCCGCTGCCGCATAGACGGTGAAGGCACCCGTGTAGCCAAAAAGATTCAGGAATCGCTTTCCCTGGGCATCTTCGCGGACCATGGAGCGGGTGATGCGGTGGTCGAGAAACAACCCCGTGTCGACGTAATCGGAAAGGTTCACCTCGAACTTCAGACCCCCTTCGTGAACGACAAACAGGCGGTTCTCGTCGCCAAGGCGTTCGTGCTGGCGTGTGCCTCGCTGGCGCTGCCGGCGTTTGAGAAACACCTTGTTGCGATCCAGTTCCAACGCGTCGGCGGCCGTGCGCGCCATCAGGTCGAGCCAATCCGCGTGCTCGGCCGGAGACCGGTCGTGCGGCCGCTCGTACTCCGTGATGTGGAGGCAGTCTTCGTAGCGATCCACAACCAGCGGCACCTGGGGTTCGTCGCGCTCATAGAGCCGGTAACAGGTGATGCCCTGCTTCCGCGGCCAGCGCCGCAGATGGCGAGCCCGCTTGACAAGCCGGTTGCGAAAGATCTCGGCCTGTTGCCTTGCCTTCTCCGAAAGTCCGCCGAAGGCCTGGAACGCTGGGGCCGAAGACTTTCGGAAACGGCGTGTCTCTTGCGCCCGAACAGCCTCCGGTTCAGGCCCTGGCGAGACGCCGGAAGTCGCACGCGATTCCGACGCCGGAGTCTCATGCGAGCAACTCTCCTCTGGTTCCCAAGCCTCATGCTCGGGACCACTCTCCGGTCCGGGCACCGGCCAATCGCCGCCCCGATGCGAGGTACCCGACGCGGGGGAGGCATCACCGGCACGGAACGTCGCCTCCGTTGGATCGGTCACCTGCCGTTGCTGTTCGTCCGTGGGACGCGGGCCGTGGAACTGGTAGTAGGTGCACTCGATGCGGCTGTTGTAGAGCTTGCGGCGGCGGTCGGCCTTCTGGCCGACGAGCGTTTCGAACTCGGGATAAGCGGTGAAGATGAAAATCGACCAGGTCTTCAGTCGCCGCAACACGTTGGGCATCTCGCGGTAAAGCTTTTCAATCTCCGCGGTTGTCCCCAATCGTTCGGCATAGGGTGGATTCGTGATCAGGCAGCCGAACGGGCGTTTGCTCAAAAGGTCGTGGAAGTCCCGCTGCTGGAAGTGGATGTCGTCGGCCACTCCGGCCTGTCCGGCATGAAAGCGGGCCAGGTCGAGCGCCGACCCATCGATGTCGGTGCCGAGAATCCGCTCTTCCAGCTTGGGACGTGCCAGAGCACGGGCTTGCTCACGGGTCTCGTTCCACAGAGCAACAGGCAGCGTCGGCCAATCCTCGGCGGCAAAACGGCGGCCGAGGCCCGGCGCCATGTTGCGCCCGATCATGGCGGCCTCGATCGGGATTGTGCCCGTCCCGCAGAACGGATCGAGGAAGGGGCGCCCCGGCCTCCAGAAGCTGAGCAGGATCAGGCCGGCGGCCAGGGTTTCCCGCAGCGGGGCCAGACCCACCAACGGACGGTATCCTCGCTTGTGCAGCCCCGAGCCCGAGGTGTCGATCGTCAGCGTCGCCTCGTCCTTCACCAGAGAGACCTCGATCTGGTAGGTGGCACCCGTCTCGTCCAGTCGCGGCACCCGGTGGGCCTTGAGCAGCCTCTCGGCAACGGCCTTCTTGACCATCCGCTGGCAAGCGGGCACGCTGGAGAGCTGCGATTTCAGCGACCGCCCGTCAACCGGGAAGGCTCCGTCGGGCGGGATCCACTTTTCCCAGGGCAGAGCGCAGGTCTGGTCGAAAAGTTGTCCGAAGTCCGTCGCGCGGAAGCCCCCCATTTTGATGAGCACACGACCTGAGGTCCGCAGCCACAAGTTGGCATGGCAGATGGCCACCTCATCGGCGGAAAAGGCCACCCGCCCCAGGCCAACGATCCGATTTTCGTAGCCGAGCTGGGTCAATTCGCGGGAAACGACCGCTTCAAGACCCATCGTTGATGTGGCGATCAGATCCACCAGCATGCATGTTTCCTAGGGGAGAGTGGCCAAAGAGCAACCCTTCAGTCTAGCTCGGTGCCTAGGGAGCGGCAACGGGCGAAAAACCGGATCGATGCGGCAAGAAGTGGTCCCCGGGCGGCGGCTGTGTTAGTCTGGAAACTTGCATTGCCGCGGCTTGCCTGCCCGCGGTGCCCAGGCAAACCGTCCGGGAGCACTGCCTGCAAGCAAGCGGTACCACCTATCCGGTTTTCGGAACACACGCGATCGGCCCCTCGCCGATCGCATTCCATTGGTCTCAAGGAGAAACAACATGATCGGCACAATTCGGAATTCACTGACCCGACGGGACCTGCTTAAGGCCGGGGCCGCTGGAGCACTCGCGCTCAGCCTGCCCGGTTTCGCCATGGCCAAGGGCAAAGGTGCCCCGAAGGCGGGCATAGCCTTGCAGCTCTACTCCGTTCGTGACGACTGCGCCAAGGACTTCGATGCGGCTCTGGCTCGGGTGGCCAAGATGGGCTTCGAGGCCGTCGAGTTTGCCGGCTACCACAACTACTCTGGCAAACCCGAACAGTTGCGCAAGAGGCTCGATGATCTGGGACTGAAAGTTGCCGCCACCCATATCGGAACCGATTCCCTGATCGGCGACAAATTGAAGGCAACCGTCGACTTCCACAAGTTGATCGGCTGCAAGTACCTGTGCGTGCCCGGCGACGGCCGGTTCTCCAAGCCGGACGGCAGCAAGGAGCTTGCCGAAATCTTCAACAAGGCGGCCGAGGAACTCAAGAAGGTGGAGATGGCGACCGGCTATCACAACCACACCCACGAGTTCGAGAAGGACGGCGACAAGACCTACTGGGAGCTGTTCGCCGAACGGACGACCAAGGACGTAGTTCTCCAGCAGGACGTAGGCTGGACGACGGTCGCCGGTTACGATCCGGCCGAGATGATCCGCAAGTACCCGGGCCGGAGCCAGGTCGTCCACTGCAAACCGTCGATGGTGGAAGGCGACAAGGGCCGGGCGATCATCGGCGAGGATTCCGTCAAGTGGGTGCCGGTCTTCGAGGCCTGCCGCGACGTGGGCGGAACCGAATGGCTGACAATCGAGCAGGAAGCCTATCCGGACGGCAAGTCGCCCATGGAATGCACGGAATTGTCGCTGGCCGGTATGAAGAAGATTCTCGCCGCCATGTAAGATACCCTCACAAAATGCATGAGTTTCCTACGGGCATGAATGGGCACAACCCGTGGTTTTGTTGGCGGCTCCAAAAAAACACGGCCCCATCGCCATGCTCTGCGCGAGCACTCTTGCGTTCCAGAAGCCGGGCCTCGTGCGCTGAAACGACTGAACGAGACAGCCTCTTTTCAGAAGTGGAAAGTGCCGAAGCCCGGCCTGTATTTCCTTTCATTCCCGACGGTTCGGCGTGGAGGCATCCACCGCACCGTTTGCACCTCGCCGAGCGGCGGGGTAGAAGAGTTCAACGGCAGTACGAAACTGGTCCAACGAACTGTCGGCCGGGGTTTCCGCTTCCAGTCGCTCCAGCAGGCGGTAGGTCTGCCATCGGCCCAGGGGCCAACGGACGGAGAGAATGTCGTTGATCTCGTTCAAAAGCTGGTAGATTCGGGCTCGAGTCAGCCCCATCTGACGTGCCGTCTTACGCACACTTGTCAGGGAACCGTGAATTCCAAGGCGGGTCTCTGCAAGCTCGGCAATCTGCCCGGAAGCGTCGTGGCGCAACTGGGCCAGCAGCGGAGCGATGAAGCACTCCGCAATCTCTGCCCCTTGCGGCAAATCGGACCGCTGCAGGCACAGGCCGATCCAGCGATCGGTCTGATCGATCTGCCGGGGAACAAGGCGGATCGCCAGTTCTGGGTGCGTGCCCAGTTGACCCACGAGTCGATGGAGCCCGAAGAAGACTTCCAGGATAGCGCGAACGCGCTTCTCACCGTAGGTTCGCCGCTCTCGCAAATCGGCCAGGGACGTGTCCAGATAGTCGCCCAGAGGTGTCCACCAGATCACACGCGTTACGTTTCGGAGTGTCGGGGCGACTTGACCGACCCGCTCGCCGGCCAGGCCATTGCGTCGCACGGTCTCCTGCCAACGGTTCCATACAACATCCGAGACATCGTCGGGATTGAAGTCGCAGGTAGCGGCGATGTGCGGAAGCGTATCCCGATCGTGTTCCTTTCCATTACCATTGCCGTCACCGTTGCCCGTTGAGTCGGCAACACGGGTCAACAGATCCAGAAAAGACCCGATCTTCTTTGTACCCACTCCGGGAGTGGCGGCCAGATCATCGAAACCGGCCTCAAGCAGGCTGCCCAGAGGTCGTCCGAGGAAAGCCAGGGGCAGACGCCGGTCGGCGGGAAGTACCCAGTGGGCCAGCGGTTTCTCCAGGTACCAGTCACTACCGTCTCTGAGGAGTGTTTTTCGTATCTCCTCGTAACGAGTGACCGCCCGAAGGCGTTCGATCGATGATCGGCTTCCTCGCATGATGTCTAATCCAGGTGTCGTCGCCGCAAGCCCGCTCTTTCGCTTCTTCAACGATATTGAGTAACGCGTTACCCATTTTCATTGCGCGAAAGACGGCCCGCAACAAGAATCTGGACATGACATGCGACGAACGGCGCAATGCGTTGCGAAATCCGGAGATAGGGCCATCCAAGGCCGCGGCCATGAACGCCCGCCGGTGGCCAGAATCTCCGCACCTTGGAGATCCTGCACGCTGCCTGGCATGCCAGACTCCGGCCAGTTCGGCGTCAAATCCCCCGAGGGCACTCCGCGATACGTCACCTCTGGAGCCGATTTTCCAATCCAGCGATGATTCCCCCCGTTCCCCGCCCCCGGGCTGCCCCCCCGTTAGATCTGAAGCCTCTTCTCAAGCGAAAGCCCGGGCCAACTTATCCAGAACAGCCTGCTCGGATTGGGAGATCTTGCTTCCCAGCCCGAGCAGACCGCCGGTGGCCGCGGCAACGGCCCGCGTTCGGTCGAGCAGCTCTCGCCCGAGTTCGGCTTTCGCTTCCGGGCTGAGGTTATCGCAGAGCACGCTGATATAGTCGTACCAGACGTTGGCGAGTTTCTTGTCGGGTTTCTGCTCGAGCCAAGACTCCAGGAGTCTGTGGCCGGGATGGTCGGCCTTCAGGCCCGTCTGTTCGGCGGCAGCGAGGACCGCGGCACGTTCCTTGTCATCGAGTTTGCCGTCGGCCCAGGCCACCGCGACCAGGGGGACGAGCGACAGGGCGGCTACGGTTTCGGCCGAGATCTCGAGCTTGTCGAGCTGATCGAGCAGTTCTTCATGCTCGATTCCGGACGCCTCAGCCAGGGCCTTTTTCCGTTCCATGTGCGCCGTCTTCTCCCGCATGGCGCGGATCAGCTCCTGGTCCTTCGCACGAAAGAACTTCTCTTCGAGCTCGCTGCTTCGTCCGGCAAAATTATCCTTTCCCATCGCTGCTCCCTCAATAGAGCGGTTATCACAACCAGTGCCAGTCAAAACCTATCAAATCTGCAGGGTGAAGCCAAGAGATCCCCCACCAGCGGCTCAAGCGGAGGCGGCAAAATCGAGGGCCGGGCGAGCCGGGTCATTGTGTTCACGCCGTGCGACACGTGGGGCGGAGGAATACTGGGCGGAGAAACGCCAGCGCCAAGTCGCTGCCTCAACCGATCCCCTCTGGTGCAATTCGGCCCAGTTGCATAACTCGGTGCCAATCCATCCCGCAACACAGTCACATCAGTAACTCCGCGGACGCACCTTTCCCTGAACGCGGCTGGGCAGGCACTGGATCCGCAGGAAGCCTTCGGCGTCGGACTGGTTGTAGGCCCCGCCCCCTTCCATGGTGGCGATCCCTTCGTCGTAAAGACTGTTCGGACTCGTGCGGCCGGCAACCTGGATGTTGCCCTTGTAGAGATTCAGGGTCACCTCGCCGGTGACCGGCTTCTGGGCTTCGCGAATGAACGCGAAGAGGGCATCCAGCTTCGCATGGTACCAGTAGCCGTAGTAGACCATTTCGGCCACTTCCGGGGCCAGCCGGTCGCGCAGGTGCATGAGATCGCGGTCCATGGTGAGTTGCTCGACCACACGGTGGGCCGCGTAGAGCACCGTCATGCCCGGCGCCTCGTAGACTCCCCGGCTCTTCATGCCGACGAAACGGTTTTCCACCATGTCGACCTGCCCGATGCCGTTGCGGCCGCCGATCTCATTCAGCGCTTTCACCATCTGGAAGGCGGTCAGTCTCTTGCCATCCAACGCAATCGGCACCCCCGACTCGAAGGCGAGCGTAACGGTTTCGGCCTTGTCCGGCGCGTTCTGAGGCAACACGGTCATGCCAAAATCGACGGTTTCCACGCCGTTGGCCATCAGGTCCTCGAGCTGCCCAGCCTCGTAGCTGATGTGCAGGCAGTTCTCGTCGGAACTGTACGGCTTGGCAACTGAGGCTTTGACCGGAATGTTCTTCGACTGGCAATAGGCGATCATTTCGCTCCGCCCGGGGAACAGCTTGCGGAATGCTTCGTTTCGCCAGGGGGCTATCACTTTGACGTCCGGGTCGAGGGCCTCGGCAGCGAGCTGGAACCGGCACTGGTCGTTCCCCTTGCCGGTGGCTCCGTGAACGTAGGCCTGGGCACCAACCTCGCGGGCAACCTGGAGGCAGACCTTCGAGATCAGCGGGCGAGCGATCGACGTGCCCAGAAGGTAGACACCTTCGTACTTGGCCTGCCACTGCATGACCGGAAAGGCAAAGTCGCGGCAGAGTTCTTCCTGAACGTCGAGCAGACGGGCGGAGGTGGCTCCAATATCCCTGGCCTTCTTCATGATCGCGTCGCGATCTTCGCAGGGCTGGCCCAGGTCGACGTAGACCGCGTGGACGTCGTAGCCTCCGTCCTTGAGCCAGCCGAGGATGACCGATGTATCCAATCCGCCCGAGTAGGCCAAAACACAACTAGGCATAGCAGCAATCCGCCCGACATGAAGAACTGGGTTGAGGTTTCCGCAAACCTTCCATTTTGGCCCTCTTACTGCCCCCTGGCAAGTGCCCCGCTTGTGGCTGACGGCACCGCCCGGATACCCTACAATGCCAAACGTAATTGCTGATGTCGCCGGAAAGGGACCAAACCTGCCAGACTCGGGAAATCATGCCACCGGAGCCTGAGCGAGTTCGGCTACCAGACTCTCGCGTTTTCCCTTGCCACGAGGTCCCGCAGAGCCCGGTGGGACCTGCCTTGGAACGATAGACTTTTTTAAGAAGCCCTGACAAAACGTACGAGTTTCCCACGGGCATGGTTGTGCACAACCCGTGGTTTTGTTAGCGGCTCTGAGGAGCCCCTCATGGGAAGCTTCGCTAATAGCCTTCATGTCCGGTCGGACGATGCGGAGGTGGTGGCCGACAAGATTCGCGAGATCCTGGAAAACCGTGGATTTGAGGCGACGGAGAATCCGTCGAAACTCGACTCGGACTCCATCGATCCGGCCGTGCGGGCCCTGCATGTGGCCGAGGCTCGGGATGGCTGGGTGGGGATTCTCGATAACGATCTGATGGGACTGCTCACGCTGGCCCAGGAGCTGTCGTCGCGATTGCAGACCCACGCGCTCTGCGTGATGGTCAACGACAGCGATTCGTGGCACTACGAGTTGTTTCACAAGGGGCACGAGATCGACGGGTTCGACTCGCCCGGTTCTTCGCCGCTCCTGAATCTGGACGAGCTGCCGGAAGATATGTTGGAAATGCCCAACGCGGAGGAGTTGGCGGAGGCGATGGACGCTGTCATGGATCAGATGCCCGCTCTTGGCGATCTTCTCCAGTCGCTTCTTCCCCCCGAAATGCGCCAGATCCATCGGAAGATCACCGACGGCACGGCAAGCCCCGAAGAGGCTGACCAGTTCTCAGAGTGGAGCCGCCAGTTGGCCAGCGGGGCAGCGTCGGATTTCGCAAATACCGCGAAGGGCCCTGGGCGAAACGAATTGCCCGTCGCCGCCGCCGATTCCAACGGAAACGGACGGGCGGCATCGAAAAAGGGCCTTGAAGGGCACCTTCACTATCTCCGTCCGCTGCTGGCGTCTGGAGTTCGGCTGGAGCGGGTTCGCGAAATTCTGTCCGAAAACGCCACGTTTGCGGAAGAGCCCATGGCCGATTTCCTGGAAACGATCGGGGTCAGCCGTTTCTATGCCCAGTTGAGTTTCCAGTATCTTGGAGAGTTCGATCGTGAACAGATCGAAGGCGAAGGGATCGGTTTCCGTGAACCACTGGTCTTCGTGAAAACCAATTAGAGCCGCTGACAAAACCGCCGATTGCACACACCCTTGCACGCGGGAGACTCCCCGATTTGCGATCATCTCACAGGGCGGCAGGGCCGCCAGCCAATACGAGCTACCGCTCGGCTCGAATGGTCTGCTCCCGTTGGTCGCGGATCTTTGTGAAAAACTTCACGATCTTTGAGGTTAGTAGTACAGAGCCGATTCCCTCTCTCCAACGTATTGCCAATTCCCCGCCAATGTCTTCTCCTGATTTGCTCCAGATTGTCGCCGCCACGCCCAGGAACATGGGTGAGGTGCTTTCACTCGTATTCAGCAAGCACGAACCGCAGGATGCGTTGAACCGGGTCCGTGCGGCCCTGGCAGAGTATCGGTGCGGCAGGCTGCCGCTTGCCGGCCTCCTGGCAGCTCGCCGTGCCGGCAATCTCGTCGGGGCCGCCTTTGCCCAGGTGCTTCCGGGCCGTACGGCAACCTTCTGGCCGCCACGGCTTGTGACGCCGGAACCGGAGGAAACGGCCGAAAGATTGACGTCAGCAGCGGTTGAGCACGCCAGAGAATGCGGCGTGAAGGTCATTCACGCACTCCTGGACGGCCAGGTCGACGCCAGCGAGGTGGCAAGGCTGGAGGGAGCCGGTTTCACCCCCCTGGCCGAACTGTATTACCTCCTGGCCGACAGACGCGAATTTCCGGCGGCTCCGCCTGCGGGACCTCTGACGTTCGAGCCGTGCACTGCGGAAAAACACGAGCGGCTGTGCAAAGCCGTCGAGGCAACTTACGAAGAAACTCTCGATTGCCCCGATCTTGACGGCACCCGATCGGCGAAGGAGGTCCTGGAGGGATATCGTGCAGGGGGCGAGAGCTATCCGCCTCACTGGTATGTCATCCAGCATGAGGGACGCGATGTCGGCTGCCTGCTGCTGGCCGACTACGGGGAGCATGGCAACTGCGAGTTGACCTACATGGGACTTGTCCCCTCGGTTCGGGGAAATGGCTGGGGAGTGCTCGTGACACGCTTCGCTCAGTGGGTGGCCGGATCGCTGCACCGGGACCGGCTTGTGCTGGCCGTCGATTCGGCCAATCACCCGGCGCGGAATATGTACGCAGCGGCCGGTTTCCGGGGCTGGGACCGGCGCCGGGTCTACATGCTGGCGCTGGAGCCACCGACAGGTCCTGTGAAACAGGCCTAGCGGCAAGAGGCCGTCAGGAACTACCGACAGACCGTCGACGGAAGCGTTTGTTGGGTCACAAGTTAGAGAGCAAGCTTGTCGACACTCCCGAGCGGAGAGGAAAGAGTTTCAACAGGTTTTCCACGATCAACCAGCCGGACGATTGGAAGGTTTCTCCGGTTTTTTGGCGACCAGTTGCGGCGATTCTTCCGCGGATTCCGGCCTGTTTGAAAACGGTTCAAGATTTCTCTGGGGGGTGGCCGCAAGGGCTGTTTGACAGCAACGCTAGCACCGTTACAATCAACTTCTCGTTGGTTGAAACAAGAGGAGCGAGACGGTTCTTGGAGTCGAAGTCAGGACCATCCCGAGCGGGGTATCGCGAGCTTGGGAAACATTCGTGAATGATCCTGGATTTCACTCTCACCCGTCGAAGATCGCGGCTCCTTTTCCGCAGTCTCCTGCTTGGTTTGGGAGACGATATCTGCACTGATGGAAGTGTGTATTGAGCGGAGAAGGTGCGCGCCGGAGGCGCCTTGGAGTGGCCAAGGACGATATGGACATCGTGTCAGCTTTTCGAACCGCATTGGCTGGCAAGGTCGGACAAGAACGATTCGATATGTGGTTCGGCGGGCGAACGCAGCTCGAGGTGCTCGACGGCACACTCGTCGTCGGGGCCTCCAGTGAGTTCCTGCGCAACTGGCTGCGCAGAAGTCTGCGCGAACCGATCGAGGCAGCTTGTCGCGAGGTCCTGGGCCCGTCGGCGGCGGTGGATTATGTTCTGGCTCCCTCTTCTATTCTGCATTCACAACCTGCCTTGCTGCCGCAGACTCCAGGAATCGCCCACTCAGCGGAGTCGCACGACTTGGCACTCACGCCAGGCCTCAAGGTGGCAGCCACACCCGAGGAGACGTTGAACGTCAGGCCTTCCGGGCCGGATCGACGCAGCCGAGTGGATGCGGCGCTCGACTTCCGTTCGTTTGTGCGCGGGGAAACCAACAAACTCGCACGGGCTGCCGCGGAGATGGTGGCCGGGCAGCCCGGCGAGTTTTCTCCTTTGTTGATTTATGGACCCACCAGCGTGGGCAAGACGCATCTCTTGCAGGCAATCTGCACCGAGGCAAGGCGAAATACCCAGAGATTCTCAGCGGTCTACCTGTCAGCGGAGCAGTTTACCTCGGAGTTTCTTCAGGCTCTGCGAGTGGGCGGTTTGCCGAGTTTTCGTGCCAGGTATCGAGGGCTGGATCTGCTGGCCATCGACGACCTGCATTTCTTTTCCGGCAAGCGGGCCACACTTGTCGAGCTCCTCTACACAATCGACACCTTGATCCGGCGGCGCCGGCAGGTGGTGTTTGCCGCCGATCGAGCTCCCCATGACTTGCGGACGCTCGGGAGCGAATTGCTCTCGCGGCTCGAAGCCGGGATGGCCTGCCGGATCGATCCGGCCGATTACCCGACGCGATTGGGGATCCTCACGCGGATGGGGCTGAAGATGGGTATCTCGCTGGCGCCGGAGGTGAGCGAGTTTGTCGCGGCTCGGCTCACCAATCACGCCCGTGAGCTCTCCGGAGCCCTTTGCCGCCTCCATGCCTTGAGCCGGGCAACCGGCGAGCCGGTTACTCTCGAGACGGCCCAAGAGGCACTTGCGGAGATGATCCACGACGGCAGCCGGGTGATCCGGCTGGCCGACATCGAGAAGGCGATTTGCGACACCTTCGGGCTCGAACCGGAGTCGCTGCAGTCCAGTCGCAAGGCCAAGTCGGTCAGTCAGCCCCGGATGCTGGCCATGTGGCTCGCCCGCAAGTACACCCGGGCGGCCCTCTCGGAGATCGGCCAGTATTTCGGCCGCCGTAGCCACAGCACGGTCGTCTCTGCCCAGAAACGGGTCGATCGCTGGATTGCCGATGATGCGAAGCTGGATCTGGCCGAACAGTCGCGGACCATCTCCGATGCGATCCGCCAGCTCGAGCAGCGGATCCGCGTCAGCTAAATGGCCTTGCCCCGGGTGGCACGTCCCTGAGCGCAGCGAAGGGCGTGGTTTGTGACACCAGTCCTTCGCCACCGCCACTCCACCACGCATAATACCCCCGTGGGCCCGCCCCACGCTCGCATTCCGTCCGTGTTTTGCCTGCGAACTCTGCCAGTCCCGGCCCATCGAGTTCCTGATCGCCTTGCCGCAGTTCCCTCACGCAAGGCCATCTAGTTATATCGCATCCAGTCCTGGATCAGAATGTAAGCCGACAGGGCACACGTGCCGACCACGGCGGCTACGCAGGTGCCGATTGCGGCGGCGCGGCTGGTGCGTCTCTGGTCGTAGCCAAAACTTGCCCCGGGAATCGCGAAGGCCGCCACGATCATCGCATGAATGGTCGTGATTCCCAATCCGGTTCCCCGGGAGACGCTGCAGAGCATGGCATATCCCAGGGTGACCAGCAGCATCGTCCGAATGCTGAACCGTATCCGCCGGAATGGGGTTCGCATGGCAGTCACTCCCCAGGCGGTTGCAGCAAGTTGCCCGCGATTGCTGCTCCACCTGCTTGCAGTGTAGCCCGCCAATGCGGGGAGTGCCACGAATTTGCGCGCTCGGCGAGGCCGAACCGGGGTTAGCCGCTGCAGAACAACAACCTACCGAATTGACAAGTGAGTGGCTGGGCGCAAACCCTCCGGTTCCACCAAATTCACATCTCGCGGCAGGGCGCAAGCCCTCGGGGTCTTGGCGGCAAGCCCTCTGCTGCCACTAGATCGGACGGCCCACGCCATCCCCCGAAATCGGCAACTGATTACGTATATCTGCAAAGCCACCCAAGCCTGTATCTGGTAGCTGCACGCACACTTGGCCGATCCATCGGGCACCGGCACCAGTCCGCCGGCCGAATTTTCTTCCTCCTTGCCCGCAACGACTTACGTCCAAGTGTCCCAATGTTTCCAGGATTCCGTTCAGTGGTTTTTCGACTTGCACGCCAGGCCCAACGGCTGCTGATCGAGAAACGCATTGAAACGAAGATTCAACGCCGACTGAGCCTCGACAAGGCAGTCGAGGGACTGACGCAGTACGTTGAGCATATGACGGATGGGAAGATCCTGATCAAACCGTGAAGGTCAACCTGGGAATTGGGATCGCGAGGCCGTTGATCAGCCCCGGAAATCCCGGCCTGTCTCCCGATCGGCTGCCGAAACGACCACGGGGCATGGTTCCCATGCCCCGTGGCGGCAACGTCTCGGTTGCACAGGGAATTCGTGAATCTCACTTCAGGTCGATCTTCAGATCAGTCAATCCGTCGTCGGGGACCTCTTGCGTAATCCCTGAGGTATCGGCGTTCTGATATTTCTTGGGAATTTCGACGGTTGGCTTGGGGAGGTTGGCGGGATTGTCAATGGGCTCCTCATTTCCCGTGTCTGCATTGGCAGGACCGACCCAGACAATTGCCACCTTGTGGGAGCCCGGAGGGGCACCGTCTCCGGCTTCATTGGTTCCCATAGTAAACTTGCCGGCTGCATCGCTGACACCAGTGGCCGGACGGCGTCCGTCAGTAGGCAAAAACGTCACCTGGTACCCTTCCAGCGGCTTTCCCTGAAAGGTGAGCGTTCCCGAAACAGGAACCACTTCCTCGATCTCAGCGACGGGGCCGGAACGCGAGCTGCAGCCCAAGGCCAGGGAAAGCACACACACGAACGCAAGGCGAGACAAAGTGCACATGGCAACGGAAGCCCTCTGGGAAAACTTGGAAGAAAGGGCCCCAGAGGATTACCACCGAGGCCCAGGGAATATTCGTACCAACTTTGGCTGACTGGCGGGATCTGCTACCAATCGCCAATGACTTCTCCACCCGCCTTGCTGCCGACGGCCCGCCATGTCGCCTCGTTGATCGTATCGCTGGCGAATCGGACGGAGCCGTCACCAAGGCAGATGTTCGCTCCACCCGGGTGATAGCTGCGGGCAGCGAGGTGGGCACGATCGAGGCCCGTGCCGCGGATACAGTCGCGAAGTCTCGAGTTGGGAGTGAGGGTGTGCGAATAGAAAGTTGTCACGACGATACCCCGATAATATTGCTTTCCGCGGTAGCGATAAGCCGATGTCGCGCGATTATCGCATGCAGGATTCGCAATCGTATCACCCGTTCCACCCGCGTCAAAAGTGGCATACGCAAGATTGGTCGCCACATGGTAGTCGTCGGGATGCCCCGCGGCAACAACGCCCGTTATACCGCGCGTGGTCGGAAATGAGACATTCCCCGGGCGGGAGAGTTTTGGTA
>CAYSCH010000228.1:0-15556 GCA_964429355.1 uncultured Planctomycetaceae bacterium | reverse complement strand
ACACGGACGCAACCCGAGCGCGGGGCAAGCCCACGCGGCTATCTTCAGGACGACTGTCTATTCCGCGAATCACGCAAGGCCATTTGGATCGGTTGTTCACTCGTAGGCCAGCCAGGCGGTTGCCTGGCAATCGCCGTCCGTCACGAAACGGATCCAGTGGGCACTGAAGGCTGGGGGGAACTCATGTTTCCACTCCATGCCGGCCTTGAGGGGCACGGTCTGGTAGCAGCGCCAGCCGCTCTGGTGATCGACGTCGATTTGGATGGTCACCTTGACGTCGCGATCGGCCTTGAGCGTGAGAGTCTTGCGGTCGTAGCCGGTCATCAGGTAGGGGTCCGAAGGCTCATCCCGTTTGACGGCCGAGTCCTTCCAGGGCCCGCCTTGCCCGACCGGTTTGCCGAGCTGCCAGAGGTCGTCGATCCCGCCGAACCAAAGGGCCGTATCCTCTTGGTCATCGGCAAACACATGGCCATCGGGCGCGGCATCGGGCCGCACGCCGGCCAGAACGAGCAGCCCGTTCCAGGTGCAGAAATCGGTGATCTGTTTGGAGTGGCTGCTTACGGGGCGGATCTGGCGGTAGGCCGGCACGCTGTCGTCGGCCCGGGGGATCTCGTAGAACGTTCCGTGGATGTTGGAGAGAAACCGCTCCGATTCGACCTCGCGCGTGCCCCGCGGCCAGCCCGAGGCAAAGGGCTGGTCGAACGCCCCGTCACCTTTCGGCAATCGCCATCGCTGGTGCCCGCGGGTCACGATCACCGAAGCGGCGTCGACGACGAACTCCGGTTCGACGTCCAACAGGCCAGCCAGTTCCTGGTCGGCCTCCTCGGGGCGAAAAGTGAAGGTTTCCTTGACGAAATCGAAGTGTCGTTCCCCGTCGGCGATCACCCGCAGGTTGCGGTTCCGTTTGGCCGCATACACCTTCGCCGCGCGAACCTTGGCCGCGCCGGCATCCGCCAGGCCGGCAAACAGCGCCTCGTCGACCGGCGCCGAATCCTTGTCGGTGAGGTGGAAATAGGCCGTTGCCGTGCAGTCCTTGTCGGCCGCGAGGCGAATCCACTGGGCGTGGAGCTCGTCGGGAAGATAATGGCAAACGTACCCTTTCTCGGGAACCTCGATGGTCGTGTATTCCGCCCAATGACCGTTTCCCTTGGCGTCGATTTCGAGGGCAAACCGGACGGGTCCGGTCGTGGCCGGTTCAGGAGTCTTGCTCGGCGGCGGAACGGCCAGCCTGGCCTCGGGCGAGGGTTCGATTTTCAGATCGCCGGCCGCGCAGGCCACAAAGGCGGTGTGGGGCATGCCGAAGTCGCCCGGCTTGTGTTCCGTGGCGTTTCCCGGGATTTCAACCAGACCCGCGTCGAAATTCCGCCGATACACCTTGTCGAGGTGGTCGGCGCCCCAGGTCAGGCTGAGATCGGTCTTCGCCCAAGCCTCGCCCAGGTCAGGATTGCCCCGCACGTCGACGGCCAGGTAGACCGTCACCGGCCGGTTCACCCGGAACCAGTAGCCGGGTGCGGGCTTGTGGAAGTCACCTCGCGGGATTGTCACGCGGGGCAGGACAGCCAGCGCGCCGGGGATACTCTTGATCTCCTGCTCATCTGACGCCCGCAATTGCGTGCCTGCAGGCGGCTCGGTTGTCTCCCCGCCGAGCGCCAGGTGCAGCACGCGCCGGTCGAAGCCGGCAATCAGCAGCGGATCGGACGGGCTCCCGGCCTGGATCCGGTCGGCCACCCAGGGGCCGCCGTAGGCGTTGGCCGGTCCCCACTTCTGGAGATCCTCGTAGCGGCCGAACCAGAGGTTCGACTGGGGTTGACCCGAGAGCGGATTGCCCTGGATGCTCGTCTCGTCGCTGGCCAGCACGAGCCGGCCATTCCAGTCGCAGAAGTCGGGAATGTAGCGCAGGTGACGGGCGATGGGCCGCAACCCGGCCGTGTTGGCCGCCGAGAAGGTCTGGGGAAAATCGAAGAACATGCCATGCATGTCCATGATCATCCGCCCCTGGCCAACCTGGCGGATCCGCGGCCACTCGGTGTACCAGCCGTGGCGAGGATCGTTGTTGTGCGTGGCCTTGGGGAGCAGGAAGGTGGACCACTTGCCGTTGTCGAGGAGTTTCAAACGCAGCGAGCGGCGGTCCCAGCCGATGGCCCACAGGGGCGATTTGTCGTCTGGTGCGCCGAAGATGCCGCCGGGGCCCGTCACGTCGCAGTACTGGCGTCGCTCGATGATCCGCCAGTCCTTTCCATCCCACTCGGCCAGCACACCGGCCTCGTCGGCATTCTGGGCCGGCCCACCCACGAGCAGGTCCTTGTAGTCGCCGGCGGCATGTTCGCCGTTGTTGGCCCACACGAGCCGGCCCTGGGATGTGTAGGCCCCCTTGGCATGCCAGCCGGGAACGGGCTTGTGGAAGAGTTTGGTCACCTCGAGGGTATGGACGTTGGCCTCGTAGAGCATTCCTTCCATGTCGCAGTAGTAGACCAGGTTGGCCGGATCGACGAGATGCCGGGCGATGGCGGTTATCCGCCCCGGCATCACCTTGGGCGAGATCGCGCGGACCTTGCCGCCGGCGTCGATCAGGTAGTGGGCGATGAGGAGCTGGTTCGACTCGTGATGGACCATCCGTCCTGCGGGCGTTCCGCCGACGCTTTCGGGATGGATCGTGAGCTGCAGGTCTTCATCGACCGAATACAGTTTGTGTTCGCTGCCCCTGGGCATGTGTGGGGCGTAGTTCACCATCCACAGCTTCCCGGCCCAGGGCACGACCGCCCCGATACCGCACTCGTCGTGGCCGGGGAGCGTATGGGCGCCGTTCTGGCTGTAAATACCGTAGGTGGTCAGATGGGGGTAGACGCCGCTGATGAACAGGTCCGTCCGTTCGGCCGGGGCGGCATCGGCGGCCCAGGCCGGAGAAATGGCCAGGCCGGCCAGACAGATCACGAGCGGCAAGAGCGCGGCCGAAACGAGGCGGAGGCGGCCCGTGGGAAGGGAGTCATGATCGAACATGGCAATTCTCTGCAATGGAGTTTCTATGGTCCGTGAGGCGACGGAAGGGGAGTGGGGAGCGCCCAATGGAGCGGGTCGGCCTCACATCGCCCACCCCGCGATTATCCTCGCGGGCCGGTTTGGGGGCAAGCGCCGGGGCGCCTCGAGACTGGAGGTTGGAGGTTCCTGGGAAAGAAGAAATCCGAAACAAATCCCAAAAGACGAATATCCAAAGGTCGGGAACGGACTGGGGTCCCGCCGACCTCTTCGGTCTCCGACTGACCAACACGTTGAATCACCGATTGGTACGACTCTGCCTGAGGAGCCGGCAACTCCTCGATCCACAGCCATTCGAGCACCCCAATAAGCAACGTGCCGGTGCAGGATGAGCCTCACCGGAAGTGTGGCCGGCTACACGGCCGGACGCCTTGGAAGTGATCTCAAGCCTACCGCGGCCAGAAACCGCTGGCATCGCCACCGGCTTTGAAATCGGCTCTAAGTGTACCCGGCTTGGAAGCAGCTTGCGGCGAGGCCACGGAGTCGTGACAATATCGAGGTACGGTTCGGAGTGTTTCCGTGCGAACCGGGCCTGATCAGTTCGCCGCCCAGTCGTGGGAAAGGTGTCTCCTGGCAGAAGCGGCGCGAGGGACCCGCAAGGGAAAGGAGCATTGACAATGCCGGCCGAAAAGGTCTACGCCCAGCCCCAGCGAGGGCACGTTTCTCTTGGAGGCCCGCTGCGGGCCTTGCTGTTCCTGGTCCCGCTACTTGTCGTCGGACTGGCACTCTACCTGGCCTTGAGGCCGATGACCGAAGCCCGAGTGATTACCGCGGTTCTCGTAGGGCTTCCATTGGCAGGCCTTTGGGGCATTCTCGTTTCGGGCCTGCGTGTGGCAGCCCAGTGGGAACGGGGCGTTGTGCTCCGGCTGGGCAAGTTCCTGACGATTCGAGGGCCGGGGATCCTGTATATTATTCCCTTTATCGACAACGTCCGATTCGTTGACCTGCGATTGCTCACGCTCAACGTTCCAAGCCAGCAGGTGATTACCAGAGACAACGTGCCGGCAGCGATTGATGGTGTCCTCTTCTTCATGGTTTCCGACCCGGAGAAGGCGGTCATCGAGATCCAGGATTATGCGTTTGCCATCGCCCAGTATGCCCAAGCCACGCTGAGGGATGTTGTCGGCGGCCTCTCGCTCGATGAACTCCTTTCCGAGCGGGAGCAGATCCAGCAGCGGATTGCCGAGATTGTCGAGCAGCGGATCAGCAATTGGGGATTGCACATGGATTCCATCCGCCTCCAGGACATTGAAATGCCCGAGGACCTGAAACGGATCATGTCGCGGCAAGC
The DNA here is from genome assembly GCA_964429355.1 of uncultured Planctomycetaceae bacterium. Lineage (GTDB taxonomy): Bacteria > Planctomycetota > Planctomycetia > Pirellulales > Thermoguttaceae > JAAYAY01. The sequence continues at coordinate 11,232 of CAYSCH010000228.1, read as the reverse complement.
CTCTGCGGAGCGGGAAAAGCGGGCCACGATCACGAAGGCAGAAGGCGACAAGATAGCGGCGGTCAATTTGGCGGCCGCGGCGGCGATCATGGAGCAAACGCCCGGGGCGATGAAGCTGCGAACCCTTCAGACAATTGACGGACTCGGAGCGGGCCCTTCCAATACGGTCGTCATGTTCCCCATAGAACTGACGGACACCGTCAAGTCGCTCGTCGAGTCTTTCCCGCGGAAGAACGGTGACGATCGAGATTCGTCCCCTGCAGGAGAGGGCAATGTCGGGCTTTGACGCACGGCAGGAGCTGGACGACCGGTTTCCGACCGGGGAGTGGACGGGGTTTTATCTCCAGCCGGACAGCCGCCAGCGGCATCCGATGGACTTGGCTCTGGAGTTCGCCGGGGGGGAGATGTCCGGGGAGGGAGACGACCCGGTTGGCAAATTCACTATCCGGGGAAGATACGACACGGCGACCGCTGCCTGCTCATGGCTGAAGCAGTACGTCGGCCAGCACGGCGTAGACTACTCCGGGCAGGCTCGCCAGGGCGGGATTATCGGCTACTGGTCGATTGCGGGAATGCCGGCCTCGTGGTCCGGTCCGTTCTTCATCTGGCCACGGGCGGCTGGCGACCTGAGCGCGGCCTTCGAGAAGGCCTTCATGGAGTACGAACTGGCCGCGTCGTTGAAAGGCTCTCCATCGGAGTGTGTCGAGGTGTGAGGCCAGTGTCACCGATTCAATGTCGGTGCCAGCCACACGCCCCAATCGGCGGCGTTGCCGTCGCCGGCGTTTTCGACGGCCAGTTCCAGCAGGTCGACCCCTGAGATGTCGATGTCGAGGGATCGGGGCTTCTCATCACCTATTTTCCCGGAGCGAAACAGCTCGCGATTGTCGCCGCGAATGACGAACACGACGCTGCCGGGATGCCCTTTCTGCAAGCCGTAACAGGTGGTGAAGTGTTTCCAGGCCTTGCCGGTCTGGACGACGTATCGGGAGGGGGCGTGAGCGTAGAGACCGCGGGGGTGGAACTGGTCGCCGATCTCCAGGAAGCACATGCCGCCGTTCTCGACGGGAACCTGGTCTCGCGTGGGACGTCTCCATCCAACCGATTCTTCTCGGAACTCGAGGTCCGTCAGGCCGACCGAATTCTGCCGGAGCGGTACGTCGGCCGGCGGCAGGTATGTCCTGGGCTCCAGGAGCGCGAGCAGGTGTCGGGCCTTGCGGCCGGCGAGACTCTCGGCAGCGCATTGGTTCAGAATGGACTGGGCGATCGACTGGGCACGGGCGCGGTCGCCGGCCGAATAGGCCCTGGCGGCTTCAACCAGCATCAGCCCGTGAAAGACACCCGGGTCCAGGCCGCCCTGGCCATCGACCTCGTAGTCGACGGCGAAGTGAGTTCTCTGGCCGCTGGTATGGCAGGCCATCAGCCGCAGTTGGAATTTCCCGGGCCGGAGCTCCTGGACGTCGATGCTGAAGAGGCCGTCGTCGTCGATATTTGTGGTCCAGGCGACCGCGTCGTAGTCGGACTCCCGGGCATAGTCATCGTTGAAAAGGACCAGGCCGTAGACGGCCGGTTCCGCAGTGAAGCGCCCGCGAAGTGTGAGGCGACCGTCCTTCCATTGGGTCTGGAATTCTTCAAGGCGGCACGATGGGGAACGCTGCGGCTGCAGCAGATGGTCAGCGAACAGGCGGTTCGTGGAGAGCTGCATGGCACTGGCCGTGGTGAGGAAAGTCCCTGGCCCTTCGCCGCGTTGCTCCTGGCCCCAGGTATGGTTGCCGGCTCCCATCAGGGCAGTGCCTCGCTGGCGATCTGCCTGCGTCTGGCAGACGTGGGGCAGGCCCAGGCCGTGGCCGAGTTCGTGGGCAATTCCGCCGAGGTAATGGGAGTTGAACTGGCCGATCGAGCAAGGGCGGTGGTAGTAGCCGCCCGGCTCCTTGGAACTGAGCTTGTCGGGGTCGAGCAGGGCGTCGTCATAGGCCCACGCGAAGCCACTGAACGAACTACCTCCACCGGCATAGGGACCGTGTTCGACGGCCTTGTCGCCTTCCCAGAGCAGGAGGTTGTTGAAGATCAAGGCCGTTTCCTGCCCAAGGTCGATCCCCTCCTTGGCAAGTGCTTCACTGCACTCCCGCTGAAGGGCCCAACCCGAGTCGCGGCCATATTTCTCGGTGGGATGGGCACCGCGAACCAGGAAAATTCGCAAGCTGCCATCGTCCTGCCGGTCGAGGTTGAAGGTTCGCTGGCCGTATCCGGCCGCCGCCATTCCATCGCGGTAGAACTGGCGAACATGTTCCATGATCTTGTCCAACCGCGCGGCATAGCCGGGGATCGGCTCGCGATCGGATGGGGTGAAATACAGGATGCGCAGAACCGGCTCGCCGGCCGCCTCGGCCGCTCCGACGGGTGCGGGCCACGTGGGCGAAAGGAGAGCAAACAGAAGGAGCGCGATCGATCTGGCCGAATCCGGGCGGAAGGTCACGGGCAGTCCTCACATACGACGGGAATGGATGGTGTCAGCTTGTCGAATCACGCAAGGTCATCTAGTTCACTCCAGAAACATCACGCCCCGCTCCTTGAGTGCCGCCCGCAATTGACGGCCGTCGATCTGGTCGGGCGTGGTGCGGGCAGCGGTCGCCATGGCCGCCGCCAGTCCGGCCGCCTGCCCCAGGCCCATGCAGGTGCCGGTGACGCGATACGACGCGTGGGCTTCGTGCGTGCCGGAGATGCAGCGCCCGGCAAAGAGCAGCCCGCGGACCGACTTGGGCACCAGCGAACGGTAGGGGATTTCAAACGGTTTTGCCGGAATGCGATGGGCCAGCTTGTCGTCGGGATAGATCTCGTGGATATCGCATCCGAAGGCGCAGGAGACCACGGCATCGTCGAATCGGCGTCCGGCGGTGACGTCGTCGGCATTCAGGGTGTACTGTCCTTCCATGTGGCGCGATTCCCGGATCCCGAGCGACGGGGCGGTCTGGCAGAGCCGGATGTTTTCGAGGCCGGGGACCTTCTGCAGGGCCTTCATGAAGATCTCGTGCACCTGGGCGCGGGCCTCGACGGTCGCCCGTGTGAGCTGGCGAGTGTCGGTGGCGTCGTAGCGGTAGACGTGCGTTGCCTGGATCGCCCCCACTCCAGGCGCCGGGGGCGGAATCAGATAGGGCGCGCCGTGCGGCACCTTTCCATAGGGGAGCCGGATGGGAAGCTCGTGGTCGTGGATTGCCGTGGTCAGGATCTTGAGGATGTTCTGCGTTTCCGGTCCCAGGGCCCCAATGCCTTCCACCTCGAACATGAGCGTCATCGGCTGGGCCAGGCCGTCGACGGGGCGGCCGAACTGGAACGGCACTCCGGACCGGGCCGCGATGTCGCCATCGCCCGTGCAGTCGATCACCGTGCCCGCCAGAACGGCCTGGCGTCCCGACTTGCCTTCGAGGAGAACGCCGCGGACCTGGGCATCGATCACGAGCGGGTCGGCCGCCTGCACGTGGTACCAGAAATCGACGCCCGTCTCGGCCAGCATCTGCTCGAGGGTGTACTTGAGCACCTCGGTGTCGAACACGGGGAATTTTGGGTGTTCGCGCCAGCCGCCGGCCTGGCGGAGTCGCGAGACAAGCCGTTCGACCCACCAGCCGCGTGCCGGTTCGAAGAGCGGATTCAAGAGGCCGGCGGTCCACATTCCGCCGAGCATTCCATGCCGTTCGACGACCAGGGTTTTAGCCCCCTCGCTGGCCGCGGCCAGTGCCGCCCCAACCCCGGTGGGACCACCGCCGACGACGAGCACATCGACCGCAGCGGCAACCGGGGTTTTTCGCGGCGCCTCTTCAACGACCGAGCGGCCGGGGTCGATCGACACAACCGGCGGGATCAGTCCTTCCACCTTGCCTTCGGCAGCCCCGGCCGGTTCGGCGGCAGCCTGGCAGCAGCCCAAGCTGATCGCCCCGGCCGAGAAACTCAGAAAACGTCTTCGATCCATTGGATTGTGTCTCCGGAGGTTAAATACTCCTCAATGGCCTTCAGTACTTCGTGAAAAGATGCGCATCACGCGGATGGCCGCATGGGCTTGCTCGGTTGTGTCCATGTCGCCTAATGGATTTGCAGGTTCGTCTATGATGTTCTTCACTCAAAGCCGTCGCGCGCATTGCCTTGAACTACCTCAAGGCCATCACGGTACAAAAATGGAATCCAATACTGGGGATTGTGTTTCGAACCACGTTCCTCAAATAGCCCAATTTCGACCAGTTCGTTGGCTCGATTTCGTGCGTGAGATTCATCGCACCGCCAAATCGCTGCTAGCGTCTCGGGAGACTGCCCAGTTTGTTCACCTCGCAAATCGAGTAACGATTCTCGGAGATGCGGATACTCCGCGAAAACGGTTTGGTGGACGTGAACTTTGGACACCTCTGGCAATGCGAGCTTCAGCGCTTTACCGGAAATCAGTTTCCCGTCTTCCGGATCGGAGTCGCCAATTTCGAGCAGACGTACTTGCTGTGCCACAGCCTCGTTAATCAAGTGGATTATTTCGCGTGGCGTAGGTTTACCTGATCCGTTGCTTGTGCGGGAGATTATCCAGTCCATCGTAAGCGGCTTGCGTCGTCCTCGCTCGACTTGGCGAGGAAATAGCGCATAAAAGCAGTTTTGTTGCTGGTCAATGGATGACAGGACGGTTGCAGAGTCGAATCTGTAGTAGAAACGGATTGCCGGTACTTGAAGCGCACGCCGGACGATTACATGAGTAAGAGTCTCTTTGTCCCACTCGATGGTTGTGCGTTTGATTATGTGACTAGCTTCACGAAACCCAGGTCGCGAAATTCTCCTCCAAATATCGTCGCGAAGAAAGACTTTCAGTCGGACCTGGCTGAAGGCGCGAAAATCGGAATAGGCCCGAAAAAGCGCGCGCAGTGCATTCTCCTCCAGCATCGACGACTCACTGAAGGCGACATCAAGACGATCGATTAGTATCCATACCACTTTGCCGCCAAGAGCAAGCGAGCTGTCAACTGACTTAAAGAGACGGTCGACTTGAAGGTCGGTACCATTCTGCGATGAGTTGTTATTTGGCCGAATCACCACAGACGCTCGTGGCTGTCCAGTCACTGGGTCTGTAGTTACGGTTCCTTCAATCGACCGAAGAATATCTTGAACGTATCGCTGACACCGCTGAAAAATGCCCGATAAGGTCCATTGTTCTTCGATGAGCTTTGCCGCTGACAGTGCCACAAGTACCTGATTCATCTCTGAAGTGACCATTTTCAGGTCACGCAGGTGGCACACTATGATGGTCAGGAAGAAGAGCTTCCAAATACTAATGAATTCCGCCTCCGTCGTTGGCGGATTGAGGATGACTCCGTCGAAGGCAGTCTTGCCGCGAGGGTTCTCTGCCGGAACAACAATTACGCCCCTTCTGGAAAGCTCGCTAGATCGACGCAGAAGAAGGGAGTAAATGGCACTCTTCCCAACGCCCTTTCGTCCATAGACGATATCGACTTCGCCACGAAAGATACGCTCCCATTGATTTGTTTCGACGAAGTATCGCTGTAGCCCTTCGCTCTCTTCCTCAGCTACCTGTTCGCCAAAACTAGTCTCTCGAAGTATGTCCTTGATCTTCATCCCGCACCTTGACAGTCCTGGTTGGTATCATAGCTTGAACTTGTCTATAGGAGGTGTGCCCATCACGTTCCTCCCGCAAATGGACGGCCTCACGCGCAGGCGGCCAACTCCCGCAAGTCGCATTGTATTGACTGGCTACTTGCTTGTCACGGTTTTGCCGGCGCGGAACGGGACGCAGGCGCTCCGGTCCCCCAGCCCAAACTGGGCAGAATAGCACGGGGGCATGCCAGAAGGTGTCCAAGCTGGGAAGGTGTTCTTGGTCTTGGAGGCGAATGAGAGTCTTTCCAGGCGAATGCTTGGAGAACCCTCGCCCCACGGCTTAAGCGTAGGGTCCGAGAGAAAATTCGCACGAGCCGATGAGACCGCGCCGTCTGCCGACTCGGAGGAACTGGTAACTGTCTGCCCCGGAGGCTATCGTCGAGGTCCGGCCCTAATTCTGGTTCTCGTTCCGGACGTTGTGCTTTGGATTACGGTTTTCCGATTTCGCCCGGCCTCTACCTCAGTTCCTTCACCTTCAGATTGCGGAATTCGATCCGAAAGCCTTCCCCCTCCACGCCGATATGTCCTTTCTCCAGCCCACAATCGGGGAACTGGCAATTGACGGTGCCGTTGACCGAGAGCGTCAGCGTCTTGCCGCGGGCAGTCAACTCCAGGGTATTCCACTGGCCGGCCGGTTTCACCCGCGGCTCCTTGATCTCCTTGTCGAGGCTGAAGAACTTGCGTCCTCCGCCCTCGATCGCGGTCTCCCCGAACAGGTAGCCCCCCGTGGCATCGCCGAACTGGGCCTGGTGCCACATACGGGTGTTCATTGTAGCACAAGACAATCTGGAAACCACGGAGTATGCCTCGCAGCCCTCGCAGGGGAGGAGAATGCTGCCAGTGCCCTCTTGCTGACGCAACCGCTTCGCGCTGGTACAATGAGCCCCGGGCCACCGGGAGCCGCAGGGCTTGGCGGGACCCTGGGGATCACGGCACCAGGCGTCCGCTTACCCTCCCGGCCGACGAACCCACTTTGCGGAAGCGTCAACCTGCCGCAACCAGAACGACAGATCGAAGACAGCATGAAAGGACCCCTACCCATGCGAATTGCCGCGCTGCTGATACTACTGGCCAGCATCGGAGCATTTTGTGGACAGAGCTACGCCGCGGACCGGCCGGCCGCGCCGGACGGCAGCACGGCCGCCGGCGCCGCTTCGGAGACGCCACAGGAGCGGGATGCCCGTATGCAGTGGTGGCGAGAGGCACGTTTTGGCATGTTCGTGCACTGGGGCCTTTACTCCGGCCTGGCGGGCACGTGGGACGGCAAGCCGGTCGGCACGACGGGCGGCATGGAGTGGATCCAGCAGCGGGTCAAGGTGGATACCGACACCTACGCCAAGGCGGCGATCCCGAAGTTCCAGCCGACTGCCGGTTTTGCCCGCCCCTGGGCTCGTCTGGCCAAGGAGGCCGGCTGCAAGTACCTCGTGGTCACCTCCAAGCACCACGAGGGCTTCGGCCTGTTCGATTCGAAGGCCGGCGACTACAACGCCGGGCACGTTCTCCACCGCGACCTGGTCAAGGAGATCGTCGAGGCCTGCCGCGCCGAAGGTTTGAAGGTCGGTTTCTACCACTCCGTGATCGATTGGCATCACGACCAGTACGCCTACGCCCTGTCGGAACAGTTGCCCCATCCGCTCAAAGGCCAGCCCTATCCGAACGGCGAGCGGGATCACGCCAAATACCTGGCCTATCTTCACCAGCAGGTCGACGAACTCGTCTCGAACTACGGCCCTGTGGACATCCTCTGGTGGGACTACAGCTCCCAGGATTTTCAGGGGGATGAAGCCTGGCGGTCGACCGAACTGATGAACCTGGTCCGCTCCAAACAGCCCGCGATCATCATGAACAACCGCCTCTACCGCAGCCCCGAGGCCGGATGGGCCAGCATGGGGACGGAAGGCTACCTGCCGCGGCTCGATCCGAAGTATGGCGATTTCATCACCCCAGAACAGCACATCCCCGCCACCGGCATGCCCGGCGTTGACTGGGAAACGTGCATGACGCTGAACACGACCTGGGGCTACAGCGAGCACGACCACGCCTGGAAGACAGATGAGACGCTGATCCGCAACCTGATCGACATCGCCAGCAAAGGGGGCAATTACCTCCTCAATATCGGTCCGAAAGGGGATGGCAGCGTGCCGGAGGAGAGCATCCAGTCGATGCGGGCGATCGGCGTGTGGATGAAGTCCAACGGCGATTCGATCTACGCCACCCAGGCCAGTCCGTTCGAGAAACTCGAGTGGGGCCGCTGCACCCAGAAGAAGCTGGGCGCGGGCACCACCCGCCTCTATCTCCACGTGTTCGACTGGCCGAAGGATGGCGAACTGATCGTGCCCGGTCTGGCCAGTCGGCCGATTCAGGCCTTTATTCTGGCCGGCAACCAACCGCTCCAGACGTCGGCCGAGAACGATCGCGTTACGATCTCGCTGCCGGCCGAAAAAGCTGACAAGATCGCCACGGTCGTTGCGCTCGACATTGAGGGCGCGCCCCGGATCTTGCCGCCGGCCCCGCAGGGCGCCGAGAACAGGCAATAGCCCTCGCCGCTCCCACAATTGACGTCGCACACCGCCGTGGTTCAACGATTGAAGGTCGGACGCACGGATGGCGGCGGGAGGTCCCCATGAAACGCTTTCAGTTCTCGCTGTCGGCTCTTTTTGTGGCGATGGTGTTCGCCTGGGCTTTCATTTCCGCTTTCATGCAGTTCGTATCATTCGGCGTCGAGGCTGCGTTCGAGCAACTGCTCTGGTTGGTTTGGCTGGCGTCGCTCTTGATCTCGTTCTGGCGGTCCACCGTGCGAGGATGGAAACGGATCTTCCGGGCCACGATGTTCACCGGCGCTGTCTGGTCGACGATTGTTTGCACCTACCTGCTGTTGTCGATTCCTCTGGGCATCTATGACGGAACATTCGTTAGTGGCGTCTCATCCCTCGGCCTGCTGTTGCACGCCCTGGCGGTCGCGGTCGCGGGCGTTGCGGCAGGATTCCTGGGCGCATGCTTGCTGCAAACGGTTGTCTGGGCCGCGCATCGCTGGGGTTCGGCAGCAAGGGGGACGCGTGTCGTGTGTTTCGCTGCGATGCTCTCGATCGCCATTGCGGCAGGGCTGTGGTGGCACGTGGAGCATAGCCGCCTCTGGAAACCGTCCATCGCAGCAGCATCCGACGCAGAACCCGACCGAGCCAGGCAGATTCTGGAGAAGCACGGTCTTTGGGGCCTTCCCGAAGTATCTCCGGATGGACGGTTTGTTGCTGGCAGTAGCGAATCATCGATCAAGGTGTTCGACATGGCCACGTCGAACATGATTGCCGATCTTCGTGCCCCTGAGGGGCAGCATTTCACGACGATGAAGTTCCTGTCCGATAGCAGTGCCTTGGCCGCCATTCCGTGCGTGCCCGGAACGACGGGGGAAGTCCTGTTTCGCTGGACGACCGATACATGGGAAGAGCAAGACCGGCTGTCTTTTGACCGCCTTCCGAACCAGTCCCGGCGAGGCAAGACATTCCCGATTCTTACCGACGATACTCTGCTGCTCGTGCACATGGACGATGCCGAGCCGGCGCGAACCCAATTTGAACTGTTTACCGCGGAGCTTCTCAAGGATTGCCGGATCGTGAAGTTCGCCTCGACGACGGCCAAGCTGGCGAAGCCGGTAGACGGGCAACGCAGACTACCTCCGACACTCTGGGACTGGAAGGTCGCTCCAAATCACGCATGCATTGTCATTCAGATTGGACGCGATTGCCACTGGGTTTTCAGAAGAGGATCGGATCAGATTCTGAAGTTCCCTGGAGATCCCTTGGCGTTTCTCTCCGACGGCGATCGCATCGTTATCTCGGAACAGAGTTGGCAGCTCATCGTCAGGTCGCGAGATAAGGCGTCAGGGTATCGCCGTGCGCCACCGCTTTGGTACCCTCCCTGGGACTTTGAAATCTGTTATCGCGTATCGGCTCTGGACTCCCGGACGGGCAGGCGGATTGCCCGCTCCGACTGGTGGCCCTGCCGGCAACCGGCTTTTGACCCGGTGCGGCGCACCGTGACCGCCAAGTATCAGAAGGGCCTGCTGGTGTGGGACGTTGCGGCGGTCGGGCAAGATCCATAGGCCGCCAATCTGCCGGTCCGGCCGATGGTTCAAGGGGCGCTGGCGGCCAGCCTCTTGACGGTGTCGATCAACTGCTGTTCGAGTCCGGGCTGAAAGGGGCCCGGCAGGCCGAAATAGACCATGGCCTCGCCCCCTTCATAGCCGCCTTCCTCGAGCACCCGCTCTGTGGGAATATAGGCAAAGACGTTGTTGGAGTAGCCGGCGATCCAGATCCGTTTGCCTGCGAACTCGCGGCGGAGCCGCAGGGCATAGTCGACGCAGACCTCCCCGCCCAGGGCGGCCATCACAAGGTCGTCTCCAAACCGGATCACCTGCACGGGGCAGTGGCAACTAGCTGGCAGCGACCGGCCGGCGGCAAGTTCACCCAGCAACGATTTGGCGCGCCGCTGCTCATAGAGGTTCTTGTCCTGGGCGAGTTCCTGCAACCTCTGCTTGCTCGGAGGATCGGCCAGTTTCAGTTCCACCTCTTCGAAGCGGATCCCCAAGGGGCCTCGGACGGGCGCGGGGGTGCTTTCGACAACGCCTTCGACGGCCGTGGCCAGCGACTGGCCGTGTTGTCTGGCGAGTTCCACTTCGCTCCGCGGGTGAGGATTGCAGTCGGCTCCGCAGCCGATCATGAACAGGGCCGTGGCCCCGGGGTACTTCTCCTCGAGGGCCGCCTGGGCAAAGCCGGCGTAGTCGCCGTTGATCTGGAAGATCGCCAGCGTGGTGTTGTGGCATGCATAGCCGAAAAGTACGGCCCGCAACGAGTCATTTTCCCCCCGGATCACCAGCACCGGCACGCCGTGGTCGACAGGGGCGGGGGGCTGTGCGTCGGGTGTTGTTGCCAGCACCCGCAGGGCGCGGCGGTTGGCGGCGAAGTTGCATTCTCCTTCGCCAAAGGCCAGTTTGCCCGGCTGCAGGTCCTTGGCCGCGGCCTCGATCACCTCGACCAGGCAGTCTTCGAGCGTCTTGGCGTAGGCAGTGACGGCGGCCAGTTGGTCGCCCTCGAGCGCGAAGACCAGAGGCGCGACCCCTGCCACGACCGGCCCACTGTGGGTGTGGGACGAGTTGAGCAGGATCCGCTCCCGCGGGATCCCGGTCGTGGGCAGCACGCGTCGGCAGACTGTCTCCGACAAACCCCGATCGACGCCGATCAGGTCCATGGTCACGATTGCCGCCCGAGTTCCCTGGCTGTCTTCGAGCACGAGGACCTTGGCCCACAGCGGCTGGAGCACACCCTGGCTGGGCTGATTGCGGGATGCATAGCCGGCCATCCAGATCGATCCGCCGGGCGTGATCTCGCGCCGGGCGATCCCAACGCGCCAATCGGCCCCTTCCGCAGCCTCGGAGGAGATCCAGGACAAGCCAACGATCAGCATCAGATACAGGAATCGCATGGAACAGGCTCCGATTCAGACGGCAAGGTCATGGGCAGGGATATAGTTTACAAGCCGCCGTGCACGTGTGCCAACAACGGGGCGATCCACGAAGATCCGTGACGGCCGGATACTACATCC
>CAYSCH010000227.1:810-15597 GCA_964429355.1 uncultured Planctomycetaceae bacterium | reverse complement strand
CCTCTGACCTCTGACCTCTGACCTCTGACCTCTGACCTCTGACCTCTGACCTCTGCCATGTCCCTCTCCCTCCGCCTCACCGTCGCCGCCGTCATTCTCCTCGCCTTCCAGGTGGGCACCTGGGCCTTCGCCAACTTCGGCATGCCCACCGAGACCCGCGAGCCGAACTTCTCCTTGAACGAGATTCCGTTGCAGTTGGGGGATTGGAAAGGGGAAGACCGCCCACTTCAGCCACACTTGGCAAGATTTCTCAGCGCTGAAGACAGTATCAGCCGCATGTGTCGGAATTCTCTGGGAGAGACCGTAGCCGTCCATTGCGCTGTTTGGGCAGGCTATACACGCTATCCGCACTCGCCCTACGACTGTTATGGAATGTCCGGCTACACGTTTCTCGCTGATGAGATGATAGACGTGCCCCTTACAAACGAGCATTCTCTTCCGGCCCACATGCTAACGGTGAGTCGAGACGACCAGATCCAGTTCGTTCTGTTCTGGTTCGAATTTGGTGAGCACATAGCCTATTCGCAAAACGAACTAAGATCGGTGAGATATGCTTATCGTGGTGCCAAGCTCTGGCCTCTGACGATCAAGTTCATGCTGAGCACCTCTGAGCAAGATCGAGAAAAGGCAGTGGCAAATCTCAAAGACGTTGCTGTACATCTGCACACTTATACAAGGGACCTCTAGAGCATCTAACGACAGATCCCACAGCACCCCCGATGCTCGGGGTATTTTGTCAGTCGTTTCTTCTGTCGCGTACAACCAAGGTCTCCCAAAGTTACAGATCCAATGAAGATAATCGTCACTGGTGGGGCAGGATTCATCGGGTCGGCCCTTATTCGACATGCTATTGCGGAACTCAACTGGACTGTCCTGAATATCGATGTCCTGACCTATGCCGGAAATCTCTCCTCACTTGAGGAAGTCCGCCAAGAGAGTCGATACCACTGGCTCAGGGCAGATATCTGTGACTTGGACACGATCAGTAATGCTTTCGATAGGTTCCGCCCTGACGCCGTGATGCATCTGGCCGCAGAGAGCCATGTTGATCGCAGTATCGACGGACCGGCGGAGTTCATTCGGACAAATGTGGTCGGAACCTATATGTTGCTGGAAGCTGCCAGACGTTATTGGACCGGCCTCCCGATTGATGACAAAACTCGGTTTCGGTTCCATCACGTCTCAACCGACGAAGTCTATGGTTCCCTTGGCGAGACGGGTCTATTTAGCGAGCAAACTCCCTACAATCCACGCAGCCCATATTCCGCCAGTAAAGCGGCGAGTGACCACTTCGTGAAGGCCTGGTGGCACACCTACGGCCTCCCGGTTCTCGTGACCAACTGTTCCAACAATTACGGCCCCTACCAGTTTCCCGAAAAGCTCATCCCCCTGGTGATCCTGAACGCCCTCGAGCGACGCCCGTTGCCCGTCTACGGCAGAGGCGAGAACGTCCGCGACTGGCTCTTTGTGGAAGACCACGCGCGGGCATTGACACTGGTCGTCAAAAAAGGTGTTCCCGGCGAGACCTACAACGTCGGTGGACGCAATGAACGCAAGAACCTCGACGTGGTCGGTGCCATCTGTGATTGCCTCGACGAACTGCAGCCCCACCCCGCGGGTAGCTACCGTAACCTGATCGAGTTCGTCCCCGACCGACCCGGGCACGACCTGCGTTACGCCATTGACGCAACCAAAATCGAGACCGAACTGGGCTGGCGTGCCCAGGAAGCGTTCGACACTGGCATTCGTAAAACCGTCCAATGGTATCTCGACAATGAGTGGTGGTGGAAGCCAATCCGCGAGGCCAAATACGCTGGAGACCGTCTGGGATCTGCTTGACTCTTTCAACGGATAAGCGAATGAAAGGTATCGTTCTCGCTGGCGGCTCTGGCACCCGGCTCCATCCTGTGACTCGTGCTGTTAGCAAACAGCTCCTGCCGATCTACGACAAACCCATGATCTACTACCCGCTCTCCGTTCTGATGATGGCGGGAATCCGCGAGATCCTGGTAATTTCGACACCCCTTGATCTGCCTGCATTCGAGAGACTGCTAGGAAACGGCAGCTGGCTGGGGCTAACCATTTCCTACGCCGCCCAGCCCAAGCCCGAGGGTCTGGCTCAGGCATTCTTGATCGGCCGCAAGTTCGTCGGTACCGATAAAGTTGCGATGGTGCTCGGAGACAACCTGTTCTATGGACGCGGGTTCCAACATTTGCTCGCCAGTGCAGCGAGTAATCCATTCGGAGCGACGATCTTCGGGTATCGAGTCAAGGATCCATGCCGCTACGGGATCGTCGAGATCGACAAGAATGGCAACGCCATCTCCATCGAAGAAAAGCCGGTCGTCCCCCGTTCAAACTATGCCATCACAGGCCTCTACTTCTACGACAATCAGGTGCTTGAGATTGCCGGCAGCCTGCGGCCTTCCTCGCGGGGAGAGTTGGAGATTAGCGATGTCAACTCCGAATACCTTCGCCAAGGAAACCTGCGGGTGGAAATCCTTAGTCGTGGCTTTGCCTGGCTGGACACAGGTACCCACAAGAGCCTAATTCAGGCTGCGAACTTCGTAGAGACTATTGAGGAACGTCAAGGGCTCAAGATCGCGTGTCTTGAAGAGATCGCTTATCAGAAGGGATTCATTACCGCCGACCAATTGGACCAATTGGCAGTCGTGATCGGAAGCGACTACGGCAGCTACTTGCGCGGACTGCTGGAGCCCTTGCCGCACGAATCGCTTCCCTGATGCGTCAATCTGCAGTAGACGTATCTTCAGCCGCAACTGTTAGCTGTACAGGCGACGAACGTGAAACTTGTTGCAACCGATATCCCTGAGCTCTTGCTTCTCGAACCGACTGTCTTTCAGGACGAACGTGGATACTTCATGGAAACCTTTCATGCACGGAAGCTGGCCGCCTTGGGCCTCGAAATCCAGTTCGTCCAAGAGAACCAATCTTCGTCGGTACACGCGACCCTACGAGGCCTGCACTATCAGAACCCGCATCCCCAGGGGAAGCTGGTTCGTGTCACACGAGGAGAAGTCTACGACGTCGCCGTGGACCTGCGAACTTGGGCACCCACCTTCGGTCGCTGGTTTGCCACCATCTTGAGTGAATCGAATCGGAAACAGCTTTACGTTCCGGAAGGCTTTGCGCACGGCTTCTGTGTTCTGAGCGGGTCGGCTGAGTTCGTTTACAAATGCACCGACTTCTATCATCCCGACTGCGAACATATCATTCGTTGGGATGATCCGGACTTGGCAATAGAATGGCCGCTCTCCAACCCGGTTCTTTCACCAAAAGATCAACGAGGGGAGCCGCTCCGTGAAGCACTTACCTTTCGTTCCTGAGGGATGGACGCGATGACGGTTGTGGTAACCGGCGCTGAGGGACAACTTGGAAGCGAACTCTGTCGGCAGTACGGACTCGCAGCCATCGGGCTGGATTTTCCGACGCTTGATCTCACCTGCCGAGATACGCTTCTCCGAACGCTTGTTCCACTCCGTCCTTCTGTCGTAATTAATACAGCTGCTTTCACCCAGGTCGATGCGGCAGAACAGAATCGCGACCTCTGTTACGCCGTCAACGCTCACGGGGTGTCACATCTCGTCGAGGCATGCCAAGAGACTGGCTCAACCTTGGTTCAGATCAGTACAGACTATGTCTTCGGAGGTGACGAGGCCCGTCGCGAGCCGTATCGCGAAACGGACCTGCCGGCGCCGATCAACGTCTACGGCGAAAGCAAGCTGCAGAGTGAGAGGCTCGCCGCGAGCTGGAATGACCACCTCATCATCCGAACCTGTGGGCTCTACGGTGCTTTGGGCCGCCGCTCCGGCGGCAATATCGTCCATACTCTACTCCAATTAGGACGGACCCGCGATTCGCTTCGTATTGTCGACGACCAGGAATGCACGCCAAGTTACGTACCCCACGTCGCGGCCGCGATCCGCTCCCTGGTGGCGAAACAGGCAACAGGACTCTATCATGTGGTGAACACCGGGTCCACAACGTGGTATGCCTTCGCAGCCGAACTCTTTCGGCTTGCCGCGATCGACGTGCGCTTGGAGCCGATCTCTTCGGAAGAATACGGCGCTCCGGCACGGCGACCACGTTTCTCAGTGCTAGAGACGGACACGTATCACGCTGTGGAACATGTCCCCCGCATGTGTTCTTTTCAATGTGCACTGCGCGAGTTTCTGGCATCATCCAGCACTTAACAAAGCAGTGTTTACCCATTGTTTTTACCTATACACCCCATGCCTGTAACAACTTCGCTATATGGTGGGGACAAACTGCCTACGACTGACAAACCACGAAACGCACAAAAGTCTGAGCTTACAGCTTCGTGTGCTCACCAGAAACAGTTCTTCCGCAAGGAACGTACCCACGGCGATCTAAAGAAGCTTTCCGTGCGCGGTGGTGTCCTAACGATGGGTGCGCAGGGGACCGACTTCTTGCTTAAGCTGGCATCCACAGCTGTCCTCGCGCGACTGCTCGCACCGTCTGATTTTGGGCTGATTGCGATGGTGACGGCCTTCACCGGTTTCGTCGAATTGTTCAAAGACGCCGGACTTTCCATCGCGACTGTTCAGCGATCGCAGATTGACCACCGTCAGGTTAGCACGCTCTTCTGGATCAATGTTCTCTTGAGTGTCGCGTTAATGGGCAGTCTAACGGCGATGGCTCCGGTAGTGGCCTGGTTCTATGGAGAACCGCGGCTTGTCCTGGTTACAATGGCGTTTGCTGGTGTTCTTGTTCTAGGGGGGCTGTCTACCCAGCACCAAGCGTTGCTGGTCAGGCAAATGCAATTCGGGGTACTTGCCGTTATCCGCATTTGTTCCCAACTGGCGGGAATAGCGACATGCATAGTCGTAGCCTTCCTAGGCGCGCAGTATTGGGCACTAGTCGTACTTGTTGCTGTTTCACAAGGAGTCAACACGCTCCTTCTTTGGACACTCTGCAAATGGCGTCCTGGGGGCCCGCGGTTTGGCACGGGCGTCCGCCCGATGCTCGCGTTAGGCGCGCGCGTGTCCGCTAGTAACATCGTTTCGCATATTCAGCGAAACGCCGACAATGTCATAATTGGCTTCGCTTGGGGGGCCGGTGCTCTCGGAGTGTACACAAAAGCCTACCAGCTGATGATGCTTCCCATCCAGCAGATCAGCATACCTGTCAATCACGTGGCTCTCC
This sequence comes from uncultured Planctomycetaceae bacterium, assembly GCA_964429355.1. GTDB lineage: Bacteria > Planctomycetota > Planctomycetia > Pirellulales > Thermoguttaceae > JAAYAY01. The sequence goes on along the minus strand of CAYSCH010000227.1, from coordinate 10,410 downwards.
CGGCCTTGTGCCATCTTCGAAACTCCAACGAAGCCTTCAAATCTTACTGCATTCAGGCAGTATCATTGGTCGCCAGTGTTGGTATGCCCATCGTGGCCTACGCCTTTCTCCAGGCAGATAATCTGGTTCTCCTCGTTCTCGGCCCCGGCTGGAGCGACGCTGCGACGCTCTTCCGGCTCCTTGCCCCCGCCGCTTTCTTCTCCGTGGTTTATGCCGACACCTGGACATGTATAGCTCTTGATCGGACCGACAAGTTGGTCCACATCTCGGTGATGCGCACCATTCTGCTGGTGGCAGCGTTTCTCGTCGCTGTGAACTGGGGCCCTATCGGAGTTGCGATCGCGTTCGGAGTGGGCGACCCGATACTGCGAGCGCTAAGCTGGATGTATGCTTTTCGTAGGACACCCATACGCGTTCGGGATATGCTAGCCGCGCTGTGGCGTCCGATTGTTGCCTCTTTCGCCTCCGCCACGTTGATGGCTGCGGCATCAGCTTTCCTCCTCTCGCCGGAGACACTCGTGGTGCGGATCCTGTGGGACGGAGCGGTCTTTGCTGCAGGCTATTTCGCCGTTTGGGCTGTTCTTCCCGGCGGGCTGGATTTCCTGACAAAGGTGGCCGGCATGGTGAAGCTTGCGGCTTTCACTCAACCTGACAGTCCTCCTGCCAGCAGCGATCTCCTTGATCCGCAATCCGGTTTTGCGTCCGCCGAGAGGCACAATTGACGCCCCCAGAGCCGCGGATCCGGCAGGATGGTCGCGCTCCCCGTAGTGACTGCCCGAAGAATGGACACACCTTTCATCGCTTAGGTGGATTTTGAGCATGACCAAACAATGTCACGACAGCCGATCGACTGTGAGCGTAGCCCTTTGTACTTGCAATGGAGCGCGCTATATTCGAGAGCAGCTGCAAAGCATCGTGTCCCAATCCCACGTTCCGAGCGAGGTTGTCGTTAGTGACGACGACTCTACGGACGAAACAGTCCGCATTTGCAGAGAGGTTGCAGCCGACACGGCTGTTCCGTTCCGCATCCTCAGCAACGTACCTCGACTCGGGCTCAAGAAGAACTTCGAGCGCGCAATATCGGCGACCGCCGGCGGCATCGTGTTTCTCAGCGATCAAGACGACGTGTGGTTTCCCGATCGCGTGGAGAGAATGGTAAATTGCCTGCTCGAAACGCCGAAGACCGGCCTGGTTTACTGCGATGCTTCCATCGTCGACGAACGTCTCCAACCGACAGGGCAGACGATCTTCCAAAGCCGGCCACAGCTCCGCCAACCGGAAACATGGAATGGGAGTCGCCTAGTTCGGGGGCTTCAGACAAAAGGTTGCACCCTCGCATTTCGGCGATGGCTTCTGCCGCTCATTGTTCCTTTGCCTGAAACGTGGGACTATGACTATTGGATCAGCTTTCTGGCCGCCTCCGTGTCGCGCGTTCGATGTCTGGCGGTCCCGCTGATGTATCATCGACGACACGCTGCCAATACAAGCGTCGACCTTTCGCTTCAGCCTGCCATCGCAAGAAACCTCGCCCGTGCCCGGTGGCTTCGAGGTGAATCTGGCTATGCCTCTGACGTTCTCCGCTGGAAGGCCGCAGTTGAAAGGCTCGAGTTAACCACGGGCCTGGTCGACGCTGTTCGGATCGACGAGGAAAAACTCACAATGTCTCTTGCCTGGGCGCGTCAGGCCCTTGATTTCTCCAAAACGCGTTATGCCGCACGCAACCTGCATCCAATCTCACGCTCCGCGCGCGTACTCCATTGCGTATTACGGGGAGATTACCATCGATACGGCGCCGGACTAGGAAGCGCGACGCGAGACGTGCTCTGCCGCTGACGCCATGCGACAGCGAGGAGTAACATCACACTGGCTGTTCTTAGCGAAGTGTCACCAAAGCCATCGGAGGCATCCGGGAATGATCCGCGTTGCGTACTGCGTAGTCCCAGAAGCGGGGGGACTTTACAGATTCTATCAGAATCTGCGCTCCGTCCTGGCAGCCCGCGGGATCGATGTGCTGGCCTTCTGTGCTGGTCAGGGAGCCGCTGCTCGATGGAACGCCCATTTTGCCGACGACGGCTGTCACCTACTTGCCCCCGATGTAGAGTCGCCAAAACGAAAGGCGCAGACGGTTGCAGATTGGGTCCATAACAATCGGATTGATATCCTGATGCCGATGGACGACCCTATTGCGGCATCTGTAGTGTCGCATTTGCCAGAACGAGTTCGACTGGTCACGCGCTGCTCGAGTGGTACCTCGTTCGCGTTCCGCACTTGTGTATTCGGTGGCAGTCGACTCAGCCGCGTCGTTGCTACGACCCCTCGGCAACAACAAGGCATAGCGCGTCAGCGGAGGTTGCACGGGACACACATAGAACTGATACCCAACGGCGTCGATATCACTCGCTTCGCAGGCTTGCGCGAAAGCGGGACCGGTTCACATGAAGTTCTCCGGCTGGCAGTAATTGGCCGTTTGGACGATTCAACGAAGGGAATATTCTGGATCCCGCAGATACTCACCGAACTCGTAAGGCGCAACGTGCGATTTTCCGCAGAAGTAATTGGTGACGGGCCCGATCGCACGCAACTCCTTAGATTGATCGAACGAAACAGACTGCAATCTTATGTGAAGGTGCGGGGTGAGGCGACTGCTCGCGAAGTTGCTTGTAGCCTCGCGAATTCCGACGTGCTCGTTCTTCCGTCGAGAATCGAAGGATCTCCCAATGTATTAATGGAGTCCATGGCTGCCGGTGCAGTTCCGGTCGCTTCACGAATTGGCGGTGTGACGGATTTTATCGTCGAAGCGGAAGTCAGTGGAATGCTGTGCCCTGTTGGTCATGCGCGTGAATTTGCGGACCGGATTGGCGAACTCGCCCAGGACCGCGACCGGTTGCGCGCTATGTCAGTGTCAGCCCGATGGCGGATCGATGAGCGTTTCTCCCTTCATCGCATGGGATACGACTATGCTCACCTTTTTGAGGAAGTTATGACTGAGGCGATTCCGAGCGTGACCGTACGCCCCTGGAGCAGGTTTCGCCTCGAACCAGCATTCACCCCCGGTTGGCGTCGTTTCGTGCCGCGTACGGCCAAGAATTTCGTCAGGAAGTGGGCTCTCTCATGAAACTGGCATTTGTCGTCGCTACGAAAGACCGGCCTGCTGACTTGCGAACCCTGCTTGCCAGCCTTGTGGCCCAAACACGGCCCATTGACCAGATCGTCGTTGTCGATGCAAGCAAGGAACCAGTCGAGGCCGTCTTCCTCGAGTTTCCTGGCCTCAACACGCGCTATCTCCGTCACTCACCGCCTTCGGCTGCGGGACAAAGAAACCGTGGTGTCCGATCAGTAGACCCCAACGTGGATCTTGTAGGGTTCATTGACGACGACGCCACGTTGGAACCGAATGCTGTCGAAGCCATGATGGGATATTGGGAGTCGGCTACTGACGACTTCGGCGGCGTGTCCTTCAACATCATGAACCCGCCACCTGTCTCTGGGAAGTGGCTCAAACGCTCTTTAGTGACCGAACGATTGGGACTGTACCGATCGCGAACCGGTCAAGTCGCGCCCAGCGGCTGGCAGACGGTTATGGAAACCGTTTCAGAAACATGCTTGGTTGACTGGCTCGCCACGGGTGCCGTCGTGTGGCGGCGGGACATTCTGAGCAAGCACAGCTTCGACGAGTATTTCGAAGGATATAGTTACTTGGAGGATCTTGACTTCAGTTATACCGTGGGGAAGGCCTTTAAGTTGGTGGTACTCGCGGAGGCTGGTTACTACCATTGGCCGTCGTCCGGTGGTCGCGGTGGTTCCTATCACTTCGGCAGAATTGAGGTGGCCAATCGCCTTTACTTCGTGCGTAAGCATAAGCTTTCTCTTTGGCGATGTTACGTCGGAATCGGCGTGCGCATTTTTCTGAGCCTAGCGGGCTTCGCACTCCAAGCAAGACCCAGCTTTTTATCGCGAGTGGCGGGTAATCTCGTGGAACTGTGCAGCAGACCGTTTGCTTCGTCGATTGCGAAAAAGTGCAAGACTTCCCACTGCGCGGAGACATAGTGCCAAATGGTGGATAATGCGATACATTCTCATCACCCATCAAGGGCAATTGTCCCGCCCCCGCCTAGTCCGGCGCACTGAATGTCTTAAACACCGAGGATCGGTGAAAACAGTAGGCATGATATCAACTCAAAGAACCTGTCGCATCCGATGAGAATACTCAGTGATAAACTGAAGGACGACCTGTCCCTGGGGAAGCCGATTCGTTTGGATCTCGGATGTGGTCAAGAGCCCCGCCATGGTTTTTATGCGGTCGATCAGCTTGATCTGGAGGGTGTTGATGTTGTCGCAGATCTAAACGAGGCGCTAGAGGTTTTTCCAAACGATTGCTGCGAACACGTCTACAGTCGCCATGTTCTCGAGCACATCCAAGAGTTTGTGCCCTTGATGTGCGAGATCCATCGGATAACGAAGCCCGGCGGAACAATCGAGATCATTGTTCCCCATTTCTCCAACGTGTACGGGTTTTCGGATCCTACCCATGTCCGGTTCTTTGGCCTCTACTCGATGTACTACTTCGTCTCCCACGACCAACAGCCAAGAATACGCAAGGTTCCTGCTTTCTACACCGATAAGCGATTTCGCGTCAGGTCAGTCAGAATTGATTTCTATCGATCGGGGGTAATAGACAGACTAGTTGCTCCCGCTCTTTCAAAACTTGTGAATTGCAGTATTTGTGCGCAAGACTTCTATGAAAGACGCTTGGCCCACATGTTCCACGCGTGGCAGATTCGGTACGTGCTCGAGCCTGAGAAATAGTGATTGCTAGCCTTCCACTTGGCGTCGCGCGGCTTGTGTTGAGGCTGCGAGCAAGGGCATGAGTCTACGATCAGTCTTAGGCAGTATCAACCTGGAGGATGGGAAACTATGAATGCGACGAACGCCGATACTGGTGGGCTTCGTTTTCTGCTTGTCACACCAGCTCGCAACGAAGAAGAGCGAATTGAGAGATTCATTGCCAATATCACAACCCAGACAGTGACGCCTGTCCTTTGGGTTATTGTGAGTGATGGGTCCACGGACCGTACCGATGACATTGTAAGGAAACACGCCGCGTCTGTACCGTGGATTCGGCTAGTTCGCCATGACAAAAGCGACGAAGAGCTGCACAGGATAGACAACGTGGCGGTCGCCAAAGCGAGAGCTGTGGCAATCGCCCTTGAAACCGCGGGAGACCTGCATTTCGATTACATAGGCAATATCGAACCTGATATTGAAATGGCGGACGATTACTACGAGCTTATTCTGCAACGTTTTTCGCAAGACCAAGAGCTTGGCATCGCAGGTGGGTTTGCTGAGAGCATTTTACCTAACGGCGAAGCAACCGGTTATGGCTTTTTCAGCCCTGATTCCGTTGGGGGGCCTATCCAAATGTTTCGACGCGAGTGCTATGCACAAATTGGTGGATACAAGCCCTACGGAATGGAGGACGGGATCGCTTGCGATGAAGCGAAACGGCTGGGTTGGAAAGTACGTGCATTCAGCGATATCCGTGTCCGCCATCATGTCCCGTATGAGGGCTACGCCCGGACGATACGGTCCAAAGTGCCGATGGGATTTCGGCTAGGAATGATGAACTACGTGATGCGAATCCCATTCTGGTTTACAATGCTCGCCGGCGCGAGAGGCTGTTTCCGAAGACCTTTTGTCCACGGCCCGATGTATCCTTTGGGACATCTCTGGGCTCTACTGACACGAAAGCAGCGGATCCCCAAAACGGTAAGTGCTATCGCGAGCCATATGACATATGCAGAAATGGTCGTCAGGAAACTACGAAGACAGTTCGCCTGAGCGCTGGGCTTGTAGCTGCTCTGTTAGGCTAATGAAGCGGCCAGTCTGTTTGAACGCCAGAATGAAAGTCCTTTTGCAGGCGTACGCGTGCAATCCCTCCAAGGGCTCTGAAGAGGGCGTTGGTTGGGGTTGGGTACAGGCTTTGGCTCGGCATCACGAACTTCACGTCATAACCGCGGAGTACCATCGCAGAGACATCGACCGAAAGGCCACCGAATGTCCCCAGGCAACGAACGGTATCACTTTTCATTACGTTCCGCCAAGGTGGTGGCATTACGGTCCCAACCGCTTCTGGCGATGGGTGGACGGAAGCCCGGTGCGCCCGCTGGTCAATCTCGTCTACTCCCAGTGGATGCGGGATGCGTTTCGGCTCGCAAAGGACCTGCACAAAACCGAACGCTTCGATCTCGTCCACCTGTTGACTTACGTTGGATTTCGCTTCCCCGGCCAGTACTGGAAGCTCGACATCCCATTCGTCTGGGGCCCCATCGGTGGACTCGAAGACATGCCCTGGCGGCTCGTGCCAACCCTCGGCCCCATGGGTACGCTCCACTATACCGTCCGGAATCTGATCAACAAGGCACAGAAACGTTGGCAGCCCGGCCCCAGGCGGGCCTTTCACAAGGCCAATGGAAACGTGATCGCCGCCACCTCGGGCATCGCTCGCGAAATCAGGCGCTGGTACGGAGTCGACAGCCACGTGATTTGTGAGATTGGCCCCCCGCCCCACATTGCCGACACACCCACCGTTCGAGGCCCGGGCGAACCCTTTCGCATTGTCTGGAGTGGCCAGCATCACCCCGGCAAGGCCCTGCCCATACTTTTGAGCGCCCTCGAAGGCCTGCCCGCCAACCTGGACTGGCGGCTTGATGTCCTCGGTGCAGGGCCGTCTACCCCGAAATGGCGGCGATTGGCCACAAGCCTCGGGATTGAACCGCGTTGTCATTGGCATGGCTGGCTCCCACGGGAAGAGGCGTTGAACGTAATGCGTGCCGGCCACCTGTTGGCCATCACCAGCCTCAAGGATCTCACCTCAACGGTCCTCCTGGAGGCGTTCGGCCAGGGTCTGCCTGTCGTCTGCCCGGACCACTGTGGATTTACTGACGCGGTCACCGACGATTGCGGAATTCGATTGGAAGTCGACTCACCCCAGCAACTGGCGCGGGACATGGCCGCGGCGATCCGCCGACTTGTGGAGAACGAATCGCAGCGGCTAAGGCTTGCAGAAGGCGCCCTGCGCCGCATTCTCTCGTTCTCGTGGGAATCCAAGACCGAAAAGGTCGATGAGATCTATCGCGCCGCCGTTGTACGCTATCGTTCGGGAAGTGCCGCGACATGCCGGTAGAAGTGGCGCAACTGAAGATGAACGGATCGCACATACCGCATGCCCGCCTCCGTGCCCGGATACCCTCCGCCAGTCTCCTCGTCGCCGTCCTGCACGACAAGCGGCTCTTCATGCCGGTCATTCTTTGGGTAATGCTGTATGTGAACATCAACAGCGGCCCTTGGTTCTTGCGTTCGATGCCACAGAGTCCCATGGCCGCCTTTCACACCCTGCGAGCGGCATTCCCAATTGTGATTCTGTTGCTCGCTCCGTTTGTGGTACAGCAATCCGGGCCACGAAACAGTCTCCCCAAGCCGCTGGTGCTCTGGGGATTCTACTGCCTCGTGGCTGCCGTTGCCGGATTGGTGGGCCCGAACCCGGCGAGCGCCTGGTACTGGGCTGTGGCCTACCTGGCGACTCTCGCTGCGGTGTCCGTTTGGTTGCGCAGCGGCTGGCCGATTGCGAGAAGCCTTCAACTGAACCATCTGACATGGTTCCTTACGACCGTGGTCCTGGCGGTTCTTGTTGTCGTCGCCCGCGACGCACTGCTTGTCGTCACGCCGTCCGGAGACATCAGTGGTTACGGCCTTGTGAACCGTGTCGGACCGGTGGGCGGGATGGCCATGTCGCGATCGTCCGGAATGGCGCGATTTGCATCGGTTCCTGGAGTGATCGCCTACGTGATGCTCTGGTCCGACCGGCAAAGTTTGCGACGCGTATTCTGGGGTTTGCTGCTCTTCGGATCGGCAGCCTTGATTTACTTCATGCAGTCCAGGGGGGCGATTGTCGGACTTGCCTTCGCCCTGCTCGTGGTCACCTGGTTCTTGGGACCGCGCGTCCGCCGCTTCGTCCTGGCCCTCCTTGCCTTGTGCGTTATGGCAACCGTTCTTGAAGCGGTGTCGCCCGACTTCACCCAGAAGGTCTACACCCATCTGACCCGCGCTCAGTCGGCGGAAGACTTGACGAGCATGACCGGCCGCACCAAGACCTGGGCAGAGGCCATCCCTCTCATTGAAAAATCTCCGCTGTGGGGTTGGGGGTTCGAAGCAGGCAGGGCCTTTGGGTTGGAGCATCTCCACAATACGTACTTCTACGCGCTCATGTCCGCCGGACTGTTGGGAACAGTCCCCTTCGTCTGGGGCCTTGTTCTTGCCTGGCACTCGGTCTATCGCATCGAACGCTCCGGCGTGGCGAATCGGCTTGGCCACCGGGTCGGCTTCGTTCAAGCCGTCGGAATTCTCGCCTTCTTCACGGTCCGCGGCATACCCGAAGTCTGCGGGGCGAGCTATGCCGTCGATCTGGTTGTCATGGTTCCGGCCATCGCCTACCTGTCCTTGCTCGACACCGCGAGCCGAGTTTCCCAGATGCCGCCAAGGTTACGGAGTGACAGGCGGATCCATAGGGTACCAATCCTTCATTAAGAGAGGCGTCTCGTTTGCATCAGATAAATACTCTCGACACGGAACTCCGCTGCCTTGCTTGTGACCAGACGCGTCTGGTAACGTGGTTCACCAAGTCCACAAACACGGGCCAGTTCCCGGTCGCACGATGTCTCGAGTGCGGCTCGGCATTCGTCTGGCCGCGGCCCGGCCAGGCAGTCATCGATGCCCACTATGAGAGCCGCGACTACAGCAACTTGACGTACGAACAGGTCCAGGCTCAGATCGGCGAGTACTTTCCCACGAGCAACATGGATGCTCAGCGAGTGATCTCCCGCTGCCATCGGCTGACCCCCGGAAGGGATTTCCTCGACGTCGGTGCCGGGAATGGTGAGTTCTCTGAAGCCGCTCTCTCTCAAGGCTGTCGCGTCCATGCATGTGAACCCAATCCGAACTCCAGGGCCGTCTTCCTCCACCGCAACGGCTTCGAAGCCGACGCTCGCTTCTTTGACACAGAATATGCCCAGGCACACCTGAAGAGCTTCGATATCGTCCTCCTCAGCCAGGTGCTCGAACATCTGATCGATATCCACTCGGCCGTCGCCAACATCCATGCGGTTCTCCGAAAGGGCGGTATTGCTGCCATTGCGGTCCCTCACCGTGGATCGGCGCTCTCGATCTTGCAGGGCAGGAACGATATGTTCATCAGCCCGCCCGAGCATCTCAATTTCTTCAGCCGCAAAGGCCTCGTCAGCCTGTTCGAACGGAACGGCTTTGAACTCGCTTACCTGGAAACCGTTTCCAAGGTACCCCAAGGCAAGATCAGGAGCAGACTCCGCAATCGGCTCTTGGGTACAGTGGTCTCTCACGCGTTATACGCTTGCCTCAGGTTCTTCGATTGCGCGAACCGGGGCATGGTCCTCAACGCCTATTTCCGCCGCAAGTAACGCACTTGACGCCTCGTCATCGATTGCCTGACTCCGCCCTTCCACTGTTACGCAGGTTGTTCGGCAGATGAGCACAGCCATCCAATCCTTCCCCTCCGTCCCGGTCCTCGGT
>CAYSCH010000227.1:0-800 GCA_964429355.1 uncultured Planctomycetaceae bacterium | reverse complement strand
AGATCCTCCAGACCGAAGAGGCCGTCGGCATCATCGATGGGTGGATCGTCGACCGTAGCCCCACATGCCGCCAGGTCGTCGTCACCGGCTACCACGGCATCTGGGAGTCCTACAAGGACCCCCAGTTCCACGCCATCCTCAACTCAGCCGACCTCTGGGTCCCCGACGGCATCGCCCCCGTCGTCGTGGCCAAGCTGCGCGGCATGCGACATGCCTCCCGCGTCCCCGGCGCCGAACTCATGGACGCCTTCTTCGCACGGGCCGACTTCGCCGGCCACAGCAGCTTCTTCTACGGCGATACCCAGCCCACCCTCGACCGACTCAAGGCCCGCCTCGAAGAAAAGTACCCCGGCCACCACGTCGCCGGCGCCATCTCCCCCCCCTTTCGCGACCTCACCCCCGAAGAAGACGAAGAGCATATTCGCACCATCAACGAGTCCCGTGCCGACGTCCTCTGGGTTGGCCTCGGCTGCCCCCGCCAGGACCGCTGGATCCACGCCCGCTTGGGCCGCCTCCAAGTCCCCGTCGCCATCGGCGTCGGAGCCGCCTTCCGCTTCTTGAGCGGCGATACGAAACGCGCCCCCCGCTGGATCGGCAACTGCGGCCTCGAATGGGCCTACCGCCTCGTCCGTGAACCCAAAAAATGCTGGCGCCGCAGCCTCGTCGACGGACCCAAGTTCGTCTCACTCGTCGCCCTCGAAATGCTCCGCGGCGACCGCCCAGCACCGTAATGTTGACGATGAAGCTAGTGCTCTGTCACAGCTTAATTGTGGGATAGACTGACTTGAGTTTACAGCGGG
>CAYSCH010000226.1:0-15666 GCA_964429355.1 uncultured Planctomycetaceae bacterium | reverse complement strand
GAAGAGCACCAACTCAGCGGCGCGCATTTCGAGGCGTTCCGGCGTAAACTCGCTGAGCAGTGCGATTGGATTGTGATCGAGTTGACGCCAACGAATCGGATCCAGATCCCGAAACAGGTTGATGACTTCAGGCTGCCAGCTCCACCAGATGTTGTGAGCCACCGCCATGCACTTCTCATACAGCGTTTCCGCCGTAAATCCTGTCCCGATATTGACTTGTGTGGAATCCGAAGTTGCGATATCCGTTCGACTCATGGGAGAACCTGATTGCCGTTTTGGTCCGGTGAGTGGTGGGGGAGTGTTGTCGGTAAGCCACGCGATTATATCGCTGGACGGACGAAGGGGCGAGCCCAAAGTCCGGTTTTCGAGTCCTCACAACCATCGAAGGAACATCTTTGCCCAGGCCGATTTCCGTCCAATCTTATCGCCCGCAGACAGGGGACGGGAAACGCTTGCCATTGCCTCTTCGGGGGAGTTCTGCTTATTATTCAGGTTTCAGTGCCCCAAGGTAAGGCTGCCTGATTTACCTCGTATGGCCAGATTAAGTCCTTGCTGCATCCGGATTACCTCTTGAGAGGTTTATTCGTCAGTTATCGTCCCGTCAAACCATTAAGTTTTACTCTGAGAAGAAGGAAGAAGACCCTCCGATGGCTCAGGATCCCAACGTCCAGGTACATTGGCACGAACATGCTGTCACTCGCGAGGAACGAGAACAACTCAACGGGCACAAGGGGTGCGTGGTATGGTTTACCGGCCTGAGTGCCTGCGGCAAGAGCACCGTCGCCAATCTCGTCGATCACCGGCTCCACTCCCTTAAGAAACGCAGTTACGTGCTCGATGGAGACAACATCCGCCATGGACTGAATGCAGGGCCAGGCATGCTGAAAGACCGCCATGGCGAAGAGTTCGCCAAGCGTTTTGGTCTGGGATTCTCAGCTCAGGATCGAGAAGAGAACATTCGACGAATCGGCACCGTTGCCAAGCTCTTCTGTGAATCGGGCGCGATTGCTATCACTGCTTTCATTAGCCCTTATCGGGTGGATCGAGATCGCGTACGCGAGAGCTTGAAGGACGGCGATTTCGTCGAGGTTTTCGTTGATGCACCCATTGAGGTCTGTGAGGCACGTGACCCGAAAGGGCTATATAAGAAGGCCCGCGCTGGTGAACTCAAGGGATTCACCGGCATTGATGATCCCTATGAGGCACCGTCGAATCCGGAACTTCGACTCGATGCAGGCACGAAAACCGCTGAGGAACTGGCGGACGAGGTGATTGCCTATTTGGATTCCGCGGGCAAACTTGGCTGAACGGAAGGCAGACCAGGGTACGGACAGCGATCGTCCGTACCCCCGCGGCCAGACACCACACACGGGTGCGGCATACGTCCAACGGGTGTGCGGGAATGCGTTAGTTTTTCATTCGGGACTTGACGCAATCAAGGGAAAAACTGTAAACTCTCCCATGGCGCATTCTCGTTGCGCCGCTATTACTCATCAACATGAGGAGGGTGGATCGCTGAAGAATGGGCCGCCGTCGGCAATTGCTCGCTAGGCCGCTTCTGATTTATCCCGTTCCTGATGACTCTTTCCAGGACGGGGATTGCCGCGGAACGGTGGAACTGGGATCGACTGACGTTACGTCCTCCGCTTGATAGGGTGATCACGAAGATCGCCAACGTGGAGCTTAAGAGTGTCAACCGTCGACGGTCCTCACCAAGGAAGGGACTCAGAGGTTATGGCCAAGATGTCGGCCAAGGAGATTCAGCCGAGAGCACAGATGGCTCTGGCCCAAAGCCCCATCTGCGAGTTGAGGGAATTGCGGGTCGAGCCCCAGGACTTTGGGTTGGTCATTTCCGGCTCTGTCTCCACCTTCTATCACAAGCAACTCGCCCAAGAGGCCGTTCGAGCGATTTGTGAGGGAATTGAAATCGAACTGATCAACGCCATTCGGGTTCAGGTTGTTGCCGAACCCGAATGCGAAGCCATATTCGAAGCTTGACAAGTCGGTACAATGCTGTTGGTCGCTACGCCGGACGGATGCGGTGGCGACACGGTGGCAGGGACTTGCCGGATCCCTGTCGGAAACAGGCTCGTGGACGAGTGCTTCCCTACTGGGCGACTCAGTCAAGTTGCAGTACGACTGGGGGACTCGAGAACTCTCGTTCGATGCCTTGAACGAAGGATCGTGGAACACGGAGGTTCCCCAAAAGCAACGCCCGCGTCGGCATAGGATGCTGGACACTCGCTGGGCGGAGGAGGGAACCATGGTAGGTTTCGACTTCACTGTGGGGATTCTCGAGCCCCCAAACCTTCGGAGACAGATCGCGAGTGACCCGTTGCAGTTTGAGGCGGAGTCCCTTACTGCAAGGATCGAACAGATCGTCTGGCACGCCACGGCAGCGGCAGTCAAGAACCTGCGAGTTCAGATTCACGAGAACCAGGTACTTCTGACTGGAAGATGCCGAACCTACTATACCAAGCAGATCGCCCAACACGCTGCCATGGAGGCCGCTGTTGGATGCGAGGTCGTCAACGAGATCGTCGTAACCTAGCCATCGCCTTATGAACAACCGACCCAGAATCACCAACAACGCCATCCACTGGCGGGGAACAATCAGGTTGGCGATGGCTTTGGACCGGGTCTAAATTGCATTGGCCACGAAACCTGTCTCATCTTCTCCGTGGCGGCATTCTCAGCCATCCTCAGCAGCGTAAGTTCACAGGGCAGCCGGGCCGGTGAGCCAAAGCGATCTACCTCTCGAGCTGAAATGGCCTGCTCTCGTTGGTCGCGAGTCTTTGTGAAGAATTTCACGATCTTTTGGGTTGGCGGTAGGGGACCCTCGCTTCTCGTTTGTGCAAAGGCATCAGGCCGCATCGGCCGTCGACGGACAACGTCCCGTCCCGGACAACAGGCAACATGCAGCCGGCTGAAATCGCCGCATTCGCCAGGGCTGAATCGGTCCGGGCACAAGGCAATACTGTCCTGCCTTTCTTCGCCCCGAACTGGCCCACTCCTCGGCTTCACCCGTGAGGCGGTTGAGAAGCTCCTCGACACGGACCCGAAAATGCTCCTGGCCGTCGCGGTCCACCTCGGCCGGCACCCAGACTTCCGGACTGACGACGACTCGAGCCCGGCTTCCCGGACGAGGAATCGCAAACCGGTCCCAGCTTCGCACCCGCCACGGACGATCGTATCCGAACCCAAGCAAAACCAGGGGGATCTGCAACTTCGACGCCAGGTACACCGGGCCTTGCGCCAGCTTGCGGCGAGGCCCTCGGGGGCCGTCGGGGGTGATGGCCAAATGCTTCAACTCACCTTGATCGAGCAGTTTCCGCAGCGCCGCCGTACCACCCCGCCGGGTCGAACCGCGGACCACATCGAACCCGCTCAACCGGGCAGCCTGGTTGAGAATGTCCGCGTCGCGATGCTGGCTCAGCAACATCGAGAGGTTGCAGTGCCCCCGCGCGTAGAAAGGCAGCAAAATGTACTCGTGCCAGAAGATGTAGATGCGCGGCCGCTGGCCGACTGGAAATGCCGGATCAACCACCGGGTCGTAGTAGGCTATTTGCGAGTCGAGGGTGCCCATCCACGCGCGCACCGCCGTTCGGCTCAGCAGTCCGGCAAAGGCATTGACCAACGGGTGATCCAGCTTCATGGCGGCTGTCGGGGGGTTAGTCTTCCAAGACGTTGGAGCCCAGGCTGCAACCTGCCTGGCGGGCTCGAAATGGCCCGGATTGGCACCTCTCGCGGTGGATCGCCCAAGTCTAACGATTTCCCCTGCCCCTTGAAAAGATCACTCTCCAACGCGCCCATCCCTGGCCATCCTCACGGCAAACGGACTGCTGGCCACTCTCCCGAGAATACCTCGGTGGCAGGGCCCGTCATGTGGAGATGCCCGTTCTCTGCCCAGTGCAGTTGGAGATCGCCGCCCGTCAGGTGGGCCGTGATCTCCCGCTCGGTTCGTCCGCTCAGCACTCCGGCAACGCACACCGCGCTGGCGCCGGTGCCACAGGCGAGGGTTTCGCCCGAACCACGTTCCCAAACCCGCATACGAACTTCCTTCGGCGAGACCACTTGAACGAATTCGGCGTTCACACGGTTGGGAAAGTGCGGATCGTGTTCGATCCTGGGGCCATGCCCCAGCACGAGCTCGTCGGTGAGTTCGTTCACGTACGTAACACAGTGGGGGTTCCCCATGGAGACGCACGTCACGCGAAACTCCCGCCCATCGATAGAGAGCGGCTGATCGACGACCTTGTCGCCGGACCAGGTTGTGGGAATCCGCTTCCCTTCCAGAATCGGGCATCCCATATCGACCCTCACGCGGTTGACCAATCCATCCTCAACCATCAGCTCCAGAGTCAGGATCCCGGCTCCCGTTTCGATCTGCAAGGCGTCTTTTCTGGCAATTCCATGCTCGTAGACGTATTTGGCGACGCAGCGGACCGCGTTGCCGCACATTTCCGACTCCGAACCGTCGTTGTTGAACATTCGCATCCGGGCGTCGGCCGTGTCGCTCGGCGAGATCAACACGAGCCCATCGCCGCCCACCCCGAAATGCCGATCAGAAATTCGACGGGCGGTCTCGGCCAGGTCGCCGGGAACGGTTTCATGAAAGCAGTCGACGTAGATGTAGTCGTTGCCTGCTCCGTGCATCTTGGTGAAGTGCATCAAACAGCTCTTTGCTTGGTTTGGCAGTGAATCCATCCATTGTACGAATGCCGCTTTCGATCCCACAAGCGTCCGTCACCGCTTGTCTCCATGTTCGACGGCATTCCTGCAAGCGGCGCCTCGAGAGTGGGGCTGTTCTGAGCAACGCTGCGTACCAACGGGCACACGGCATCACCCACTCAGATCCAGCAGGCTTCCACTCTGGCCGGTGGGGTCCTTGCTTCCGTGGCGTCCCGGGTCGTTGTCCTGGCCGGGGCCGCTCTCGGAGCCGCCGGGCATCTGTTCCCAAAGACGCCGACCATCGGCATCACGTTCGCCCGCCGCATGATCTTCTCCGTCGGTTTCACCGATTCCGGCGGCACTTTCCGCCTTCTGATCGGTCTGGACCCGCCGCTGTTGGGCGGCCGAATCCTGCTGGGTCCGATCCACGTCGGACCCTTTCGACTGAGCCAACGAGGTACCTGCCGCACTGGCTAGCAGTCCACCCAAAGGAACTACGCTCATGAGACACCTCCTGACATTGGACTCACCGTCCACAAGGACGGCGAGTGCTGGCGGGGTGGGCGACTCTCACGCTGCGAAGTCATTGTCTGCCCAAATCCGAAGCCGGCCGAAAAACAGGTCGCTGCTCGCCGCCCTCCAGTCCTGCTGGTCAGGTCAGTGAGTTTTCGGTCGCGTCGGTTCCATTTCGTCTATCCGTTGCCTCTCTCCTTCCATCCATCAAGTCTACGTTGCATTTCCAGTCGCTCGGTAACGATTATCCCGGGTGCCTCTGGCCCCTCGATTGCCGTCCGTATCTCATCACCGCTGCACGGTCGCACGGCCGTATGAGTTTGCTGTGCCTCCTTGCGGAAACAAACCGGGCGACTCCACAGGAATCTGGAGGTCCTTCTGGAGCTGCTCGATCAGGTTGTTCACCGCCGGCAACGGCTGGCGGACGATTCGGGGATTCGACACTGGCCCGTCGACGTGGATCAGAACGATCTGATCGCCGGCGCCGCCGAGCACGTCGCGCAGGAACGTCATACCCAGTTCGCCGCGGCCCAAACGGGTGCCGAGCTGCAGGTTCACATTGCGATTGGCATCCATTTCGCCGGCCCCCTCCAGGCTGATTGCGTCGCCGCTGAACACAATCTTCGGAAAATAGATGTGGTCGCCCTTGATGAGGAAATCGATATTGCTTTCGCTGAAGGCGTTGTTGTCAGGCCGCCGAATGGTGAGGATCTTGAGCAGGGAGACCATTACCGGCAGTTCGTAGATGTCGGCGTTGTGCAGTTGGATGTTGCCCCGGCCTTCCATAGCGTTGACGGTCTTGCTGTGTCCCGTGAGGTCGATTCGGGCAATCACTTTGCCCTGGAGATTCTGCCGCCCCGACACGAGCTCCTGAGCGGCTCGCGAGAGTTCGGCCTCAAAGAGCTTTCCGGACAGCCTGTAGCCCGTGTCTTTTCCCAAGGCAACAACGCCTTCACCGTAGGCCCAACCGCCGAACACCATGCCCTGAAGCGGGCGGGGTCGCTGTCCGGCCGCCGGCGGCGGCACGCTGGATCCGAGCAAAACCCGCTGATCGTCAATCAGGATCGGGCCGGTCACCTTGGTGACCTGGATATCGCGATACATGAACAGGCAGTTGTCGAGCTCACCGCGGCAGACGAAGGTTTCCCCGTTCGACTGGCCCGACAATATCGCTTTGCCACTCACATTGTCGATCGGCACGCCGCAGTTGAGGTGCGCCCGATGGAAGACGACGTTGAGATCCCACGCCGAGAGCAACCGATCGAATTGGGCTGCGTTTCGGCCGACGTGCACCGATCCTCCGAGATTGATCGGCGTGCGAGTGTCCAGCTCGGTGACCGCGAAACGAAACCGGTCCGGCAAAGCTCGTGCCAGTTCGTTGTCCAAGAGCAACTGTTCGACCCACATGTCGTCAAAACGGAGGTTCCAGCTCCCGTCCGGCGTGAACTCGCAGGTCACCTTGGCGGTTATCCGGGTGTCGTCGTGACTCCCCTCGAATCGTTCCACCGTGATCAGGCCGTCGCGGTAGACGAGAGATCCGTTGAGTCCCTCCAGCCGGTAGGGCAAATTGACCGGCTCGATCGACGTCAATCCCGGATCCGGCACGGCACGAAAAGTCACATCGAGGTCTTTCGTCGCCGCCCTGTAAAGGACGGTCAATTCCTCGAGGTCGATCATTCCTCGCAGGCGCAAGTCGTTCCAGAGCCGCTGCATGTTCGGATGGCGCAGCGAATCGCGCAGCTCTTCCTCCAGGGCGATGTTCTTTCCAATGAAGTTCAGCTTCAGCACCTTGCCGGAGTTCTCGGACATCCCCGGATCCTCGGGGCCGAACTGCCCGTTGCAGGTGACGACTCCCGTGTCGTTCTGTGCCGTGAAATTGCGGAAGACCCACTGGTCGTCGGTCATCTCGATCTGTCCCCCGTTGACGGTCAGGGGATAGGGAAACCCCAAATATCGCAGTGATGCGCCGGGCAGCACGTAGGCGATCATATGTTTCTGCACGGGTGCGCCGGGCCGGTCATTGCCCAAGACGAGATCCACGTCCACGTGCCCCTTCGGATTCAGCGATTCCATCACCTTCCGCGGCTCTTCCTGCA
Organism: uncultured Planctomycetaceae bacterium; assembly: GCA_964429355.1. GTDB lineage: Bacteria > Planctomycetota > Planctomycetia > Pirellulales > Thermoguttaceae > JAAYAY01. The sequence goes on along the minus strand of CAYSCH010000226.1, from coordinate 8,386 downwards.
TCGCGGCAAACAGGTCCTCGTTCAGTTCCAGTTCGGCCGCTCGAATGGCCACGGTTCCGTACGGGGCCGATAGCGGCTGCCACATCGTGCCGTTGATCGTCACGCGGTTCTTCCCGCTGAACGCCTCCATGCCAATTTGCAGGACGTTGTTCTTCAGCAAGTTCAGTGCCACCAGCTTGTCGCCCACCGGAAGGGTGCCCCTGACGCGGTGCAGCCGGTAGGGGAACTTGTAATAACTGAAGGAAGCGTCCAGGCACTCCACCATGGCCGTTCTGGGCTGCCAGCCGCTGCCGTCGTAGTCGGCGGTGAACTCCGCGTTGACCTGGCCCAAGGGGAGGTATTTCGACCAGGTCTCCGCGAGACGGTTCGGCAGTGCCGCCAGCAGGTTGCGGTCCAGTACGAGCCGTTCCACCTCGCCGTCGAGTGACTTGCGGGCCGCCGGGCCGTGTCCCCAACTCTGAAACGAATGGACCCGGAACGTCGTCGGTCCACTGTGGGCTTCCAGTTCGCTCACCCGAAGCCCCTCGTTGCTCACGGTGAATGCCGCCACGAGCTCGGTCAAGGGGCCGGGGAGACGCGGATCCTCCATCCGCCCTTCGTTGAGTGTGCCCTCGACCTTGAAACGGCAGGGCGTCCTGTCTTCTCCGGCACCGTGCGAAAGAGCAAACTGAAACACGGCCCGTGCCCGGCAGGAACTGGGAATCGTGCACCCGGACAGCCATTCCGCGGGTACCGAATGGAGCGACTCCTGGGTGATCTCCAGGTCGTCGACCACTCCGCCCAACGACCAGGCTCCCGACTTCAGGTCGATCTGCCCCTGCAATTCCACGCGCGAGACATAATCCCCCCCGAGCATTCCGGTGATCTGCCGCAACGATGTTCCGTCACCCGGCGAGGAGTGCTCCGGCTGCGAAAAAGTCAGATTCACGTTCCGCAGAACCAGCATCGACGACGGGTTCTTCGTCGGGTCGAAGATCTCGATCGTTGCGTCTTCAACGACGACCTTCGGAGGCGGCACTCTCCCGCCACCGAACTGAGGAAAAGGCAACAAGCGAGAGCAACTCCAGCTCGCATCGTGTCGACGGGTCATTCGCAGCACGGGACGCCGAATCACGACCTCCCGAACGGCGATCGAACCCGAAAGCACTTCCTGCAATGTGCCCTGGCTGTGCAGAAACACTTCCGGCAGGCGGAGCAGCTCCGCACGAGGTCCCGCCGCCCCTGTTTCAACGATCACCAGGTCTCGAATCTCGATCCCTTCGTCTTCGACGAACTGGGCCGAACGGACGGAAATGTCCAAGTCGTCGTACTGCTCGGAAAGGACTGTCAACAGGCGTTGGCGGATCTCGTTGTCCAGCCGGTCGTAGAAATAGGGCACGGCTGCAATGGCCGCAATCAGTGCGACCAGCAGCCCCCATTTAAAGAAGCCCCAACAGAGATTAACTACGCCGTGGACGATGGCGTACGACCCTCCATGGTAATCCGGGTCAAGGGTGGGCCGAAGGTGCCGTTACCGTTCGCCCGCCCCTGCCGTCAATCCTTCCATATCTCTCAAAGAAGCGGTGACTCTCGAAGGCAAGGCTTCCATCGCCGCTGGAACCCATTACGCAGCGTTCACCCGCAACGTTCATTCCGTCCTCCTCCCGCCTTGTCCGCCAAAATTTGCGGAACTCCAGGCCCGATATAGTACTTCCGTTTACGGAGAGGGGTCAAGGCGGATGTGCTCCGCACCGAGCCCGTGAGCCCGTGGGTGATACTGCCGGCTGTTACCCGGCACGCCATCCGACCTGCCCGTGGCACCAAGAGAACTCATTTCTACCACTATCGGGGCATAGACTTCGATTCTTGTGCCCTGCGTCTGGAGACCGACTGGGAAATCCAGGTCTTCTATGCGGGCACAGACCGGACACTGCCGAGAAGTTGGGAGTCTCTCGGGGGCCAGACCGTTGGATTTTGGCTCGCGAACAAGTATACTCCGGGTTCTCTGGCAAGATAGCAAAGCTAGCAGCGGCGTTGCTCCTGTTGCTTTTTTAGAGCCGCTAACAAAACCAGCGATGATGTGCACCAACGCCCGTGGGAAACTCACTCGTTTTGTTAGGGTCTCTTAGCCTTGTTTTTCCTTGCCCGAGCGCGACGGAAGAACTAACCGCAAAAACAAACGACAGGAGGGTTTTATGGCCTCTGGCTTGCCTGATTATGTGGCGTCGGCGAAACCGGTGCCCAAAGAGAACCGCATGCCGTGGTTCAAGAGCACGGCCCAGACCTATGCCGGTATCATGCTCTGGTTCGTGTTTTGGGAAAGCGTCCCGGAAAGCGGCGCCGGAGTAGGGGGGATCCTCGCCCAAGGGCTTGGCATCGCCCTGCTCGGGGTGATTGTCGGTGCGTTCATCTGCCATTTCGCGAGTTACTACGCCCCGGCGATGATGGGCATGAAAACGGGACTGCCGCTGGCCGTGGTCGGCACCTCGACGTACGGCGTGTGGGGTGGATTCTTGATGCCTGGATTTTTTATGGGTGTCCTGCAATTCGGCTGGTTGGCGGTCAATGCTTACTTCTCAGCGAAACTGCTGGCGTGGCTGGCCGGGTCCGCCGAGGGTTCGGCACTTCACTTGGCCATCGGTATCATCTGGGCGCTCGTGGCAGCCTTTGTAGGCCTGAAAGGCATCCAGTACGTTGCCAAGGTCGCCACTTTTCTCCCGCTGATCCCCTTCGTGGTCTTGTTGATCCTCCTCGGTAAGACAGCTTCAGGCATTGGCAGCTTCAGCCCGGAACAACTGACCGCCGGTTCCGCAGACGCTGCTCCAGGCTCCTTCGACTTGTTGCTGTTGGCGATCGCCAACATCGTGGGTTTCTTTGCCACGGCCGGAGCCGCCGGCGCGGACATCGCCTCCAGCAACCGTGATGCGAAAGACGTTCAGATCGGTGGACTCGTCGGCGTGGCCGGCGTGACGGTCTTCACCGGCTGTCTGGCCCTGCTGATTGTGGCCGGAACCTACGGCGCCGGTCTCATGGAAGGCAAGGGGGTGATCCTCAAACCGACGGAATTGATGAAATTCATCATGGGCGAGGGCGCCGCCAAACTGTTCTGGCTTCTCCTGGCGGTCGCTGCTTTCCCACCCGCTTGCTTCAGTTCATTGATTGCCGCGAACAGCTTCAAAAACACCCTGCCCAGAGTAAACCCCTTCATCTCCTGCGGCATCGGAACTGCCGCGTCGATCGCCTTGATTGTGTCGGGGTACGCGGGGAATGCAGCGGGCGTCTTCGGTATCATCGGCGCCTCCTTTGGTCCGATCTGCGGCGCCATGGCGGCCGACTACATCCTCTCCGGCTTCAACTGGCCAGGGCCCCGCGCGGGCTTCAATCCGGCCGGTTGGATCTCATGGGCGATCGGCTTTGTTGTCGGTGCATGGAACTCGTTCTTCGGACCCACATTCGGGCTCGACTTTCAGATGCCCTGCCCCCCAGTAGCCGCGATTATCGTCGGCTTCGTCCTCTATCTCGTGCTGGCCAAAGCCGGCCTGGAGAGCAAACAACTCGCAATGCCGGCCGCCGAGGTACCGGCCAAATAGAGCCGCGGGTAGCCGGCCCGCAAATGGCACCAAACGACGAATCGAACAAGACGCGGTCGTGCAATGCTCGACCGCGTCTTTCCTTTTGCACTCGTCGTCTGATTGAACTTCGCATCGAACAAGAGCCAGGGCGACCAACGCGAGGCCGGTTTCCCGGCGTGCTGGCAACCGTCGGAGGGCACTATCCATGCAGACACCAAGAAGGCTGCCCCCCGAACCTTCCCGATTCACCTCGCTCGCAGCATCCGCAATTCGGTCGTCGTTTGAGTAGCCGCCGGAATCCGGCATTCCCCTCCCCAGAAAACCGCCAGACGGCGGATCGAGTTGCGGAACTGCTCGTAGTCGGCCGCCTTGGAAACAAATGCGTTCGCCCCTGCTTCAAGACAGCTTGTTACGACCGAATCGCTCTGCTCGGCACTGAGAATCACCACCGGCATCGTCCTCAAGTGAGGCCTGGACCGGATCTCGCGGAGCACATCCAGGCCCGGCATGTCCGGCAGATTCAGGTCCAGCACCACGAGCCGCGGCTGCGGCGTATGAGCTGCGCTATCGTCGGCACCGTCGAGCAAATCCAGCGCAGCGCGGCCCGTGTCGGCGATCCTGGGAGCCGTCAGACAGACTTCCGAAAGGATTCGCCCAATCAGATGTGCGTGGTCGGGATCATCTTCCACAAGCATCACGGGACTCGGGCCCTCGAGCAGAGCCCCCGCCGGCGGCTCCTCGTAGATGACCCTCGCGATATCCGAACCTTCGATGATCTCGTCTCGCCAGACCTGAATTCCTTCGGGCGCTTCGATCCCCAATTTCACACGTCGTTTCTGAATCGAGAGCACCTTGACCTTGACATTCGGGCCGATCCAAACCGTCGTGTCTGTCTCTCGCGATAGGACTAACATGACCCAGCCTCCTTGTCGGTCTTTCAGCCACAGTACCGATTGCCCTCGTACAGCAGAATTCTCTCGGCAAAGAAACCCCCTTCGCCGTCGGAATAGACGCCCCTCCGCACCGGTAAACCAGACGGGATGGTAACCGATGTAGCTCCCTCAGAATTGCCCACAGGTCCCGTGTGGCTAACACGGTCGTATATGCTCGTTTCTAAGGTATTATCCCGAAGTTTCAATAACCACCAAGAGGGGTACGAAAACGACCCCCCCCTCGGTAACCGTGCCCGCACTTGCGAGCATCCAGCGGGCTGCCTGACCTGCACTGCCGCTTGGGTTGTAGGGGGGATATCGGCTAACTGGGTACGAACCGGACCGGTCTCCGCACGCCAGGACGTGTCACGAGCTTCTCCCTGTCCCGGGAAGGAAGCCAGGCGGCCCGCTTTTGGAAGTCAACAGATCACTTCCCAAGTTCTTCTATCCGCAACCTCCCCCGGGCGCCTTCACCGGAGTGAGCACTTGGACCTTGGATTCAAACGGCCGTTCTGCAATGCGTTGGGCAATCGGGCGTGAAGCAGCATGGCCTGCCCCCAAGGCGACGTCGATGGGGTGCCGCAGTGTGTCGTTGCCGGCGGCGGGGGGGGATTCCGGACCCGGCACGTGGGCCCTATTGTCGGCAAACACATCCAGCCAGCGATTCAAACCGCCCGCCAGCACGTAGGCGTTTGCCCCTCGCCGCACGGCCAATCGCTTCCAGGCCTCCTCGGCCCGCGCCTCGTCGTTCGACATGACAACGAAGACATCCTTCGGATCAATTTCCTTCGGCTCGCCGTTGGCCAGCGCCTCCAGATCAACGTTTCGAGCATCGGCCAGGTGGAATCGGTTGAAGTCAGCCTCGTCGCGTACGTCGAGCAACACGAGTTGAATCTGGTTGTTGTGCATGAGGCCCAACAGTTCGGCCGGATCGATATGCACCTGACGCGAGACGAGGCGGGCCGCGAGGCTCTCGTTCTGCCGGGCGACCTGCCGATCGATCGTCGGTTGGCCGACAACGATTGCCGCTATCGCCATCCCGATGGCCAGTCCGACTCCGCCGCGCCGGAGCAAACGAGCCTTCGGTGTCGGAGTCGGCTGACGTTCGCTCGGGCGGGAGAAGTGCCGTTCGCAGATCTCGGCAAACGCGAAGGCTCCGAAGGCCATGACGACGACAGCCAGAACCACCCAGCCCGCATCGATGCCGAAAACTTCTGCCCAGGTAAGGCGTCCCTGGTTGCCCGAGTTGTTCCAGAAGTTCCAGACGACCGGAATCGTGACCAGCGGCCCGAACAGGAGGCTGCCGATCACCACGCCGCCGGCAAAGATGGCCCCGTCGATCTTCAAGGTGGCCAGGGAGACGAGCGACGTGCCCGGGCAATACCCGCCGACAATGAACCCCACTCCCAAAAGCAACCCGCCCAGCCCACCGGGCCAAATGTGCGTCGGCGGGACGTACACCAGTTCGAAATCCAGCAGTCCCAGCGCCGAGCTGAGAAACACCAGCACCATGGCGGTGATGATCGCTGTGAACATCACCTTGAGCACCCGCATGTTGTACAGGTAGAACTGGGCTGCCAGGTTCCGAGCGTTGCCGAAACCGGCCCGTTCCAGCACGAACCCAAAGCAGAATCCGATCAGAATCGCGGCGAGGTTCGCGCTGGTATGAGAGAATGTGAAAGGAGCCATGGGAGTTGTCTGGCTGTCAGGGTTCAGCCTGCGAGTGATACCTTCGGCGAATCGATCAACGTCCTCAATTCCACAATTTCCTCAGCGGATACGCCAGCATGTAGGCTCCGGCAAAGACCATGATCATGAAGAGCCAACTGCCGACCGAGAGCACCGCCCCGCCAGACAGGGCCTGGCCTGACGTGCAGCCGCGCGCGAAGCGGGCGCCGATCCCCATCAGGATTCCGCCCACCAGAGCCAGTCCCCAGCGTGTGTGTTTGTCGATCTGGGGCCCCTTGAAGGTCTCCACTTTGACCCGGCCGGCCAGCCAGCCGGAGGCAAACCCGCCGGCAATCACTCCCATTGTCATCCACACCAGGCTGCTATCGAGCGGATTCCGTCCGCCGCCGGCCATGGGAGCGAGATAAGCGCTCGTGTTGGCGCTCCCTGGCATGATCACTGATTGGACCAGGGCCGCCACTCGGGCGAACCCGGCCGACCCGCCCAGGCCACTCCCGGTGATGAAAAACGCGGCAAACAGCACGATTCCCAGCGCCACGCCGCCCACGTAAGGGTTCCAGAGCCCCTGCGGGTCGTTGCGAGCCGGAAGGTCGTGGGATTCAGGTGCGGACTGACTGGCCATAGTGTGCTTCCTGTCAATTCGATCGGTGGGCAAACCCACCGGTTGTCTCGCGTACTCAATGTCAGGCAACCGTTGCCGGTTGGCAATCCTGCGGCTCTTCCAGCTCCTCATATCCAGTGGCCATCCCCTCGAGGTTCGACAACGGCGTGTGTCCCGTCGTGATCAGGTAAAGATGGCCGATGAGAAACGAGAGAAACAAGTAGGATCCGAGCGTGTGCACGGCGCCCAGCACGGGCAATCCCCCGATGGCTCCCGCCACCTGCGGCCAGCGGGAGACGCCCCACATCAGCAAACCGCTGGCGATTTGCAGCGGGAGCAGCACGTTCAGCAATGCCAGGTAGGTCAGTTGTTGGAGAGGGTTCAACCGCCGCTCGGGAGTCTTTTTTGTCGGGTGGGGTTCGCCGCGGAAAATGCCCCCCATGTAGTATTTCACCTGCGCGACGACGCTTGCCGCGAGCCCCTTTCGGTGGGGAACGTACTGCCCGATCGCACCCGTAGTCACGTAGTAGAACAGACCGAGCAAGGCGTTGCCGATCAGGATGAATCCAAACACATTGTGTACCCAAACCATCGTTGCCAGATCGGCAACAGGCAACCGGACGGGCGAGTGAACGTGAAAACCCGTGGCGAGGAGAACCACAATCGAGATCGACTGGATCCAATGCCAGGTGCGTTCGTAGGTCGTGTAAATTCGTCTTCGCTGGTCGCTCATAGGCACTCCGCCCTTCGTGGATCCGTTCTTGGACCGTGACAACGCCGCACGAGCCAGGGCGTGGCGTGCTCGCAACCCGCCATGAACCGTCACGCCCAGCAACACTCCCAGAAGCATCAAGATGCCCATCGCATCGATCCAGCGATGTCCGTCGTGGCCCAGCACGTAGAAGCCTGCCGCTTGCGTGCTCGGCCGATACGCGGGGCGGCTGTCGATGGTAGACCAACCTTCCGCGGGGACCAGCGTGCCCAACTGGCCCCATTTGGGAGCCTTGTCGCCCGGCAGCGCACTTGCCAGGGCCATGGGTTCATTGAGCACGGAGCCGGCCGAGTGGCACCCGTCGCACGATCGGGTCGCCCAACGGCTGCCGACAACTCCGTGATGCATTTCGTAAGGCTGAACCTCGGTGCGAATCTCCAGGTCGCCATAACCCTGCTCGACGAGTCGGGCCCGAATCGTTTCGCGATCGTCCGCTCCGTCCGCAACCGCCTTTTCCAGATCGGGCAGGCGGACGGGCCGCGGCACGGGGCCGTTTTCAACCCAATAGGTAGCCGTGACCAGGTTGCAGGGTACGAGCCGGGTTTTCCCGTCCGGCTCTTGCCGTGGCAGCAACACCGGCCGAAAACCGGTCACAAGCGATCCCGGATCGTTCACACCCCCCTCGATCCCGCGCCAGGTCACCGCCGGCTCGCCTTGCGGTGAAGGAACGGTCCAGTCGACACTCTCCACCGCCGCAGCCGCCGCGTGGGGTATGTGGCATGCCTCACAACTGAGAGCCGCAAAGTGGGCCGTCGGATAGGGAAGCCATTCGTGTGAGTTTTCTGCCTGATGGCAATCGTTGCAGCGCCGCATCGTGCCGCCCAGGTGACGGGCGGTCGAG
>CAYSCH010000225.1:0-15700 GCA_964429355.1 uncultured Planctomycetaceae bacterium | reverse complement strand
CCGGACACTTCCCCAGGTTGCAGCCGCCCAGGGTCGGCACCGGGTCCTCCGGGTCGTAGATGTATTCGTCGGCCGGTTCTTCGCCCGGCTTCACCGTGTCGAGTGTGCCGTCACCGGCCAACGTATTCGCCGAACCCTGGCTGTGGAAGTAGTAAGATCGGTACTGGGTTCGCGCAAGGGGCCACTCCTGCTCGTCGCGCCACTCGTTTCGCCCCATGACAAATATCCGGTAGGGGGCCCACTGGTCCACGTCCGACTTCTTTCCCTTCAGCCAGTGTTCGAACCAGCGGCTCTGGATCGAGTTCAGGTCGAGGACCGCCTCCTTGCCGAAATCCATGCCGCCTACCTTCCCGTCCTTGCTGATTCCGTGACTCCACGGCCCCATGATCAGGTGGAGGTGCTTTTTGACATCTTCCGACTGGGCCTGCTTCCTCACTTCGCCAATGTGCTCGAAGACGCTGTTGGCAAAGATGTCGTACCATCCGCCGATGGCACAGATCGGCGTCGTGATGTCTTTCTCCCGGCCTCGCGGGCTCCCCTGGGCCCAGTAGCTGTCAAATTCGCAGTGGGCCACCCAGTCCCGCAGGTACTGCACTTCGGTGCCCAGGGCCGTGTCCCAGGTGGCCAGGGGCAACGTGCGGAAGGCCTTGAGCCAGGCCTCGTCGTTCCAGCCGCCCACATCGGATTGGCCCGATACCCCGGCGCCCCATCCCATCATCAGCGAAAGCTGGAATGCCCCGTCCACGTAGGCCACGTCGTTGTAAGGATCGACCAGCGGCACCACCGGAAGCATCGCCTTGAGATACTCGCCCGCACCCGGCGCCGAGATCCATTGGGTGTAGCCTACGTAGGAACCCCCCGCGGTGCCGATCGCCCCGTTCGACCACGGCTGATCCAGAATCCAATGGTGCGTATCCTTGCCGTCCCGAGCTTCATGGACAAAGGGAATCCATTGGCCTTCCGACGTACCTTTGCCCCGGCAATCCTGGCTGACGAAGACGTACCCGCGCGAGGCGTAGGCGTGGCCGGCCCCGCCCTCCGTCCCGCCCTTGCCGTAGGGCGAGCGGACAAGCACCGTGGGAAACTTCCCTTCCGCCTTCGGCACGAAGATGTGGGCCGCCAGATTGGTCCCGTCCGACATCGGAATCTTCACCTCCGCCCGCACCTCCACTTCGTAAATGACATCCTTCGCCGAAGTGGCGACGACCAGTGCACACCACAACGCGAGGGTCAGCAATGCCCGAAGGTACCGCAGCAGTTCTCGTCTCATGTTCTGCCTTCCATTCTGATCATCGGACGAAACGTCCAAGTTCACTTGCTCTCGTTGCCGACCAGTCTATGCCCTGGCGACCCGGCTTCGCAATGGCCTGCCATCGGGATCAAGTGGTGCGGCGGAGGAGAGGGTGTCCAAAGACAACTTGCGTCGGGGAGATCCCGACAAAATGAGGATTCCCCCAACCGGCCTGGATGCCCCCAATCGATTATTCGCGTATCGAGTCTAGAATGACGGCAGGGTGGTAGGGCCGCCGGCCAACACGAATTGCCGTTCGGCAGGAATGGCCTGCTCCCGTTGGCCGCGCATCCTGGAAAAGAGCGCCATGATCGCACCCGGAAGCGGTTGCCAATTGTGTGCCACTGGCTCTGCTCTGCCAGTGCTTGCGTCCCATCGGCAGGGCGACACTGACGTCCGTTTTTGCCCCTGGTTCACGTGTGGGCCTTGACGCACCAGGCACGTTTTCCATCGTTTGATCTCGTGGAAATCCCCATGCACGGGTTTATCTGGTCGAGCTTCGTGCTCTTCATCCTCGCGATGGTCCTGCTGGATCTGGGAGTCGTCTGCAGGCAGTCGCGGGTGATTTCGATCCGGGAGGCCCTTGCCTGGACGGCTGTCTGGATCGGCCTGGCGCTGGTTTTCAACGTGTTCGTCCACTCTACGACATGTTCGCTCTTCTGGGGCTGCGGTCTCTGTACTTCGCCCTGGCCGGAATGATGGTAAACTTCCGCTATATGAAGATGAGCCTCGTGTTTCTGCTGATCTATTTCATCGCGGTGATGGTTCTCTCGCCCCATCTGGCGATCCCGACCGGCCTTTCGCTGGCGATCATCGCCGTCTCCGTTTCCGTGGCCATCCTCGTCTCCCTCCAAGCATGGAGAAAGGGCGCCATCCCGCCGGTTTCGCCGCTGGTAGACGATATGGGAGAACTGGCCATTCAGGCCTACCGTCACGCCCGCCGGGTGGTGATTTTCGTCCTGGGAACCAGCGTCGTGCTGGCAGGTGTTGTCATGCTCGTCATGCCGGGACCGGCGTTTGTCGTGATCCCGATCGGGCTGGCGATCCTTGGAATCGAATTTGCCTGGGCCCGGCGATGGCTCAAGAAAATGGGGAAGGCCGTCAAGAGCGTTCAAGGGCAGTTGACGAAATCCCGCAACGACGGTTGAGGTTCACTTCATTTCGCCGAACATCTCCAGCAGCGTGTCGACCATCTTGGTGGAGGCGTCCACTTCCACCTTGTTGGTTCCCAGCCAGGTCTCGTAGCCACCCAGCTTGTGCTGCTCAGGGGTGGGCAGATAGCCGTAGCCGCCGTTGGCCAATTCGATCGTGAAGCTGGGCCGCAACGGATTACGAGCCTTCAGTTCCAGCCCAATCTCGGAAAACACCTCGAAGGGAATGGCCGAAATGCCCAGCTCGCCGATCCGCACCGCCTGGAGGATCACGCGCACCGTGTCGGGCGAATCCAACTGCTGGATGGCCCTTTCCGCATAGTTTCGCTCGTGGGGGAACTGGTCCTTCCGCTCGGGATCGGCCAGCACCTCCTTGGCATGTTCGAGTTGGCTCGCAGTTGGCTTGCGAACGCCCAGCTCGATCTCTCGCTGCCGCATATCCAGTCCGACCCAATCGTGCCAGACCAGCTTCTTGTACTCTCCGTGGACCGCCTGGGCACACTCGTCGGCCACCTCCCGGATTCGCTCATAGGGTTCCCGCTTTTCCCGCGGCCGCAAGAAGTCCACGTTGTTGATGTTTCCGCTCGTGCCGTTGCTCATGGCGCCCACGAACGGCGGATCGAGCCGATCGGCCGACAGCAATTGCTGCATCCGATCCGCAAAAACGGCAAAATAGTCGGCCGAGAGGTGGTTGGGACCAGTCCCGCCTACGTAGTGCAGCGAATAGTTGGCCAGCAGGCCCAGTGGCCGCCCCTCGGGCGTCTCCAGGGCGAAGAACGCGATCTGCGGATCGACCGGTCCGGCCGGCTTCAGCAGATTGGGGCTGTTCCCGGGATTCATCTTGGCCTGGTCCGGTTCGCCAAAGGGATTGAACAGCTCCGTGCCCGGCTTCATCAACCAGCGCCGGCAGAAGACCTGCCCGGGCACATCGACCGTGCCCCAGGCGATCCGCGCCGGTTGAAGGTTGTTGATCGCGCAGCGAACTCCGTCGGCAATCCGGTGGGCCACGAACCGCTGATACTCGGTGAATTCCTTCTCGGGCTTGAGCGGATTCGGCCAACGCGCGCTCACCGACGAATGGGTGTGGGTGCCCGACATCAGCATTCGATCGGCCGGAATGCCGGTGGCCTCGGTGATCTGCCGCTTGGCCTCGTCCAGCACCTCGCGGCTGATATAGATGTTGTCGTTCACAACAATCACGATCCGCGAGCTGCCGTCGTCGAGCACGAACGCGCGGACGTGCAATTCGTCGTGCACATACTTGGCCGGCGGCGGGGTGCCGAAATTCCCCACCAGCCCGTCACCGAGCCACGGGGTGATATTGGCGGTAGCCACCCCGGCCTGAAACACCCTCTTCTCCGCCGATTGGGCCGACGATGCGACCAGAAGCGAGCTGGCCGCCAGGAAGACCAGTGCGAATCGAACCATCCCTTTCCCTCCAAAACTGCAGTTGTCGCGATTGCATTTCCCCAGCATGACTGACCGCCGATTGTAGCCCACCCCACTCCGCCGGTACAGTCAATCACACACCTTCCTGTCCCATGGGCGGAAGTCCCTGTTGATGGCCTGCTTGTAGTATCCACGAATAGGTACGCCAAGCATGACACAGCGTGCAGGCCCATGCAACAAGATCTCGAGACAATCCTCCGAGGAATCACCTTCCTCTTTTCAACGGCCTCGCCGAAATTCTGCGTGCGAAAAACCCACCGGTCTTAGCTTTGCCGCAAAGAGAAGAGAAATGCTCTGATACTCTGGTGTAAGCGACGATGCTCAACAGAGTTATGCCGGAGCTGTTCGTGATCCCAGTGCTCCGAGGTGCCGGCCCCGCAATCATTGGCCAAAGATTCCCCAATTGCCTCGAACTTGACGTTCAGCGCGTTCTTGAGCGCCTCAGGATTGAGTTTCGAGCCGACCACAAATACGCGATCCTGGACGTCACCTGGTATCGCGCGTGCGAACTCGGCTTGGCGTTCTTTAACGTGGTCATCAAAGTCGATGAGCATCACAACGTGAGCCTGCGGGTAACGCCGCAGCTTTGGGATATATTCGACCCGAAACGTATCAAGCACCTTGCTCCAACCTCCTGCAGGTGGCATAACCTGTATTCGAGCGTCGTTCACTTGGTGATGTCCGACGAAGCCGTTGGCGACCTGCCGATCGCGGTCATCTTCCGGAATGACATAAAGGTGGGGCGCATACCTGTTCATGGTCACCCGATAATCTCGTCACGAATCAGAGCATTAATCAGATCACCATTGTAGGTGAAATCGGCGAGCGGCCTCACAACTGTCGGATCCAAATGAGACTTACGTGTCAGCACGAAGGTGGTTTCGTCAGAGAACTTGCGAACGGTCTCCGGGTGGTGGGTCGTAGCAATGAACTGACCGGTCGGATTGGTCATCTTCCGCAAGCGAGTAATGAACTGACCGACGTCTGAAAGTGAAAGGTGGTTGTCCGGTTCGTCCCACATACAGAAGACAGGCGGACCGGCGATGTTTGAAGCAATAATGTACGCGCTGAGGAAGAAGCACTTCTCGCCGTCTGCAAGTCCCTTGAACTCGACCGCAAGGTTCCGCGGTGAATTCTGCTGCTCGAATTTGACAATCAACTGAGTGCCGCTTTCGCCGCGCTCGACGTTCTCGATCGATGAGAAATCAGGAATCATGGTCCTTATGTACGAGTCAAACACACTGTAGGCTGCGGGCTTCTGCCCGAGCAAAGCCCTCAAGCAAGAAGCGTAATTCGAGGCGTCGTCAACCAGCTCAATCGAGGGTTCCTCGGAAAAACCAGTCATCTTCGCTGGAATTGGCGCGATCAGAATCATGGAGGCAAAGAAGGTCTTGAGGTCTTGGATCGCTCGTTCGCCAGGCCGTTCATTGATGACTGGCAGCGCGACGATGTGCCAGTCGATGCCGAATGCTGGTGCGCTGGAAAGTTGGGTTTGCGCTTGGTGGCGAGTGAAGATCGTCTGGCCATCGACCGATAGGCTTTCGTCGAGGATACGTGCCTCTCGGAAATTCGCCGGCCACTCGAAGGAGACCGCGTACTTGAACCGCTTCTCCGACAGCATCAGCTCAACCTCAAGACGCATGGGCTGATCGGTGCGGTGCTGGGTGAAATCACTTGCAGAGATCAGGTTCCCTACACGGTTGCAGCCACGGCAGATGTTTTGAAATATTGCAAGGCAGTGTAATACGGTCGACTTGCCGGCCCCGTTCTTGCCAATCAATAGTACGGAGCGCCGGTCGGCAAAATCGAGCGTGAAATTCTCAAAACAGCGAAAGTTGTGGACGTAAAGTCTTTCGATCATGAGACTTGCAGGCTAACCCAATTGTGGCATGACAAGCCAACGACGGACCGATAATTAGCCCGAAAACCTGTTCCAGCTCGTTGGCGATTTCCTCAACCGCGTCAATACCCGATTATACGATTGCGATTTCTATCTGCCAGTCCTGCGCATAAACCCGGTCCCGCGCGGGATCACCTAAGCGCAATACCTCCTCAAACTCGGGCCATGGATCCATGGATCCAGTAACCTCATGCAGCCACGCACGCGGCTTGCCCATTTCTGCAAGTTGCTGCTTCACGGACTTCAGACTCCAGGGCGGATAATCGTTCTTCCACTGTTACGGCTCACGCGGACGACTCGTCATCGGGGAAAGCCCCTGAATACGCCATCGTCATCCGCGGAATTGGCGAAGTCGTGAAAGTCCATGTTTGCGATTGACAGGTTGTTCTGAATGCCTGGTATCTGCGATGGCAATGCCCTGAACGTCGCGACATCACCCGACGGGGTCTCGCGCGGCGGCCGGTCGAACGATGTCTGGTCGGTTGGATAAAACCGAGCACCAACATTTCGCCATTCCCTCTCCCTCCGACCATTTTTTGCTTGACATAGAACTGAAAATGTGTATACTATGTCTTGCAATGTACATTATTGCATCCATCCTGGCATCGGAACAGTTACCTGAGTGAGTGATTTGTTGCACATACCTCATTCGAAGGGGCTTGACTTACGTTTCAACCCCAGAATGTAAACCAATTACACAACCCGACTTACAAACACCCCCCTCGCCCAATTTTCTGGCACATCAATACACTTGATCCATTATTCACCCGACACCCCTCACTCAAGAATGAGGCCCTGCGCCACGCCCAGGATTTGCATCTGCTCGATCTTTGACAACCAGGATTCTATGAATCACCCGCCAGCCCCAGCACAGCCAGAGGAGGCACGAGCTTAGGCTCCAAGAGCGGACCCTATTTCTCACCCGCGCCGTCACGGTACTTCTCCAACCCGAATTTCTCGATCGACTCGGGGGGCAGTTCGGCGATCGGCAGTGCGGCGTCGATGTCGAATCCGTTAGCCTGGAGCGCCGAGAGTACCCACTCCATGCCGTCCATCCCCTGCACGACGGCAACGGCTTGCGGCTGGCTTTGGCTCTCCCAGGCCGATACGTGAAGCCAGCGGGGATCGGCGCCGAATTTGTCCTGGGCACTCCTTTGCAGCTTCTCCGCCGTGTTGGCCAATCCGTAGCGGAAGACGACGACGAACCGGCCGCGGGAACTGTACTGGCTGTAGGTGGCCGGTTTCTCGCCCGTCAGTTCTCGGTAGACGCCGGTCAGAACGGCAAGCCGCTCTGGCGGATAGTCGGCGTGTTTCTCCAGAACGCCAGCAAGGTGTTTGGCAACGAACTGTTTTTCCTCCTCCTTGTTGCGGAACGACCAGAGAATGTCGCCGCGAACAGAGCTTCCCAGCGATCGATCGTTGGGTTCCGTCACCAGCAGTTCGGCGAACAGGCGGAGGACGTTGGGGCTCTTGTCCCACCAGCCGCGAAGGCCAAAGTAGACCGCATTGTAGCGCGTTTCCTGGTCGGCCTTGGGGTCGGCCGCGTGGTAGGCGATCTCAAGGGCCATGGGGTCGGCCGGCCAGCCGCTGACAAAGGCAGCCCAGCTCATCAAGGCCTGCTTCGACAACTTGCTGTGCCGCAGCCCCCGGCGGATCGCCTCCAGAATCTGACGGGCAGTGAAGTCCTGCGAGTCGCGGCCTCCGTCCACATACAGCTTGTCGAGCGCGGCGCCCGCCTCGGGGTCGTCCGGAAAGTACCCGAAGTAGTCCGGCGGCACGTAGCCGTCCCTCGCGTTCCAGGCGAACTTCTCCCCGGCTGGCGGCGCTGCGTAGACCGGCTTGGCGTACTTGGGTAACCCCTCGGGCAGGAACTGGGCAAAGTCGCGGAGCTGGCGGCGCTCAAGTACGCTCGGTGCGAATATTTCGGAGAACACGAGTTTCGATTTGCCCGAGGCCTCGATCGCTTTGACAATCCGATCCCGTTTGCCGACGCCGCGGATCAACCCCACGCCGACCGGTTTGCCGTCATCGATCCGCACGACCAGTCCGGCCAACGCCTCTTCCTCGCCGGCCCACTCGATGAGTTGACTGCGGAGCTGTTCAGGGGTCTCGAGCCCTTCGGACTGGAAGGCGAGGTCGAACAGGCCGGCGCCGTCGAAACGGGATCGATCCGGGTACGGCTCGCCCACAAATTCTCGATAGAGATCCAGTGCGGCCACAATGCCGGAATCGTCGAGTCCGTCGGGCTTGTCGAGAAGTTGCTTGAGCCGGGCGGTCGTCTGATCGCGATCGGTATACTCCCGCAGTCCCCAAAGGATCCGCCCCCGGATCTCGGCATCGTAGGTCGTATAGCGCTGCATCAGTGTCCGCAGCAGGTTGTCGCTGGGCTGCTTGACGACGGTCAGGCCGTGATAGAGGGCGTAGTGCCCCCTTTCCCCGGCAAGATCGGATGCGTGGTAGAGCAGTTCGATCGCCCGCGGGTCCTGATCCTTGACTCCCCAGACGAACCCCTTGCCGATCTCCGCCAGGATCAGTGTCGGATGGCGCTTCGTATTCAGTAACCCCCGGCGAACGACTGCAAAAACATCCTCCGGCTTGTGGCTGCCACCCAGCTTGCCGCCAAAAAGGTCGTCGAGCTGTTTGCCCCCTTCGGCGTCGTCGGGAAAGAAGGTTTTCGAGTCGGGCGGCGCGTACCGGTCGGTCCGGTTCCACGCGTAGGGCTCCTCGATCCGCACCTCCTGGGGAATCTCGAGCGGTTTGGCGGGCTGCATCTGCGGAGGGGAGTAGGGAGTTCGACCGTCACGGGCAGGCAATTCCGTGAGATACTGAAGGGGGGTCACTTGCCCCTGGCCCAGGGCTGGCCTGGAGGGTGCGACGCCGAAGGACAGAATCAGCAGAACGAGACAGAACAATTTGGGCTGCGATTGGCCGATCAGAAATGGCTTGGACATAGCATGACTCCCACGTTTGCCTGGTTGTGCGCGTACCCCTGCAGAATGAATGGCTCTTCTCTGACCGCAGTATAACGCCACGAAAGCAGTATAACGCCACGAATGTGAATTTCGCATGCCCAGACGCGTGCCGGTGCTCTATTTGCAGGAGCCTTGATTCGTGCCAAGATAATGCTCGGACAGGAAACTTCCCGATGACAGGAGACCAGTTAGCAGAATCCGCTGGAAAACCTGGCAATCGTCTTCGAGAATTGGGGCGATGACCTGTCCCTCTTGAGAATCGACGGCCGGGCAGGACCTCAATCCGGCACGGAGTCTCTTTATCGGTTTCGATCCACGCGATAAGATCGGTCCCGTCGATCCGTCGGTGGTGGCCAAACCGAAATATCCTGCCGTGCAGTCAGCCGTGAATCGATAGAATCAAGAGACGTCGAAGGTGACGGACCTTGATGAGCTGGGAAAAGGGCCAAACTCTGGCGAGTTCGGCTACAGACTGCTGAACGGGAGCGCGCCATGACTCGATTGCTGACCTTTGCCTGTTTGACGTTCTCGTTTCTTTCTCCTCTTGTCACCCAAGGGGACGATTTCGAGGTCGCGGAAGATGACCAGCAGATCAAGATCGTCACACCGGACCTCGAAGCAGCGATTCGCAAGAAGGGCTACGTGAGCGGAATCGCCGCCGGGTCATTCCTGGATAGAAAGACCGGTTTCCGGGACGCGGGCTTTGGCCTGGATATCGTCGACTGGATCATGGAGCCCGGCAGCGACGAGGCCTACCGCGACGCGCTCGACGAGGAGCGGATCTATCGCTTCAACACGCCCTATCACGGCAGTATTATCCCCAAGCGATCGATCGAAGGACCGCAGATCTGTACCCAGGCGAAGGTGCTCGAACCCCGAATCATTCGGGGCCACGATTTCGTCGCCGCGGAGATGTCGTCGTATTTCAGCGTGCCGTCGGAAAGACCGGGTTTCTGCGTCTTCCGCTCCAGGCAGGGCTGAGCCTGCCAATCGCTTCAGCCGGAGAAAACCGGCTATTTGAGGGGTGTTCCTCTCCCTGACGCGGAGGCAACGCTAGAATGTCTTAGAAGCCCTCACAAAACCTACGAGTTTCCCACGGGCATGGATGTGCACAGCCGGTGGTTTTGTTAGCGGCTCTTAGAACCGCCTGCCAGAACCAGCGATAGGGTACGTCAATACCGGCGGGAGATTCCCGCATTCTATCGGGGTTCGCTGGAAGGGGCATCCAAAACCAGAAGCAGCGAGAAGATCGGCAGACCATGAGTGGATCCTGGAGAATCGGCACGATTTCGGGAATCGGCGTCTACGTCCATTGGACGTTCCTCATCCTGTTGGCGTGGGTTGGATGGTCCTACTACGCCCACGGCAACAATTTGATCGATGCGATGCATGGCCTGATTCTCGTCGTGGCCATGTTTTCGATCATTGTCCTCCACGAACTGGGCCATTCCTTTGCAGCCCGTCGTTTTGGCATCGCCACCCGAGACATCACGCTGTTGCCAATCGGCGGCGTGGCGCAACTGGAACGGATGCCGGAGGATCCCAAGCAGGAGTTGGTGGTCGCGATTGCCGGTCCGGCGGTCAACGTGGTACTGGCCGGTTTGTGTATTCTGGGCATGGTCGTACTGGCTGGGGTTGCCCGCTTTGGACCGGCCCTTGGCGAGGCGGCCAGAGACCTCGGCATTCTCCTCAACGAGGGCCAGGACGCGACGCACTCTCTGAGCCAAATCCCGCTGCTGGGAGTCGTCTTTCTGGGCAGAATGTTCTTGGCAAACCTGACGATCGTGGCCTTCAACCTGCTGCCGGCATTTCCCATGGATGGCGGCCGGGTCCTGCGAGCGCTCCTGGCGATGAAGTTCGACTACGTGCGGGCCACGCAGATGGCAGCCTCAGTGGGGCAGGTCATGGCGATTGGCTTTGGAATCCTGGGGCTCCTCGTCTTTCACAACCCGTTCCTGATGCTGATCGCCTTATTTGTGTGGATGGGGGCGGCCTCGGAATCCTCCATGGTCCAGTTGAAGGCGGGGCTTCGGGGGATTCCTCTCACCCACGCCATGATCACTCAATTCCGCACGCTTGCTCCCGATGACCCGATTGGAGCCGCGACAGGCCACGTAATTGCCGGTTTTCAGCACGATTTCCCGGTACTGGAAGACGGGCGGATCGTGGGGGTGCTCACCAAATCGGATCTGCTGAAGTCCCTGGCAGAGGAAGGCGTTCACCAGCCGGTTGCCAGCGTGATGCGGCGGAACTTCGAGACGGCAGACCCTGCCGACATGCTGGAAACCGTCTTCGACAAGCTTCAGGACTGTGATTGCCACGCCATTCCCATCGTTCGCGGTGATCATCTCTATGGCATCGTGACCACCGAGAGCGTGGGCGAGTTTCTGGCCATTCAGAAGGCGGTTCGCCGCGGCCTGCGGTAGGTGGCGGGATTTCCTGGACCACTGGGTCTGCCGGGGGGATGATCGCTGGACAAGGAGCCTCGCCGACGTAGAATCAGCAGCGATAACGGCCTGTTTCTGCCAACCCTGAAGTTCGGCAAGTGCCGCCTTCATGGAGGCGTTGAGAAAAAGTAGGAGGACGATAAGATGCCCAAGATCAACCGCTATGTGGACATTTCGACCGTGGACCGCGAGGCCAAGAAAGACTACATCGACCGTCACTCACCGTTCATTACGTGCGCCCCAACGGCCAAGGCGGGACAGAAGTTTCCGGTGACCGTGCGCATGGGCAAGGAATACACCCACCCCGACGATCCAGACCACTACATCCGCACGATTTCCCTCTTCAACAACGACACGCTGCTCGCCGAAGCCACCTTTGCCGCCGGCGCCCTGGGAGGCCAAGGCCAGAAGAGCCAGGCGGAAGTGACCTTCAACGTGGTTCCCAGTGGCAGGCAATTGGAGTTAACGGCAGTGTCCTATTGCACAAAACATGGGCTCTGGGAGTGCGATCCGGTGCGGGTCACCGTAGAGGAGTAGGCGGGCTTTCGAATCTGCCTCGGAAAAGCTCTGCAAACGATTGTCGACCAGGCCGCCCGGGATGCCGTTGTCCAGGCGGCCTGGTCGTTTTCGTCAGAAGTCATTTACATCACGATAGTTAGGTACGCTTTCTCCGCCCCTTCTCCGGCTCGGTGTGCGGGTGCCCGTTGGCACGGCCGAAACGAAGGCTGTGGCCGGATCGCTGGAAGGTCTAGCCGTGAGGGAAACAGGGTTGTAGATTTGTCTCGTGCAGCAACGCCCGTCTGGCCGTTCTTGCCGCCAACAGGCTCTCCGTGGACAGGTTCGGGAGAAGGTATCTCGACCGCGCGATCCGGGAGCTCAGTCCTGGCCTGCCCTGCAAACCCAAGGTAGACAACTCATGAAGCGGAATCAGCTATTCGCCAAGAAGTCATTGAAGATCCTGCTGGAGGAAATGGCCGGGGAGAATCGGCTGCGGCGGGTGCTGGGACCGGTGGCTTTGTCTTCCTTGGGCATCGGGGCCATCATCGGCACCGGGATCTTCGTGCTGACCGGACTGGCCGCCCGGCAATTCGCCGGTCCAGGGTTGGTGATTTCGTTTGCCGTCGCCGGCCTCGCCTGTGCCTGTGCCGCCTTGTGCTATGCCGAATTCGCGTCGATGGCTCCGATCGCCGGCAGCGCCTATACCTACGCCTATGTTTCCCTCGGCGAGCTGGCGGCCTGGATCATCGGGTGGGACCTGGTGCTGGAATATGCCATGGCCTCGGCCACGGTGGCGAGCGGCTGGTCGCATTACTTCTTGAGTTTTCTCGGGTTATTCAAGCTGAAATCCGGGCAGGCGATTCTCACGATACCGATGTGGCTCTCGATGGATCCGTTCACGGCGTCGACCCAGAACATCGACTACCAGACCGCGAAAACTCTGGTTGTCATTGCAGCCGACGCCACCCCCTTGGCGATCCAGCGGGACCTCGTAGCCGATCCAGGCCAGGCCACGCTGGCCCTCCCTGTGGCGCCAAGCGCGGGGATCAACCGTGTGGCTCAGGTCGAAGTCAAGTTCTCGCCGGAATCGATCGCCGCGGTCGAGTCGCTGCACGGCAAGCGGGCTGCGGCATCGATCGCCCGTGTGCAGGCGGCGCTGGCGAGCAGGCTGCAGTACGATCCGGTCGTCTCGCCGGCGGAGATGCTCGGCCGAGTTCGCGACGACAACCACGGTGGTGCCGTGGCTTACGAGCAGACACCGGTGGTTGTGGGAGGGATTCATCTGACGATGAACTTCATCGCATTGGCCATCTGCGGCGTGATCACGATCATCCTGGTGATTGGTATCCGGGAGAGCGCGGGGGTCAACGCGATGATGGTCCTTGTCAAGATCGGGGCGGTCCTGTTTGTGATCGTGGCCGGCATCGGCCACGTCGACACGGCGAATTGGAGCCCCTTCCTCCCCTATGGCTGGACCGGTGTGTTCAGCGGCGCGGCGTTGATCTTCTTCGCCTACGTGGGCTTCGACGCGGTTTCCACCCATGCCGAGGAGGCCCGCAATCCGAAGACCGACGTTCCCATCGGTATCCTCAGTTCGCTGGTGATCTGCACGATTCTGTACATCGCCGTCGCCGCGGTCGTCACCGGAATGGTTCCCTATCCGCAGATTCCGCTCCATGCACCGATTGCCGGGGTATTCGAGAATCTGGGGCTGAAATTTGCCACGGTGATCATCACGGTCGGCGCCCTGACCGGGATCACGAGCGTGCTGCTGGTAATGCTTTTGAGCCAGCCCCGTGTGCTCCTGGCCATGGCCCGCGACGGCCTGCTGCCATCGAGCGTCTTTGCCGCCGTCCATCCGCGATTCCGCACTCCGCACCGGTCGACGATCCTCACCGGCGCGGTGTGCGGCCTGACCGCTGCCTCTTTCCCCCTGGAAGCGATTGGGCATATGGTCAACATCGGCACCTTGTTTGCCTTCGTGGTCGTCTGCATCGCGGTCTGGCTGATGCGCCGCCTCAACCCGGATGCCGAACGACCGTTCCGCACTCCATGGCTCAACCTGGTGGCCCCGGCCGGCGTTGTGTTGTGCCTGGGACTGATGGTCTACCTGGGGTGGCAGAACTGGGTCCGGCTGTTCGCCTGGTTGGCGTTCGGACTGGTGATCTATTTTACCTACGGTCGCCACCACAGCCACCTGGGCAAGGAACTTCGCGGCGAGATCGCCCACCATGGGCTATCGCCGGCGGGTACACCTTTGGGCGACCTGCCCGGCGATTCGAGAGAAAGCACTCCCTGACGCAGAACCACCTGGCTCGAAACCAACGAGGAGAGACAGATGAAACGCCTGGTAATTCTCCTGCTCGTTCTTTCGGCAAACGTGGCTCTCGCTGCCGAAACAAGGTTCACCGCCGGCCCGCAAGAATACCAAGGACAGAAGTACTACTGGCTGGCCCAATGGAACCTCGAAGTGACAATCCCAGGTGACGTGGCGCCAGGTGACCGGTTCGAAGTGCTCTTCGGCAGCAAGGGAGGCGGCAAGCGGACCCTGCACTACCAGTACGGCGACCAGAGCGGCATGCTCGTCGAAGTCCGTCCAACGCCCTACGAGTGGATTGCACTCCCCTTGAGTCCCTTGACGGGCGGGAAGTCAATCCTCCTCTCGGGCAAAGGAAGCGAGTTGGTGGCCTTCCTGGCAGGTGTCCGGATTGCGGGCCAATCCACCGCCGAACTGAAAGTCAAGCCAATTCCGGTCGCGGGAACCCCGGGCGACGCCAGGCACTCGGCCGTCTGGTCCGAAATGCCGGGCTTCGAAATGAACGACCACGTGCGGCAACTCTGGGATCCTGCCCCCGGGGAGCCCGACTGGGACCGCGCTAAACGTTCGTCCCAGTACGCCGGGATCGCGCTGGGCAAGGTCCAGCGCTGGCTGCATGAATGCTGCCTCGCGGTTCGCGACGAGCGGTCCGGACTGTTTCGTCCCACAGGGGCGGAATGGAACTACCGCGATACGGCGGCCGACTGCTATCCATTCTACGTGTGGGCCGCTTTCTACACCGATCAGAACCTGCTCGACACGGTCATGGTCGATGCTCTCGAGGCGGAGCAGCAACGCTGCAACCACCTCGCTCGCCTCCCGGTCATCTACAACATGGACACCGGCGCACAGATGGTCCTCGATTTCGACGCCATCGTCTTCGGCGCCAGCGAGTATGCCAAGGACGGCCTGGTGCCGATCGTGGAGATCACCGGTAAGCGCTCTCCGTGGCTGGCACGGATGCGCGACATCGTGGACGATGTCTTCAAGCATGCTCCGTACGATACTCCCTACGGGAAGATTCCGTCGACGAATGTGGAGGTCAATGGCGACCTGCTGCAGATCCTCCCGCGGCTGTACTCCATGACGGGCGAGCAGAAGTATCTCGATTGGGCCCACCGACTGGCCGACTACTATCTGCTGCCTGGCGGATTCGTGCCGACGCGGCTCTCCGACCATGGCTGCGAGATCATCGGAGGGCTGGGATTGCTGTTTGCCGTCGATGTGAAGGCGGCTCCCGAAAAGTGCAATCTGTATCGACCGCACATGGAGTATATGTTCGACGAAGTCCTGCGGCGCGGTACGAACTCTGACGGGGTCGTGATCGGCACCCTCCAGGATAAACCAGGCCCACACGATACCGAGGCCCTCCGCGACGGTTGGGGCTACGACTTTGTCGGCTTTCTCGACTACGATCTGGCCCTGGGGACGACGCGCTACCAAGAGGCGATCCGTAAGCCCATGGCGAATCTGCTGAAACCTCGTTACGAAGAATTCAACTGGGACCACGGCTCCCGCGACAACGTGGCCGACTCCGTCGAGGGTGGGCTCTACCTCTTGTATCGGCTGCCCGTGCCGGAGACGTTTCTGTGGGCCGATCGCGAAATCGCCACGCTGCTGGTGGACCATACCGATCCGGAGCGTTTGTGGGGAGTGCACAAGCTGGAGGCCAACA
>CAYSCH010000224.1:13278-15838 GCA_964429355.1 uncultured Planctomycetaceae bacterium | reverse complement strand
CGTCCAGCCGAACCAGTCGCGAGTCGTGTTCCAGGGCCACCTCGTCGCCCGGCTTGAGATCCGCCACGGAGAAAGGCCTTTCCTGAAGACTCGCCAGGCCGTTGACCGTCACCCGGCATTGGTCGTCGAAGGAGAGGCTGAGGATCTCGTCCCCCTCCTTCGCCTTGACGATCAATTGACTCTCCGTCACGTCCACGTTGGCAACGATTCCCTCGGTGCGGACGATGCGATCGATGGCCAGTTCGGTGGCTTCCCACTCAGATTGGATCTCGACACAACGGACATGGGCGCGGTCCCCGGGCGTAAGATCGCTCAATGTGATCCGGCGTTTCTCGAGAGATTCCTTGCCGTTGAACAGGATGGTGATCAAATCGGACACAAAGAGGTGGATCGGCCGATCGCCGGTTTCCGATTGGAAAGTGATCCTCCGGTTCTCCAGATCGATCTCAGCCACCTGGCCCTCCATGGCGATCGGCCGATAGGCGACGATCCGGTTGATATTTTTCCCCTCCCGTCGCTCTGCCCCTGCCTCGATGAAGACACGATCTCCCTGCTGAAGATCTCCGGGAGATGATGCCTTGCCGGAGATCGTAACCGTGTCCGACTTCTGAAGAGGGACCACCTGTTGGCGTCCTCCGTCGGACGGCCAGACCCACATCTTCCGGCCGGACCGGTCGACGCGCTGGACGGTACCTTCAAGGGACGTGATTTCCGGCACGGACTGGTCGCCACCGCCACCGCCCGAGAAGAGCATGGCGATACTGAGCAGCAGGGAGAGGGTAAATGCCGTGACGGCAATGATCCTGCGGCGACGCTGCTTGCGGGCCGCCTCGGCCTGCGCGCCGTCGTCTGCGGGTGTCGGACCGCCCACTTTGGGCGGCAATTGGAGAATCTGCAGGACCTCCTCGGCCGATTGAAACCGCTTGCCCTGGTCCTTCTGGATGAGTTTTTCGATGACGGCCGTCAGGTCGTCGGGCACGCCGTCCAGCACGCGGCGTACCTCCGGAAGCCGGCGATCGGCCGCGGCGTGCCACATGAGCCATGCGATCTGACGATCCCTGCCGAAGGCGTCCAGACCGGGCAACAGCGATTCGAACTGCGGGCCGCAGAGGAGTTCGTAAGCCGAGAAACCGAGCGAATACAGGTCGCTGGCCGCCCCGACCGGCCCGAACTGGTCGGTGATCAGTTCGGGCGCCATGTACTTGGTGGTCCCCTTGAGCAGACTTCCTTCGTCGGAGGCGGCCCGCCGTGCCAGCCCGAAATCGCCCACCTTGATTCGATTCTGGCGATCGACGAGAAGATTGCTCGGTTTCAGATCGCCGTGAACGATTCCGTTGGCGTGGAGAAACTGGAGTGCCTGAAGGCTTTGCACAAGGACTTGACGCAGATAATTCAGGTCGATGGGGCCCTGGGCCACTCCTTGAGCGAGGCTCCCCTGCATCAGCTCCAGGATCAACCAGCCCCGGCTTCGAGAGATGTCGTAAATGGTGAGGATGTGGGGATGCTGCAAGGACGCCAGCAACTGGGCCTCGTGCCAGAACCGTTCCAGTTGCCGGGGATCGCCGAGAAACTGCTCATGAATCTGCTTGACCGCCACCTCGCGAGCCAACTCGCGATCGCGCGCCCGGCTCACGGTGGCAAAGTCGCCGCGAGCAATCACTTGCAGAATTTCGTACCGTTCCGCCCGATCCATCCGGGACCTCCGTTGATCCAGTAGCTTACTCGGTTGCCATGATCGTCCAAATGTAATCCTGCAATTGGCGATCGTTTTCCGGGTTGCCGGTCAGGCTGTCGCGCTCGTTTCGTTCGCCTCGGAGAAGGTAGAGCACTCTCCGGTAGTAGTAGCGTTCCTTCTCATAGTCCTGCCTGGCATAGGCTCGGTGCGCCTCTCGGAGGAAGATCTGGTATTGGCGGGTGGGGCTCTCACTGCCCAGGTCGGCGAAGAACTCGGCTTGAATTGCCTGGCGAGCTTCCTGCTTGCTGAGCGTTTCGGTGGTTGTCGTGGGCTGCGTATCGACCAGGAGCAGGATGACGCTCAAGATCAGACTGATGCAGAGGATGCTGGAAAGCGCGATCGGGCTGTTGAGCATTTCGCGGCGCGGTTGTCTTTCCTGTTCTTCGCCTTCGGCGAGGAGCAGAATCGGCAGCTTTCCATCCTCGGCCATTTCCAGGGGCGACTTGGCTTCCTTGGCCGAAATGAGCCGGGCCGTCCTCATGGAGGCCGGCAAGGGGGGGGGAGGGGGGGCAATCGGTTGGTTTCCCGCCATGATCGGGAAGGATAGGGTGGATCCAGTCGGCCCGTCCTGGCCGGGAGGGCTGAAGACGGTGTCGCACTTGGGGCAACGGTATTGTTTCGCCGCGTGTTGGCGCGGTGTGAGAAGGGATGTCCGGCAGGTGGGGCATTCGACGCGAATCGGAGGCATGGACGGTTCAGCCGGAGTCATAGAAAAAGCCCGAACTGGATGTAGTTCATCAGGAACGGACCGAGAATGATGATCACCGCGGCCATCATCACCAGGACGCCAGGCAGCAGCATCTGAACGCCGGCCTCGCCGGCGAT
>CAYSCH010000224.1:0-13178 GCA_964429355.1 uncultured Planctomycetaceae bacterium | reverse complement strand
CCCGCGTTCATCATCAACGTGAGAAGGTCGAGCAGATAGGGCATTCGCCTCTTGATTGCACGGATGCGCCGAGCCCGCCGCGAAGCGAGGCCCCTTCGCAGAAGCCAGATCGTGAGAATCACTCCCAGGGGAGCCGCCATGAGTCCGCCGGCAGCTCCCAACACGTTCGCCAAGACGTAGACATGGATTGGAAAACTGGCAACGCCCATCAATTCCAGCCGGGCAAGGTACTCTTCGGGAAGCCAGCAGCGGGAGAGTCCCGCCCCCTGGATATCCCGGTCGATGGCCGGAAGGCTTTCACGGAGCAACCGGCGATTGAGCCATGCCAGCCCTTGAATCACCGGCTGAAAGATACGGTACAGCGGATCGCTGCGTCGGAGTTCATTGATTCGGCTTACGTCGTGGCGCCACTCATCGCCCTGCGCCAGGTCCTCCGTGTGCAGCTTGCTGAATATCCACCAAGCCGCCAGCCCGAGGGCCAACCCCATCTCCAGACTCGCCAGCAGACGCAGTCCGAGTGAATCACTCGAGATTTCGCTGATCAACGTGTGGTGAAACATCGGGTCAGATCTCGGGGCGCAGGATATGACGGGCCCACAGGTAGGCCACCACGTTGAGCACCACCACCGAGGCCAGAAGGCATTGGCCGACGATGTGGGTGAACAGCAACACCGTGTTTTCCGGATCGACGAAGTAGTAGACGACGAGAATGAACAACGGGGTGAGCGCCATGTAGACGGCCGATTTCCTGGCCTGGGCCGTCTCGCTCTGGACCTTCCGTTCCAGGCGTTGAAGTTCGAGGGTGGATTCGGCAACCCGCTCGATGGTCTCGTTCAGCCGGCCGCCGCTCTCGTGGCTGGCCAGCATGGCGGCGGCAAAGAGAACGAAGTTCTCGCTCGCGAGGCGTTCCTTGGCTGCGTTGAGGGTGTCGTCCAGGGGCTTGCCGAGGTGATACTCGGCAATGATCTGCCGGAATTCCTCGTTGATGGGAGAGGGAGACTGGTTCACGAGCATTTCCAACGCTTGCGACAGGGAGAGCCCGGCTTTGACCCCGCCGGCCAGGGCAAACATGGCGTCGGCCATCTGCTGTTCGATCTTGAGACGCCTCTGTTCGGCAATCCGTTGGATCACGTACCAGGGAGCGCAGAGGAGGAACACCGACACCACGGCGGCCAGCAGGAGGCTGTCCAGCATGATTCCCACCACGAAGAAAGCCGCTGCCGTCATGGAGAACCAGGCGATCAGGTAGATCCTCAATCGTTCGGTGGGCAACCGGAGCGGCCGAAGCTTCGCCGCGAGGTTCTCCTCGACCTTCGCCAGCAGCACTTCGGCATAGGGGCCGGAAGCAAACGCCGCCAGCCCTGCCGTCAACGCGGTCAGGAGACCCGCCATCCAGAAATAGGAGGTGTCATCCATGGAGCATCTCTCCCGGCGGCAAGGGAGGGCGTCCCATGGCGGGGCCGACGACGTTCAGGGCACGACTCGAGGGACGCCCGTACAGAAATTCGACTTCCAGCAGCCCTTTTTCCACCAGTTCGCCCACGAACGAAGGCAGAATACCCGTGGGCTGGAGAGACCGGCCGTCGCGATCGTTGAAAATGTCGAGGACGATCATGTCCGACGTCTCGGGATCGACTCCGGCGACTTCGGAAATCGCCGACACCACGCGTTGGCCCGTGGGACGGCGATGGATGTGGACGATCAGATCGATTGCGGAAGCGATCTGCCGGTGGATGGAGACGATCGGCAGATCGGCGGCCATCAGCACCAGGACCTCCAGGCGTTCGATCACCTCGGCGGGACTGTTGGCGTGGATACTGGTCATGGAACCGTCGTGCCCCGTGTTCATGGCCTGGATCATATCGAGGGCTTCGGCCCCCCGGCATTCGCCGACGATGATCCGGTCGGGACGCATACGGAGGGCGTTTCGGACCAGGTCGCGAATGGTGTATTCACCAGCGCCTTCGGCATTGGGCGGCCGGGTTTCCAGAGTAACCACGTGTTCCTGGTGAAGACGCAGTTCGACGGTATCCTCCACGGTAACAATTCGTTCTCTGAACGGGATGAAGGCGCTCAGAACATTCAAAAGCGTCGTTTTGCCGGTTCCCGTTCCGCCGCTGATTAGCAGGTTGCGGCGGTCGACCACCGCGGCTCGCAGGAAGGCTGCGGCCGCCGCGGTGATGCTTCCCGTTTCGATCAGGTCGTCCATGGCCAACCGCTGCAACGGAAACTTGCGGATCGTCAGGCAGGGTCCCTGGACGGCCAGGGGAGGGATGACCGCGTTCACGCGGGAGCCGTCGGGCAGGCGGGCGTCGACCAGTGGCTGGCTCTTGTCGATCCGTCTTCCCACGCGGCCGACGATTCGCTCGATGATCGATTCGGTCACGTCGTCGGAGATGAAACGACGCCCCGTCCGTTCGATCACCCCGTCGCGCTCAATGTAGATCTTGTCGTGGGCGGTTACCATGATTTCCGTGACGGTGGGGGCGCGAAGCAGATCCTGCAGGGGACCGAAACCGAACACGGTGTCCTTGAGATCCTTCTTGAGCATCCGCAGGATCAAGTACTTCTGAAGTTCGCTGTGGAGATGAGGGCGCATCAGGTGAAAGACCTCGGAAAGGCGGCTCTCGATCCGGCGGATGATCTCGCCGCTGTCGGCGCACTGCTCCAGGCCCAGCCGCTCCCTCGCGAACTGCAGGAGGCCGTACAACTCCTCCTCCCGCTCCGGAACCAGGGTGGCGGGCACGTCGAACTCGTTGGTGGCAATGGTGGCGATATCGAAGAATTCGTTGGACGGCTCGTCCATGATCAGACGGTTCACCAGGCAGTCGCGAATCATCAGCCCCGTGATCTCTTCCAGGA
This sequence comes from uncultured Planctomycetaceae bacterium, assembly GCA_964429355.1. Classification (GTDB taxonomy): domain Bacteria; phylum Planctomycetota; class Planctomycetia; order Pirellulales; family Thermoguttaceae; genus JAAYAY01. The sequence continues at coordinate 10,316 of CAYSCH010000224.1, read as the reverse complement.
GCGTCTTGTTATGGGGGCTGAACAGGTTCAATTCGCGGCACACGTCCTCGATGTTTCGTTCCAGGAGCAGGATCGTCTCTTCGTCCTTTGCCTGGGACGAATCGAAATCGTACAGGTCGAGCCGTTCCAGCAGGCGTTGATGGATTCCGGTTTCCAGGTCGGCCACGAGGGACCGCAGGTGGGCCTCCAGTTCGCTCTGCGAAACCTTGACGGCTTCTTCCGACTGGAAGGTGATTGTGAACGGCCAGATGCGAACAGCAGTTCCCGGGCTGAATTCCGCGCGCTGCCGTCCAAGGACCTCCTCCTCGCCGACGACGCAACTGTTCAGTCCCAGATTCTCCAGCACGAGCTGCGTTCCGTTCTTCCACACCTTGGCGTGACGCCGCGAAACCAGCGGACTGGCCAGGACCAGGGTGTTGGACGGATCTCGCCCGATGGTGATCTCCGGGAGATCCGACTCCAGCAGGGTGCGCCGGCTTTCGTTGATCTTGTTGTACCAGATTTTCATAGGTCTTCGGCCGGGCCGCCGGGACTCCAGACAATCGAAACGGGCCGGAAGTCCGTGTCGTTAAGCATTTGCATCAATTCGAGGGTTTTTGCATCCAGGGTTCCGTCCCGTGCGACTGTCGCACGTATTCCCATCACATTCTCCTGGCTTTGCGAGACCCTCGCCGCGCGAAAAACCTCCCCCGAACTCAGTCGATTCCCGAGCGAGAGCACCTCGAAAGGCCCGATCGTCTCGACCGGGGCCGACGAGGGCGTCCGGGGCGCCGCCGGCTCGCTGCCGGCGGAATCGGCGGGTGTCGGCATCCCTTCGGCAGGCCGCATCGTCATGAACCAGACCTGGTCGCCGGGTGAAACCAGCGAGGGAACAAACGTCCGCGTATCCACGGGCACGAACACGACGCGCTCGTTTTCGCCCACCTGCAACTCCTGGGGCGGAGTGCGCAGATCCTGCCCGAGGAGCAGGCTGCCGCCCACCTGCCGCCGCCACACGCGGGAACCGATCACCGTCTCCTCGGCGGAATAGGGAATCGCAAATTCCTTGAGATTGCCGACCCATCGTTTCGGGATGTCGACCCGCACCAGGTGCTCCTTCCGCAGAGGTTCTCCGCGTCCCACCTCCGCCTCCGGGGCAATCCCTACGAACCCGACCTTTTCAACGTCCTGCGATCTCCGGGCGAGATACGACCAGTTCAGCAGGGCCGCTCCAATCGCCAGAGCCAACGCAACAGCCAGTCCGGGCAAGCCTTTCATCGATCTTTCTCCGGGATATTGGGAGCTGGAGGCGGCGAAGCAACCAGAACACCCGCGAGCGTCCTATCTTCGCACGCCGACAGTTGGATGTCGATACAACACCGGGAATTGTCGTTCGGATTCGAGTAACGTCCATACCAGGCCCCTTCCCGCTGCGGGCCTGGGATGCTCGATTTCCATCCGTTTTCCTCGAACCAGTGAACGAAAAACGCTTGCCAGTCTGCGATCTCGCCAGGTCCTAAAAACACTTGCGTACTTCCACCCCCAGAACCCGCAAACGCCAGCAGCCTCCGGCTGCCGGGAGGCAGCGGAATCTCCGCCTGGGGGCATGACGGCTCGCCGGCAATGCCAGCGGCAGGCGAAAAGCAGAGAACCGTCCAGAAATCGGGCTCCGACGGAATGGCCACGCACCAGGCCGCAACCCGGCACGTATCCGGGCGAGGCGATGTATCCCCCTCGAGCCGGTCCCCCTGGGTGCGCAGTCCGACCGCCATAGGGAGCACACTGATCGTATCATAGACGGTCCACTTGGCGGGTTCTGAGGCAACCGGCCGGGATGAGGCCAATGCTCGAATCAGCTTCGCCTCCGCTGGGCCGCACGCCCCCTCGGGGCACGAAGCGTGAGAGACGCACTGCTCGCAGAGGCTGGCGACGGAAGAACGAATTGTGCCGGCCGTCGCCGCGACGGACCGCCGATCAACAGACCAGCCGAGGCTGCCGAAGGAAACGCTCTCTCCGAGGCCCTCGCCTTCCCTCGGCAGAAGGCCAAGCGGCTGGAGGGGCTCTTCGGCGATTGGGGGGGCGTGCCACCAGCGAACAACCTGGCGGCCGAACCCCAGGCCGATCACGAGGATCAGGGCGGAGAACAGGCCGTTGGTGGTCCATGCCGAAATCCGGCTTGCCAATCGCGCAAAACCGGCAGGTGTCTGGTTCCGATCATCCATTCCGGTGAAGATCCGCGAGGAAGTTGTCGAGAATGCCGATTTTCGACTCCAGTTCGTTGATCTCCCTTCGAAGCGCCGCATCGGAGAATCCGGGCCGGTGCCGGTTGGCCTCGATCTGTGCTTCCAGGCACTGAATCACCCGTCGATAGAGGTTCCGAAAGGCATTCGCCATCACTTCGGGAACTCCGGGAATTCGGTAAGCGATGTCTCCTTCCGGAGTGCGGACCACTCTGCCCTGGATGCGGTCGACGAGGTCCTGAACATGGGAGTCGATGTCGGCCTGGTTCAGGCTGCAGAAACGGTGCATGCGGGGGCGGAAGTCGGGCGGGCCGCCGAGGCCGAAGCGTGCGTTGTAGGCGATGAACTCGTCGTCCCGATACAAGGGGTCAAGCTGCCCCTCCTTGGAGAAGCGATGCACGGCAGCCGCGGCGCGAATATAGGCGTCTTTCAAGGCCGAACCGGCCCGGGCCAATTCATAAATGGCCGGAATTCGTCGAGACACGTTGGCTGGCACCTTCGTTCGTTGGTATTGCCACTTGTCGTCGAGGAGATGATCGTCTGACGCCAGATGGTAGTCGCCCAGACGTGGGAGCATCGGAAACCGGCGTCCGTTCGATGACTCGCCCTCCCGGAGCCCTCGGGCGGGGTCAAGGAGCTGGCGGTCGACGGCCATGCCGGCCGGAAGCGGGCCGCGGGCGACTGGATGGTCGGCTCGCGGATCGTCCAGAACGGGGATATCGCCCGCATCGCGGGCGGTAACCGTCGCCGACTCCGGCCAATACGCCGGCCGGGGCAGGCGGCTGCCGTTGCGGGGCCAGCGAGTCGACCATACCGCGTGCCGAGAAATTGCCAGGCACCGCACATTCCAACTGGCGACGACTCCATAGTTGATCATCAAGGCCATGATCATCAGCAGCAGCGGCAGGCTCAGCACCAGTTCCAGTGTCGAGATTCCACGGCGGTATCCGGCATTCGACTTGCACCACCAACGGCACGGACCGCCGGCCGGGTGGGCGATCTTCCTGCGACTCGGGAAACGCCGCCGGTTCACGGCCCGGGGCCTGCCGAGTCGTGGTATCTCAGTGAGTGCTGAGTCGGCGCACATCATCGCGGTCCAATGGGTTCGAAGGGTCGATGTCCTGGCCTTGAAACGGCGCAACGGGCAGAATCGTACCTGAGTTGTCTCTCGTCTCGTCGCGGCAGGTCGCCCGCGAAGAGTACTCTCCACCGGCCGGCTCGTAAGGAGGCGGATCCGGTTCCTCCGGCGACGGGAGAAGTGATGGGCCCATGCCGGTCTGCACGACGGCGGATACCAGTTCCTGGGTCGCCGGCACCAGTTGGGCTGTCCAGGACTGGTTCAGCAGGTCCCAGTGGGTCGGCACATGCTGCCGCCGCACTCTCCAACGATGTTCGTCCGATGCATCTTCGTTGTTGCCCTGCTCGTCAAACCCCGCATTGCTGTAGTCGCCGGGCACGCCGCCCACCTGAACGTCGTGGTCCGGGGATTCGCTGCCCAAGGGGGTCCAGATCAAACGCCGGCGAGGAACAAACACCCGGGCGGCCGCATACGTCACTTGCGCGCGGCCCAGGGGATTGTGAAACAGGCCCGGCGAAATCTCCGAAATGTGACGCCGCGAGACGACGGCCACGAAGGTGAACTCCTCGTCGAGATGTGCGTTCGCATCCCGGACGTCTTTGAGTTCGGTTCGGATCATGTGGGGCAGATTGCGATCCGGAAACTCCTCGTCGAGCAACTGGTGCAGGTATCCGCATGTCAGGCTGCGCCAAAGAGTCGCAAACTGGCTGGCCTCATGGTCAAAAAACACAAGCGAATCGCGGTTCCAGTCCTCCAGGTAACGAAACGCCAGTTCGTCTCGTTGCGTTCGCGCCTTCTCCGCGTATTGAGCATTGCCCTGGAGGGCGGCTGCCAGCGGATCGACAACCGGCAGGGTTGGATCGCCCGGATCGGCCGCATTGACGGGCTGCCCGGAGGTCCGCAGCAGGATTGCCGACATCGAAGCCTGATCCCGGCCCGGCAGACTGTTCCTCAACGCCGCCTCGTTGGCGGCGGCCTGGGCAATGTCGGGATAGACCGCGACCACAGCCCGCTGGAACTCCGGGATCATCTCCTGCTTGAGAATCTCCTCAAGCATGGGCAGGATCAATTCGCTGGCCGCGGCCGACCATTCGCCGTAGGTTTCCACGAGGCGGCGTTCGAGCACCCCGTGACGTTCGATGGCCGCCCCCAGCCGTTCGAATTTGGGAAACCGGGACTGCTGGAGCGTCGCTCCAGCACGGTCCCAGGCCTCGAGAATGGCCGGCATCGCAGCCTCCGAATTGCGGTCGCGGGCCTCCCGCAGGAAAGCCGTCAGGGCAAACACGTCCGAGAGCAGATGATTGGTGAATGCCAAAGCATTCATGCCCCGGGCGAGGACCACGCTGCCTGTGCCGGCACTGGCGTCGGCGGCATTCTGCATACGGATCTTGCTGTCGACGTGCCGTCCGACGTTCATGACCATGCCCAGCAGCATCGTCAGCATGAGGACCGCAAAGACCGTGAGAAGGCTGATCGCCCCGTCCTCGTCGGAGGCCATGCCAGATGCCCGTTGGATCCGGCGTGGGAGCCGTTGGAATGATCTACCAGCCCGCGCCGGGGCAGTGGCGGATGCGCCAGGTTGGTCAGGGGATTTGCTGGACATAGGAGAGAACCGATTTCTCGCCTTCGTTGCCGAGGACTGTGGATGCGGTCAGCGGATACGTATAGGTGTTCCCCGCCTCTCGGATCTTGTTGCTCACCGAGTCCTGGGTGTTGCGCGAGCCGCCCGTTCGTCTCGCCAACAATCGCCCGGGGCCGGGGAGCAACGCCAGGCGGTGCTTTACGGTCACCTCAATCGGATCCTGCCAGCCAATCTCGTTGGACCGGAATTCGACAAGATCCTCCATTCGCCCATCGGTCAAATCGGGATAGGCGGTCAGCGGCGGCTCCAGGTTCGGATGGTAGAAGCGAATCTCGATCTCGGTGTTCTCCAGGGCGTAGGCCAGCTTGTTGCGCAAGCGGGTGGCGGTACGGGCGTTCTGGCGAGAGTCAGGGACCAGGGCGTGGTAGGCATTGACAAGCGAGTCGGCCCAGGGGCCCTTATCGGATGGCATCCGGCTGCCCGTATCGCGCGAGGGACAGATCGGCAGGCAAGCCAATGCCGCGGCGGTATGGATCAGGTCGAACTTGGGGCCGCTTTCGTAAACCCGGTAGGTGACGCCGCCGCCCGAGGGGCCGTAGTCTTCCGACTCGGGAGAAAGCTGGGGAAACTGCTGAGCGGGCTCCTCGGAATCGGGCCAATAACTGCTGATGCAATTCTCGTGTTCTTCGTTCTCCTCGACCCGGGCGGGAATCCAGACGATTGCGTTGCGTGCCGCCGCGAATGCCGCGTAGTGAACCACGACCGTGGCGATCATCAATTGACTCACCTGTACGATGAACATCATCACCATGATGAACAGGGGCAACGTGAGAACGAAACTCAGGCTCTGCGCGCTCCCGCCCTGATCGGAGTTCAATCGCAGCAGACGCCCGAGATCGAGGCGTCCGGCGTCGGCGCGAACCAGGAGCCGCAAGATCACCACCGAGGCGATCAGCAGCGCGGCCCACGGGAGGCAGTCGGCAATAATCTGGCGGTACATACGCTCGATTCCGATACGCGGCAACCGCACGATAACTACGCAACGATCTTCAGACGGCGGAAAAGAAACCGCTCTGCACGATGGCCGTCGCAGCCAAGGCACACGGGGCCAGGAAAAGTGGAGGCTCGAGCGCTGCCCGCTCCTCCTTGCTCAACGGCCCCCGGACTCCAACTCGCACGACCCACAACAGCTGCCTTCCCAAGGCACGAACCAGTGCGACGCCACCCAGTCGCCAGACGAGGACGATCAATCCCAGGCACGCCCCGAGCACGAAGGTCCACAGCATCGCTTCGACGCCGCGTTCGGGCCCCAGGTACGCGCCGATCATGGCGATCATCTTGACGTCGCCTCCTCCAACACGAAGAAACACATAGCACACAAGCATCACGAAGCCACAAGTCAAAAAACCCAGCACGCTCGGCACCAGGCCCACGGTTCCTAGCAGATCCGCCGCAGGGATTTCCATGCCCTCACCGGCTGCCATGGCAGTGACGACCGTGTTGAGCGAGATCGCCGCGAGAATCCCCGGGTAGATTGTCCAGTTGTATATCTTCTGCCGCGTTACGTCCGTCGCCGCAGCAACGCCCAGGAACGCAAGCAACAGGATGGTGGTCAGCATGTCCCCCGCGCCAAAATGCCCATCGGACGCTCCCTCGCTTTCTTAGAAGCCCTCACAAAACGTATGAGTTTCCCACGGGCATGGATGTGCACAGCCGGTGGTTTTGTTAGCGGCTCTTACAGCCTCTCATCCCGGATTGCCGGACGATATCTGGACCGAAAAGCCCTTACTCGTTCGCACGGCCACCCGGTCAAATGTTCTCGGCCTGCTCGGTTTCGGTCCCAGACTCCAGATCGTCCAGGCCCTTTTCGAAATACTCCTTGATGCGGGGCCAGCCGAATTTGATGAGGAAGATCAGGATGGGCAGAGCGATCGCTCCGAGGATCAGGACGGTTTCGATGCTGGGACCTCCCTCTTCATCCCTATGGATCCTGACAAGGAGATCTCCAAGACTTGATTTCATCGCAATACTCCTCCATATCGGCTACATGAATGGCCAGGCGATCAGCACGCAGGTCATCTCGTACGCCAATCGAATAATCCGGGGGCCGACCCTCATCAGGAACACGATCATCGGCAAAAGGATGCCGAGAAGGAGAACGTAATCCACACTCGCCTGTCCGGACCGCCGCAAAGCATTCCGCCTGCCGGCCAGGCATCGCCGCCTCTCCCTCATGCCACGGTCCATCAGGTCACCTCGTCACCCATGATAGCCAGTTTTCGCCTCGCAGCCAGATTGAAGGTTCCCCGGTCAAAAGGTGATTCATCTCTCCACTTCCTTCAGTTCGCCCACAGCACGGCCGTTCGATCGACCATGCCTGCCAGCCCTCGTTCCAGCGGCTCGGACCGAAACGATGGCTGGTTGCCGGTCGGCTCCAGGTCGGTGATCAGACGGTCGGCGGAATCTCGCCCCAGGTACTTCAGGGCAAATAGTTCACGCGTGACGTATTGGTTCTTGTCGTCGAGCCCGGCAACTTCCGATATGCCGGTCACCCGCCGTGACCCGTCCTCGGCAAAACGCGAGATGGCCACCACCAGGTTGATCGCCGCAGCCACCTGGGCGCGGGCAACGTAAACGGGCAACTCGACGTCGGACATCAGCGACAGGGTTTCAAGGCGAATCAGGGCATCGCGAGCCGAACTGGCATGGACCGTCGAAAGGCTGCCGGCGTGTCCACTCAGCATCGACTGGATCAGGTCGAGCGCTTCTCCGGAACGCACCTCCCCCACGATGATCCGATCGGGCCGCATCCGCAAGGAGTTGATGAACAACTGGCGCACGTCGAGGCATTTCCCCCCGGCCGAATCGTCGTGCCGCGACTCCAGATAAAGACAATGCTCCTGGTTCAGCCGCAATTCCGATGTGTCTTCAATGACGACGATCCGTTCGTCCTCGGGAATCGCCCGGGAAAGAGCCGCCAGAAGGGATGTCTTCCCCGTTCCCGTGCCGCCCGAAATGATGATGTTCTTTCGCAACCGGACGCAGATCTCGAGGAATTCCTGGCCGGCGGGCGAGAGGCTCCGAAGCCGCACGAAATCGTCAAGCGTCATTGCGCGACGGGCAAACTTCCGGATCGTCAGATAGGTTCCCGTGCGCGCCTGCGGCGGAATGATCGCATGGACCCGTGACCCGTCGGGCAACCGCGCGTCGAGCACCGGATGGTTCTGGTCGATGCGTCGCCCCACCCACTGGGCAATATTGTTGACGGCGGAAGCCAGCGCATCTTCGCTTTCGAAACAGGCCGTTGTCTTCTCCAACCGACCGTTTCTCTCGATATACACGCTGGCATGGCCGTTGGCCATGATTTCCGTCACGGAATCGTCGCGGAGAAACGACTCGATCGGCTGGAGAAAATACTTCGTGCTCGCTTCGAAGACTGCCTGATGTGCCACGGCATCGATTCCGTCCGGTTGACCCCGAAACGCCGTTACGCCATGTCGGTTCGATAAGTCACCACCCACAACCGTTAGGTTACTCACCAACCCAGTGGTGGGTCAAGGCAGAGCGAGGTTGTCCTCCTGGCGCAATGTGTCAACTGATTCCTCCGGCAGGTATGGAAACGCTCCAACCCTGCCCCCCCGGGCTCTCTCGCCATGCCGGGATAGTCGCGTGCATAAGAGATTGTCGTAAGAGATTCCCTGGGTTGACGTTGCGCCAGCATTTCTCAGGTTTCTAACCGCGATTCGGACTTCTGGGGAGCCCCGTCTGTGTTTTCGGCGAGTTGCTGCCGCTGCTTGATTGTTCCCGCAATACTGGATGCCAGCGAGACAATCAGGATTACGGGGGCCGCGGCGGCATGATGCTGATCGGAAGGGGCGGCTTGAGCTGCCGCGGAGGTCTCTGCTGCCGGTGTGTCGGCGGTAGCCGATGTCAGGTTCGATCCCGACTCTGCGCTGGCGGCATCTTGTCCATTCCATGCCGACTCCGACGCCGCTGCAGGCTCAGAAAGCGAGGTCGCCAATTCGAAGGCCCGGTAAAGCCCCAGACTTCGGTCGACCCGGATGTTCTCGGCACTGTTGGGCACGGCCTTCGCGACCGGTCCCGACGTATCGTCCGTCATCCAGCAAACATTCGCCGTGGACGAAACTGCCGCCAGTTCGATCATGCCGCCTTCGGAGGAGTCGGACGCGACGCTGGAATTCGCCTCGGAATTCTCCGAGTTCTCATCGTCTGGGGAAGCCTCTTCGGACGGTCGTTCGTTTTGTTCGGTGCCTTCGGCCTCTCCTGGTTCCGCCACCAGACTATCGGCACGTCCCCACAGGAGATCGACAATATCCTCGTCGACTGACTGCGACAGGGGAGAACGCAGCCAACTCGGAAGCGGTCCCGACTCTTCGTCGGAGAATGCAGGCGAAATCTGGCCCAAGTCGATCAGGCCGCCTTCCGGCCACTCGTCGGCAGCAGCAGATGCGTCGATCCCGTCTGTCAGCTCCGAATGGGAGGCGATACCTTTGAAGATAGCATGGGCTGCCAGATCCGACGCATCCGTTGCGACCGTTTGCGGATGACGGGCAGCGCCCGTCCAGGTGGAACAGGTGGACGAGGAGTCCATCAAGCCGAGAAGGCTGTAGGTTACCAGATTGATAAGGCCGCCGTCATCGCCAACCGACTGGTGCATCAGGACCGGCGGGGGCTCGTATCGCGCCGTTCTGAATTCACCATCAGGCGGCGCGCCCACCTGCTGCCAGGGATGAGGCCCGGGCATGTCATCGTACGAGTCGTTCAGCATGGCGAACATTCTCGCCTCGGGCGGAGATGATCTCCGGGGGGCGAGATCATCGAGGTTACCCGTGACGGAAGGGGCTAGTGGTGTCTCCCACCCCATACCGGCGTACACCAGTTTCGAATCCTGCCCCATCCCGCCAGAACAGGCCCCGCCAGGGCGCGGGTGGCGCCATCCAACTCGTCCGCCGGGACTGCACGATCCTCGCCAACCTGGTCATACGCCGCCAGCGATCCGAGTCCACGGAAGAGGGCGAATGAAAGGGGGGCAAGGATCTCCGCGGATCCGGGCGAAGGGGCCTCTGTGGTCGAGCCGGTGCTGTCAGGAAACTGGCCGGCCCTGTTATTGACCAGCGACGAAGGCCCGGTCGGTGGGGTGAAAACGGAATCACCTAATCCGGCGGAGTGACCGCTGGCAGGCCCAAGGAAAGGCGATCTCTCCCCCGTGGGGCCCGGAGAAGGGCCTGGAAACGACGGTTGGTCGGCATTGTCGGCCGGCCAGGCCGATGGCTGGTCAGCCGCGGGCACGGCCGGCGCGTGCTCGGCCGATGGCTGGTGATCCAGGGGCGGCGGTTGCCACGGATCCGGAACAAAGCCCCTTTCTGGGCCCAAGGGAACTGGCGAAACCGCGGACAGGAGCGTCCGCGATTCCAAC
>CAYSCH010000223.1:14979-15871 GCA_964429355.1 uncultured Planctomycetaceae bacterium | reverse complement strand
CCCGCTGTAAACTCAAGTCAGTCTATCCCACAATTAAGCTGTGACAGAGCACTAGTCTATGTCGTGCTTGGCCACCTGGCGGCGTACCCTGTGGCCGTTGCAGTCGATGCGTATTGCCGGGACTTTTTTGTTCCTGTACTACTAACCTCAAAGATCGTGAAGTTTTTCACAAAGATCCGCGCGACCATCGGGAGCAGGCCATTCCAACCGAGCGGTAGCTCGTATTGGTTGGCGGCCCTGCCGCCCTGTGTTACTTCTGTCCGAGCAAGCTCTGCTTATTATTTGGGCCGGTGTGGGAACAGGCAGATGGATACCTCGATTGGCCATCGTCTATTGCCTTTGCGTTTTCTGTTTAGGCCTCACCGCAGTTCTGTATGGAGCACCCGCAACCCGATTCTTGCCTGTGCATTGTGCGGCCGTTGGCGCCTTGTTGTTAACCAACGTGGTGCCTTTAGCTGTTGCGAGGTCCCGCGGCTTCCGACTTCGGCGTATCTCCCAAGATTCTATTGTGGACGCCAGGCCGCTTCAGTTCACCGTGCGCGCCCTGCTGCTGATCACCGCGGGCATCGCCTGTCTGCTCGCTCTTCGGTCGAACATCAAAGAACGCCAGTAACGACAGAAAACCTACCGCCTACAATCCCCATCCGCCCCTCGTTCTCGCGGAAAACCCGCCTTCGCCGCTCACCCTCCGCTTTCCCATCCTGACCCATGTTCATCTCTCACCGCAGCCTCCCCTGTGTCGCCATCGCCGTGCATGTTGCAGCCTATGTTACGTTCCAGCTCGCCCACTCGGTGCTGCAAAACGCATTTCAGGTTTTCGCCTTATTCCTGGCCCAGTACTCCCTCCTCTACATCTGGGGCGCCCTGGGAACGGCCCGTTGGCTGCCTCGCT
>CAYSCH010000223.1:11583-14969 GCA_964429355.1 uncultured Planctomycetaceae bacterium | reverse complement strand
GGTCATCGCCTACGTTCTATCCGTTCTCGCCTCCACTGTCCAGTTGCTTGTCCGACACGGCAACATCTCCTTTGGTTTCGTTGTCATGCAAGCATTCAGCCTGGCCGTACTGATGGTTGTGGTAACCGTCCCCCTCGCGATTGCCCGAGCGCACGGCTTTCGGCTCCAGCGGTTCGGCGAGCAGGGCCTTCCAAAGGGCAAGGCGTTTCAGATCTCCCTGCGAGGCATGCTGATCGTCACAGTGATCGTTGCTTGCCTGCTTGCATTCGGCGCGAGTGTCGATGATGGTAGCTACATGCGAGGGGGAGGCCTCACCACCAGTTCAACCTTTCTGTCGGGAGCCGTCATGTTCATCGGCTTGCCGACCCTGTTTCTCTCGTCGGCCCTGCTCTCCGTCTGGGCAACTCTTTCCGCAGGAGCCGTCTTGAGCCGGATGGTGGTTGCCACGGTCACCCTGGCAGCAGGCGGGACCTTTCTTCCCTACTGCCTCAATGGCGACACCGGCAGCTTCTTCTTTTGGGCCAGCCACCCCCCGCTCGTCTTCCTCATCACCTCCATCACCCTCCTCGCCTTTCGATCGGCCGGCTACCGCTTCGTTCGGACCATCCCCAAGGCAGACATTCTGATTGCAGCCCAGGACAATTCCTCCGATACTGAGAAGTAGGTTCCACACCGCCGCACAACAGAACATCTTTTGGAGTGCGGGGACTCGTCACCGCTTTCCTTGAACACACGGCTTCACTCTCAAGAAACTTCCCTTTTGAAGAAGCCTTACCCCAAGCTGATAATGCAATTCAATATCCGATCCCTGTTTCTGGTGACCCTTGCATTCGCTCTCTACCTGGGGATGGCCCAGACGGCCGGCTATGCCGTCGCCGCCGGGATCGTTGTCGCGATCTCCGTCGTCATATGGGCGGTCGTTTGGCGCGGGCGCGGTGCGTTCCTCTATTCTCGCATTGGGGCAGCCGTCTTCTCGTTGGTCGCGATCTGGTTTCTTGCCGTGGATTGGTCATGGTTCGTCGAGCATTGCCCGGACTGTAGGTACTACAGAAATCTTGCGCATTATCGTATTCTCGGCATTCCTGTTCACACGCAAGTTCTTGTCTGGCCTGACACAGCTCAGATGATCCTGGACGACCTGGGCGTTCCGTGCGAGCACACCAACTGCGAACGATGGCACAAGCATCGATGGTGGGGCCTCGTATTCCTTGCCTGTCCCAACATCAATGGCACGCTCCTGGTCGACAACCCCGATGATTACACCGACGACTTCGCGGCGAAGGTCCGACGGCTTGGAGCCGAAGACCCCCAACTGGCCGCCGAACTGCACGATCTCATTGTCCGGAATCACGACTACCAGGCCTTCTGGAAAACAATCAAAGACCGGACAGGTTACCCGCCCGACGATATCGAACAGTGAGTAACGCAGACAGAAAAAAGTCGGCAGTTGGCAGAGCGGGGAGTTGCATCAAAGCCGCGAAAAGGTCAGAATTCCTGTCTGTCTCGGCCAACTCGTCAAAGATGTCAACATACGCGATCAGTGAGGATCGTATTCATGCCGGTTGTCTCTGCCAAGAAAATACTGGTCGATGCCGCGACGGGCGGCTATTCCGTCGGCGCCTTCAACGTGACCAACATCATCCAGATGGAGGCCGTCATCGACGCCGCCGTGGCCCGCCACGCGCCCGTCATCGTTCAAACGTCGGTCACCCCCACAAAGTTCCTCCACCCCGAAGTGCTCGTGGCCGCCTATCGGGCGCTGGCCCAAAAAGCCCCGGTTCCCGTCTGCCTCCACCTCGACCACTGCACCGACGCCGACTATTGCAGGCACTGCGCCAGCCTGGGCTACACAAACGTCATGTTCGACGGCTCGAAGCTCGACTTCGAGGAAAACGTGCGCGTCACTCGCGAGGTGGCCGATTTCTGCCATCGGCTGGGAGACGTCACCGTCGAGGGGGAACTGGGCACCGTCTGCGGCGTGGAAGACCAGGTGCGGGTTGCGGAAAGCGAAACCGAACTGTGTGACCCGGCCCGCTCGCTGGAGTTTGTCCAGCGGAGCGGCGTCGACCTGTTCGCCCCCGCAATCGGCACCGCCCACGGCGTGTACACGACCGAGAACCCCAAGATCGACTTCGACCGGTTCGAGAAGATCCAGCAAATCGTCAACGGTCAGTCCATCAAGGCTCCCCTCATCGTCCATGGCGGAACCGGGCTGAAACCGGAAGTCGTCAAGCGCCTCGTGGCCCTCGGCGGGGCCAAGTTCAACGTCTCCACCGACCTGAAGTACGCCCTCATCGACGCCACCTACGACTACATCACCTCCCACCGCAACGAATACAATCCCGGCAAGATCGACATCGCCGCCAGGCAGGCCGTCACCAACCGGGTCAACTACTGGATGGACCTCCTTGGCTGCGAAGGAAAAGCATGAGCCGGATCCAAGCCTTCATCTTCGACCAGGACGGCGTGATCGTCGACACCGAACGCGACGGGCACCGCGTGGCATTCAACCGGACCTTTGCCGAGTTCGGCTTCCGCTTCGAGTGGAGCGTGGAGGAATACCACGATTTGCTCCAGGTCGGCGGCGGCAAGGAACGGATGACCCACTACCTGAACACGAAGGGTTTTGGTGTCGAGATCAACCCGGACGATGTCTCGGACCTGATCCAACGGCTCCACCGGCGCAAGACCGACATCTTCATCGAACTGATCGAGAGCGGTTCCTTGCCGCTCCGCCCCGGCGTCCGCCGGATCATGGAGGAGGCCGTCCACCTGGGCCTCACGATCGGCGTTTGCACCACGTCGAACGAGCGTGCAGCCCGGGCGATCACCGGCACGCTGCTCGCCGGGATTCCCTTCAAGTTTGTGCTGGCCGGCGACGTGGTGCCGAAGAAGAAACCTGACCCGGCCATCTACCTGCTCGGCCTGGAGCGGGGCGGACTGCAGGCCCATGAGTGCGTGGTCTTCGAGGACTCCCACAACGGCGCCGTCGCCGCCAAGGCCGCCGGCATGCACGTGGTGGCCACGACAAACCTCTACACGCAGCGCGAAGACCTGAGCATGGCCGACGTAATCGTCACCTGCCTCGGCGACCCAAACGGCCCCCACGCTGAACTGCGATCCGAGGCCCAAGGGCTGGATCTCTCCGACGGCTGCGTCCACGCCCAGGATTTGATACAGCTATTCGGCAACCCGTCCGCCCACGACTGACACCGACCCGCAGCCCAAGCAAGAACGTGAAAACCCGACGCGTAAGCGAGGTCAGATGAAGGAATAAACCATGATTGATCTGAAACACCTTGACGCACGGACCCTTGCCAAAACGCTTGATTTTTCGATCCTGCCCAAGCAGACGACCGAAGCCGAGGTTCGTGAAGGTTGCGCCG
>CAYSCH010000223.1:0-11483 GCA_964429355.1 uncultured Planctomycetaceae bacterium | reverse complement strand
TTTTCGATCCTGCCCAAGCAGACGACCGAAGCCGAGGTTCGTGAAGGTTGCGCCGTCACTCGCCGCTATGGCTTTGCCGCCTTCTACACCAGCAGCGCCTACTGGTCCCCCGTGGTCCGCGTCGAGCTGGCCGGCATGTCCGACGTGGAAATCGGCACCGGGATCGCTTTCCCCTTCGGCAGTGCCCCGGCCTCCGTCAAGGCCTTCGAAGTGGAAGACGCCGTCCGCCGCGGCTGCACGGCCGTCGACATGGTGATGAATATCGGCGCGTTGAAGAGCGGCGACCACAAGGCGGTTGCCGAGGAATTGCGGCTGTTCAAGCAAGCTGCCGGCGAGGCGGTGACCAAGTGCATCCTGGAAGTGTGCTACCTCAGCCACGACCAGATCGCAACCGCCAGCAAACTCGTGGCCGAGGCGGAGATCGACTATGTGAAGACCTCGAGCGGGCAGTTCGAGGGCCCCAGCCTGGAACAGTTCCTGGTGATGCGCGAAGCGGTGCGAGGCACCTCGGTGCGGCTGAAGGTAGCCGGCGTGAAGTTCCCGCGCCCGCACAACGCCATGGTATTCCTCCTGGCCGGCGCCGACCGCATCGGCACCCGCGCAGCCCCCGAGATCGTCGACGCCCTCGACACGCTCCGCAACATCGGCCTTGTGCCAAGCTGAATCAGTTGGCTTAACGTCTGGGTGGCACGTCCCTGAGCTTGCCAACGGCGTGGTTGGGGCGGATACGGAGCCCATCGCCCAAGGCTCTGTGCCGTGCCACCCCCCAACTCGCCGAGCCAATTCCTTTTCGCCAGCAATCCTACAGGTGAGCCATGGCAGACTATCTGGCCGGAGTCGACGTGGGAACGACCGGTGCGCGGTGCATGATCTTCGACGTGCACGGCAGTCCCGTCGCCAGCCATTACTGTGACTACGGAGCCAATTATCCCCGTCCCGGTTGGGTCGAGCAGGACCCGAACCTGCTGATCGCCAGGACGATGCAGGCCTGCCGCTCGGCCATCGATCGATCGGGGATCGACCCGCAGCGGATCGCCTCGATCGGCTTCTCCGCGCAGCGGTCCGTTGCCTGCCCCGTAGATGCCGACGGAATCCCGGTCCGGCCCATGTTTTCCTGGCAGGATGCTCGTACCGCGGAGGAAGTGGAAGAGCTTCGCGGGATCATTTCAGACCAGCAGTACTACGCCGAGAGCGGCTTGCCCCTCGGCACCACGTGGATCATCACCAAGCTTCTCTGGATGCGCAGGCACGAGCCCGAGCTGCTGGCCGGCACGGCCCGTTTCGTCCAGAATCAGGACCTCGTCCTGCGGGCGTTCGGTGCCGGCGACTTCTACACCGACCTGTGCTGTGCCGTCTTCTATGGGGTATGGGATATTCGGCGTGCCGATTGGAACCGGTCGTTGCTGGAACGACTTGGCCTGGAGCCGGAAATGTTCGGCCGACCCACGCCGCCGGGCACCCAGGTGGGAACGATCTCGCCCGCCGTGGCCGAGAAGACGGGCTTCGCCGCAGGCACGCCCCTCTGTCTCGGAGCGGGCGACCAGAACTGCAGCGTCCTCGGCATGGGCGCCGTCGAGCCGGGCCTGGCGACCGTCACCCTCGGCACGGCCGGCCTGGCGATCCTGGCCACCGAACGCCCCCTGGCCGGCTTCGGCGGAATGATGATCACCCATCACGTGGCGCCCGGAATGTGGGAGGTGGAGGGGCTTTCCAACGCGGCAGCAGCCTCCCTCCGCTGGTTCCGCGACGTGATCGCCACCCGCGAGAAAGAAATCGAGTCGGCCGGCGGCCTCGACGCCTATCAACAACTCGATGCCCTTGCCGCCACCGCACCCTGCGCCAGTCGCGGCTTGCTCTACCTTCCGTACCTCGCCACGGCCGCCACACCACGGTGGAATCCCGACGCTCGCGCTTCCTTCGTTGGCCTCTCCTTCGCCCACGGCCGTGCCGAAATGACCCGGGCAGTGATGGAAGGGGTCGTCCTGGAAATTCGCGACATGTTCCAGCAGTGGACCACAGCCGGCCTGGACGTTCGCTCGCTGCGAATCGGTGGTGGGGCAACCCGTTCCGCCCTTTGGAACCAGATCCAGGCCGACGTTTACGGACGGCCGGTGGAGACCTTGCGCGTGAGCGAGTCGACGGGCCTGGGAGCGGCCCTCCTGGGCGGACTGGGAGCCGGCCTGTTCTCCTCCCTCGAAGAAGGCGTCAAGGCCATGGTTCACGTTGCCGACCGGATCGAGCCCGATCCAAAGCGCCACCAGTGCTACGAAGACCTGTACCGCGTCTACGTGCAGGCCTACGAGGGACTCACCACCAGCGGTGCGTTTGCCTCCCTGGCCAGCATCCAGCAGCAAGAGTGAAACCCAAGCTGGAGTCCAGGCTTCAGCCTGTGCAGGCAGCGCCCAGGGACGCAAGCCCCTGGCGGGAGAACGTCCAAGAGTTGTTTCAGCCCCGAAGGGCAACGCCGTAAACGATTTGTGATCGAGTTCCGGCGACGCCACACGCAACTGCGACCTCGCTCGCCATGAATTACGTATCGCGTCCCCTCCGCACGCTGCACGAGCTACGCTCCCTTGCTCCGCATGAGGCGGTCCAGCCGATTGACCAGCACCGAGGCCAGTTCCACAACCAGCCAGACCGCGTAGCCGACCCCACACCCCTGAACGAAGGCGCTCCAGACCTCCATCGGACTGGCGGGCAGGGCAGGCGAGAATGTCCGCAGGGCGAGCACCCCACCCGCCGCAACGGCCGACACATGGCAAGCGACCCAGGAGCCGAAGGCGAGGCGAATTCCCAGGATCAGTAGCGGGCAGCAGCACACTACCAGCCACTCGATGCTCTCCGACTCCACAGCCACCACCAGCCCGCAGTAGAGTGCCACCATCGCTGTCCACAGCAGCATCTTTCGCAGGCCGAACTGGTAGGCTGGCAGGGCGTTGCTCATAGCGGCATCCTCCCAGATTCCGCTCTGGGAGTCCAGGCTTTGTTCCACAGGAGCCTTCCCTCGCGGGTGGTGTTCATAAAACCGGTGGTTTTCCCGTCGCAGGCTTCCCATTTGGGAAGTTCGGGGCACGGCATAGGCAGTTGTCACCTCGCTCGCCATGAATTACACATCGTGCCCCTCCAAGGCGGTCACATCACCCCGGTTCTCCCGTGAAAAAACACAGTCCTCCCGTCAATGGTTACGGGAAGGTCAGCAAATGCCACGGCGTGCCCAGCAAGGATCGCGCTAACGGGGAGTTGTAAGTCATCTGGCGGGACCAATTTGCGGTCGAAGACGATCGCATTCTTCTCATCGGCACACCGATTGCGGTAGGACTCGTCGTGCGTGACAGGGCCACGGGGCGCCGCCACGCCGATACGCCGCTCGCATGCTGATTTACTTGCGAGGCCCTGCCCTCATTGCGCGGCGTTCACAAGTAACCTCCAGGGAGTCCCTATGATCCAGACAATCTCCGTTCTCAACGGCCATGGTAAGAATGGCCGAACCGAGTCGTTCGGTCGGATCGACATGCACATGGGCCAAGTGGTCAGCATTGTCGGCCCCACCGGGTCGGGAAAGACGACGCTGATCAACGACATCGAGCTATTCGCGAATGCGGACACCCCCAGTGGCCGGCGGATTCTGATCAACGACCAGCCGCCCCCGGCTGACTTCCGATACAATCCCGCACGAAACCCGATCGCCCTCATTACGCAACATACAACTTTCCTTTCGGACCTGCCCGTTGGCAAGTTCTTGTTGACGCACAGCCGAGTGCGCACAGGTAGCGGTGAGTCTTCCCAGTTGGTCGCCGAAGCCATCGAGTTTGCGAACCAGTTGACTGGAGAACCCATCGACCTGGACAACCGCATGACCGAGCTTTCCGGCGGGCAAACCCGAGCCCTCTTGATTGCCGATGCCACGGTGATCTGCGCCACGCCGGTGGTTCTGCTCGACGAGGTGGAGAACGCGGGCATCCATCGCACGCGAGCCGTTCAGTTGCTGCGGCAACATCGGAAGATATTCATCTTCGTCACCCACGATCCTCGCATTGCCCTGCTTTCGGATTTCCGGCTGGTCATGCAGAACGGCTGCGTCACGCAGGTCCTGCACACCAGCGATGAGGAACAAGAGGTCGCCATCCACGTCAATCGCTTGGACGACACGCTCTCGGCGCTCAGAGAAAGGCTGCGCCAGGGACACCGGCTTACGGCACGGGGGCTGGAGGCGGTAGCATGAGACTGATCATCTGTGCTGGACCGGCCACGACCGGCAAGACCTCGGTGCTTCGCCACATGATACGGAAGTTTCTGCAATCCGACCGTCAGGTGGCGTTCCTGAAGCTCGACGTACAATTCGCCGACGAAGACGAACTCCTGGCCGAAGAATTCGGAATCCCCACGCGGAAGGTGTACTCGGGCGAGCTGTGTCCGGACCACTGCCATGTGATGGTGCTGAGCGACGCGCTCCGGTGGGCCGAACAGCAGGGCGCTGAACTGCTGCTGGTAGAGACCGCGGGGTTGTGTCTCAGGTGCGCCCCCTATGTGGACGGTGGCTTGGGCATCATTGTCCTCGAGGCGACCAGCGGAATGAACCTGCCCTTGAAGGTCGGCCCGATGCTCTCGCTGGCCGACATCGCGGTCGTGACGAAGATCGACCGGGTATCTCAAGCGGAGCGAGAGGTGTTTCGGGCCCGCATCCAGGATGTTGCTCCCGAGGTCCTCGTGCGCGAGGTGAATGCTCTCCATGGGATCGGGATCGATCCCCTGATCACCCAGGCCCTGGAGACTCCGGAGGTCACCGGGACGATGTACCTGCGGGGAAATCCTCCTGCCGGTACGTGTACGATATGCGTTGGCAAGAAAGAGATTGGCTGGCAATCGCATTTCGGAGTCGTGCGGGCCCTGGACAACCAGACTTTTTACCGGGGAGAGTAGCATCACTGTCGAAGAGGCGGACCGCCTCATGGGAATGTTCCCCACCGCGGTGCGCTCTCCACAGACGACTCTACCAGCCTCGCGTCGGTAACCTGACCACACCCCTTCCGTCACGGAGCAACTTTTACATGGCTCAAACCAACGCTATCCAGCTTCCCGGCCTCAATTGCGGCCTCTGCGGCTATCGCACATGCGACGAATTCCAGGATCGTTTGGCCTCCTCACCCGAGATGCTGCGCCGGTGCATCCACCTGGCGAAAAGCCGACTCGACCCGGGGGCTTCGGCCGCACCCGCGGAAGAGGGCAACGCCGATCAAGCCATCCAGAAACTTGCCCACGCCTTCCGCGGGGTTACCGCGACAGAGCGCGCCGCGGGCCGACTCCCTGTTCATGCCACAGCCGGCTACCCCGAGTCGGCCGCGGCCTGCGGAGGATGTTCCGCCGACCAGAGAGCCGGTGCGTGTGCATCCCGGACGCTCATCGCAAACGGCCTGGCGGGCGATTCCCAACAGCCGGCCTGGCGGGACCACTTGGACCGCGAGTTCGACTTCTACCTGGAACATTTTCCCGAGGAGCCAGGACCTCGCGAGATCATCCTCCCGCACAACCCGATACTGACGCGGGAAATGGACATTCAGCCCGGCGACATCCTCATCGGTCGGCCGTTGGGAATGTCGTGCGGCTGTCCCATCACGCACTGCGGCGTGGTCATGGAAGCGGATCATCGCACCGGCGTCATTGTCTGGTGCGTTACGGGCCCCCTGGGGCCGCGCCAAAACGGATTCAAGGATCTCGGCTACTATATCGCCGAAGCCTATGAGGGCCTCGTCAGGCAATCCCGGTGTGAACTGAAGCTCGGCCTGCGATACTTCTTCCAGCCGAGAATGTGTATGCTTCAGTGGCGGCACAGCGGTCTGATCAACTACCTCAACCGAAACGCAGAAGGCTACCAGATCCGCATTGAAGGCTTGTGGATCGGGTAGAAATCTCGCTTTATCACGGGCAAACGAGACATGCTCTTCAAGATGTTGGAGTCCAGGCTTCAGGCTGCGCGGGCAGCGCTGCACCGCCAGCCATTCGCCAGTGGGTGACGCTTGCCGAGACAACCGCCGATTGCTCACGTCCATGCCCGTGGGCAGCTCTTGCGTTCTGTTGGGGGTCTTGAACTTCACCCCGGTGAGCGGTCGCGGTGGTCCCAGGCACGTCCCGACAATCCGCCGCCCCACTTCGCCCCCTGTTGACCGGCCGGCCCAGCGTCTCCATACTGACAAACAGACTACCCGGATCCTGTGCACGTTATAACGTCCTTGTCCCATGCCCGACCCCTGCGACCAGGCCGCAGCCCTGTGCAAGGCCATCCTCCGCGATCAGGCCTCCCATCCTGGCGCCGCTCACTTCCGGGGCCTTGTCCATCACTTGCCGGGCAAGCACGCCCAGGCCCTCGGAGTGGTCGAACCCACGTTGGCCGTCTGCAGCACCAAACCCGTCTCTAGTTGCCTTAGGAGCATTCCCATGATGACGCGATGGAAGCACTCGCTGCCGCTTCTGCTGATCGGATTGTTGGTCCTCACCGCGGCTATTTCTGAAAGCCTTGCCCAGGGGAGACGCGGGTTCGGCGGCCCGATCGAACTGAACCCGGACGATGTCCCGGCCTTTCCTGATCCGCCTGCCGGCTTTGACGCCGTGCGAGAAGGAATTCCCCACGGGCAACTGGAAATGGTCAGTTACGAGTCGAAGTCCGTCGGGGCTACGCGCAAGATGCAGGTTTACACACCACCCGGTTACTCGAAAGACAACAAGTACCCGGTGCTCTATCTCCTGCACGGTATCGGCGGCGACGAGACTGAGTGGCAGCGCTTCGCCACGCCGAACGTCCTGCTCGACAACCTGATCGCCGAGGGAAAGGCCGTGCCCATGATCATCGTCATGCCCAATGGCCGGGCCCAGAAAAACGATCGGGCCGAAGGCAACGTTTTCGAAGCGGCACCCGCATTTGCCGCCTTCGAGCAGGATCTGCTCAAGGATGTTATCCCGGCGATTGAGTCGCGTTACTCCACTGAAACAGACAGCCAGCACCGTGCGATCGCCGGGCTGTCCATGGGTGGCGGACAGGCCCTCAACTTTGGACTGACGCACCTGGACACCTTCGCCTGGGTGGGCGGCTTCTCCTCCGCCCCCAACACCAAGCCGGCCAACGAACTCGTGCCCGACCCCGCCGGCGCCAAGGCCAGGCTCAAACTCCTCTGGCTCTCCTGCGGGAAGAAGGACGGCTTGATACGAATCAGCCAGGGCGTGCATGCCTATCTCCGCGACAACAACGTCCCGCACATCTGGCATGTCGACGACAACGCCCACGACCCTGCACACTGGAAGAATAGTCTCTACCACTTCGCGCAGCGTGTCTTCCGTTCGCTGCCTCTTCCTGAGACCGCTGCAAACGCCGCGCCGGTTGAAGCAGGTCCAGAGGCCGCGCCGGTGGTCGAGGATTTCCTGCCCTCGTCTCTCAATCAGCCGGGCCAACAGTATCCCCAGGTCAACTCCGAACGCCGCGTTCGATTCCGCATCGTTGCGCCCCAGGCCCAGAACGTGGGCGTGAGCTTTCGCGGAACCCGGCTCACCAAGGGCGAAGACGGGGCCTGGACTGGCGTGTCGGCGCCCTTGGATGAAGGATTCCACTACTACCATCTCACGATTGATGAGGGGACATTCAACGATCCCGGCACATTGAACTTCTACGGTTCGACTCGTTGGGAAAGCGGGGTCGAAATCCCAGCCCACGACCAGGAATTCTACGCGCTGAAGGACGTCCCCCACGGCCGGGTGCAGCAGATTCTCTTTCCCTCCAGCAGCACCAGCACGCAACGCCGAGCCTTTGTCTACACGCCACCCGAATACGACAAGGACCCGGACAAGCGTTATCCGGTGCTCTACCTGCAGCACGGCTGGGGCGAGGATGAAACCGCCTGGAGCAACCAGGGCCGGGCCAACCTGATCATGGACAACCTGATTGCCGAAGGCAAGATCGAGCCCTTCCTGATCGTGATGACCTACGGCATGACGAACGAAGTCCGGTTCGGCGGCCTGGCAAGCTTCAAGATCGGTCCATTCCAGACGGTTCTCGTCGACGAATTGATCCCGTACATCGACGCCAACTTCCGCACCCTCGCCGATCAGCCCCATCGCGCCATGGCCGGCCTCTCCATGGGCGGAATGGAAACCAAGCAGATCACCCTGGCCAACCTCGACAAGTTCTCTCACATCGGGCTGTTCAGCGGCGGGAGCATCTCCCTGGATGACGTCAACAACACGCCCGGTTTCAAGGAGCAGGTCAAGCTGGTATTCGTCAGCTCCGGCAGCCGCGAACTCGGCGGCGGACGAGGTGGTCGCGGCGGCGATCCGCGGGCGAACGCCGACGCGTTGAAGCAAGCCGGCATCAACAGCGTGTTCTATGTCTCCCAGGACACGGCCCACGAGTTTCAAAGCTGGCGGCGAAGCTTGCGCGAACTGGCGCCGCTGCTGTTCCGCAACTGAGGGCGGAGGCCTGAGCGAGCGGCGCCTTTTCGAGCACGCGGAGGTGAAATAACGCTTTCCGGAGTTAGCCGTCCAGAGTAAGCAACAAGATGTTGGTGTCCAGGCTTCAGCCTGCGCGGGCGGCGCCCAGGGGCGCGAGCCCCTGGCGGAAGAATGCTCAAGAGTTGTCTCCGTCTCCGGAGGGCGTTCGTCCATAGCGAAGTTCCAAGTCATTGGCCTGCGATCGGGACGTCGTCGTGGCCACCTTCCTGCTTCTCGGTTGCACTGAACAACCCAGGGCTTCCCGGGCTCGAAGTCGCCAGCTCCAATTTCGGCTCCTTGCCGTCTTCACCCTCTTTGAAAACGAAATACGTAATCCTCTGGCTGAAGGTCATTTGGTCGCAGACTTTCACCTGAGAGCCGTGGCAGTCAAAAGCGTCGGTAAGCTCGCCGGAGATCCTGACACTCTTCGTCACCGGGCCATCGGAGGACCAGACGGCGCAGGCGGTCTGGCCGTCGGGACGTTTCCACGAAATCATGCAGAGTTTCCCGTCGGCCAAAAACAGCTCGCCGGGCAGATTCACCGATCCCGCAGGACGCGCTTTCGTCAGGGCACGGTAGGCCAGGTAGCCGGGCTTCGGCGTCAGGTCGGCGTGAACGATTCCAAAATGGTGTTCCGGGTCCACTTGGTCGCGCTCGACGGCCTGGAATTCGTAGGGGAAGAACCGTTCCACTCCGAAAGAAACTGCCAAGAGAATCGCCTGACTGAGGTAAATGCCCTGATTCGGCTCCGGCGTACGGTTGGAGCCACCCAGCGAGTCCTCGATGGTATTCAGGATGATGTTCCCTTTCCAGTCGCTACGGAAACGATAGATGCCGGCGATCGCCTTGGTTGAATCCTCCGCGTAAACGAGCAACGGTTCCAGCGAGTCTCCCTCTTGGAGGAGTTTCGCCGAGAAAAACGCCTGACCCGTCAGCTTCCCGGCCGGGTAGTCCTTCAGCAGCGTTTCCAGACCGGGCGCGATGGCGGATTGGGGCCGGCGCGGCGTGCCTTCCTGTGTCCACCAGGCGTACCAATGCACGCGGAACGTCTCCGCCAGCGCCAGACCCGTAGCCGAATGGTCGTCGCCAGCGGTCCAGATGCCGTCTGGCCCGACCGTCATACGGTAGTAGAACGGGATCCCGCCCAGAGCGGCGAGCGTGCCGCCGTCTCGGACGTAGGCGCGGATTTCGTCCTGAGCGTCCGTCGGAAACGACTCGGTCGGCGGAAGAATCAGGACCGGCAGTTTGGTCGGATCAAGCGTCTTCAGATCCGCGATCCGCACGGCCTCGAGTTCCGCACCGGTTTTGACGACCTTGCGCCAAACCTCCGTATTCAGGCAGCCGGACGGCGGGTAAGACGGGTCGCAAACGACGGCGATCTTACCCGGCACGCCCCCCGGAAAGAGGCGCGCCAGCGCGGCATCGATGAGCAGGCCCGAATACCGGCCCAGCCCAGGAGGCGTGGACCAGCCCATTTCGGTGATCCAGAGCGGTTTGTCCTGGCCGCAGTATTTCACCGTCAGGTCGTGAAACCGCTGAATATCACTCAGAAACTTCCGTACCTCCTGCGCGCTGGTCAACCCGCCGCGATAGGGGTGAATGTTCATCACATCGAAGTACTGCCCTGCGTCCGCCTGAAGCGTTTGCTCGTAGTAGTCGAACGGAACCCCCGCCAACCCGCCGTAAACGACGACCGCCTCCGGATCAATCGCTTTGATCGTTTCATAAGTGGCTTTGAGGAACTGCGCGTACGCCTTCGGGTCCGGATCCGCCACCCAGAAACTCTTCAGGTTCTGCTCATTCCAGATTTCCCAGTACTTGATGCGATCCTTGAAGTGCGAAACGGTTCGGCGCACATATTCGAGCCAGGGCTCCGGATGGTCGCAAACCGGGCGTGCCCAGGGCACCGTGTAGCCGAGGATCACGAGCAGATTCAAGCCCCGTGCCTCGGTCTGGTCCAGCACCTTTTCCAGGTGGTCAAAGTGCCACGTTCCCTGCGGACCTTCCACCGTGTCCCAGTAGAAGTCGCAGCGCACCCACGCCAGGTCCGCCTGGCGCATGAGATCCAGGTTCTTCGGGACGAAGGCGTTTTCCTGCCCTTTCATGATGTCCGCATACACGCCGTAGGGACTGTCCACGTCCATGTCGCCCTGCGCCCAGGCCGGGAGAGGGGCAATCGCAAACAGCAGAAGCAGAAGAAGCCCAAACGCCCTGGAAGGCCCGGACAACCTGTTCCACACACGGGACTGGCCCAATCGCCCAAGGAAACAGGATTTATCAATCATGGAATTCTCCTCACAGAACCTTTCCCTCGACTGGTCGCGATCGACTTCCTTGATTGCCTTCATCCCCTCGCTTCGAGCAAGGCCGTTTAGGGCCCCAGGTTGGTAGTCCCCCTGGAGATAAGGGACGGCATCCCGGTTGATGCGGATTGTACAGTGGCCTGACTGACTCATCAATGATCCTCACTCGTCGGAATGGGTGCGTTGGTCAACGGATGAGAGGTTCTGCCAAATTGCGGGGGGCGAGAGGGCTCTGGTATCAGGGTATTCATGTCAGTGGCGATGGTTGACGGCGGCGGCAAAGATAGGAGACATAGGAAACTGGCAGGGGGCATCTTTGCACGAGAATTGAAGTTTTCTGACACTTTTACCTCGGAAGTGGCTCCCTGGATTCGGGGAGTGTCTTGTGTATTTCTCCAGCGCCAGGGAGGTGGATTCTGCGAGCGTGTGGGGCGGATGGCCGGGGCGGCCTGGCGAGCGAATGAAGGAGACGCGGTGAGAATCTGAGGGAGGTGGAGTATGGGGACGGAGAGAGCAGGGAGATCGGAGATCGGAGATGAGGGGACGGGAGACAGGGAGTAGGGGACAGGGGACAGGAGACAGGGGACAGGAGACAGGAGACAGGGGACAGGAGACGGGTAAAAATGTATTCTTGGTGGTGTGAACGTGATAGTTGTCAGTGACAGCCAGAATCGATACCAGTTTGTCAGCGGTGGTAGGGTTGGTTTG
>CAYSCH010000222.1:0-15943 GCA_964429355.1 uncultured Planctomycetaceae bacterium | reverse complement strand
GGAAGAACTCAAGCACGCACCGCTTGAGGCGTGCTGTGTCTCGGAGGTTAAAGGCTACGGGCGGCAGAAATCCTACCTCGACGAATACAAGGGGAGCGAGTACTCGATGGCGTTCTTGCCCAAGGTCGAGATCACCGTCTGGGTCGACGCTCTGCGGGTGGATGAGGTTGTCCGCACCATTGTCAACGTGGCCCGAACCGGCCGCATGGGCGACGGCAAGATCTTCGTCCTTTCCGCCGAGCCCTTCGGCGGCCAGGAGATCGACATCAACGACCGGGCGGCGGGGAAGCGAGTGTAGGCGACGTAGTAAGCAGAAGCCGGAGACGCAGCGAGAACTGGGGGCGATCGGGACCAGACTCCCGTTCGTCGTTACACCACCCCCTTGGCGATCAAACGCCTGCTCGCGCCGCCTTGCGTCTCCGCATCTGCCTCTTCACCACGGCACACCGAGTGCCTACCGTGCCTACCGAGTCTCGGCGTCAAACACCCGATCGAAGCATCGTCGCGTTTCGGCCAGGTAACGTTCGAAATCGACCAGCAGAGCGCCGCCGCTCGGCCAACGCAGCAGGTGCGAGAGCTTGGTCAGTTCCGTCGGGTCGTCCGGCAGCTTGCTCTGGTCGGTCTGGTTCATCAATCTCAACCGGCTTTCGAGAATCCGCAGAAAACGGTAGCTGTCGGCCAGGAACTGCGCATCCTCCTCGGCCAGCAAGCCCGCGCGGCGAAGGGCATCGATTCCCTTGAGGGTAGTGGGCGTTCGAATCGAGTCTACCTGGTTGCCGTGCTTGAGCTGCAGCATCTGCACGAGGAACTCGATATCGACGATGCCCCCCGCGCCGCGTTTCAGGTTTGCCCCAGTGGCCGTCTCCTGCAGCCGGCGTCGCATCTGCCGAATTGCCTCCGCGTCTGCCGCCGACCAAGCGTGCTCGAAGGCTGCCGCGGCAACCGTCTCCGACGTCTTCAAGGCCATATCGCCCGAAGTGCAGACGACACGGGCCTTGCACAGCGACTGGCGTTCCCACAATTGCCCGTCGCCCTCGGCGAAGTACCGGGAGAATTCCGCCAGAGAAGTCGCCAGCATCCCGCTGCGGCCTGTGGGACGAAGCCGTGCGTCGACTTCATAGAGACGCCCGTAAGCGCTCAATCGGCTTGTCGTCTTGATGATCCGTTGGCCCAACTCCCCGAAGAAATGCTGATTCGAAGTGGTCTCTCTGCGGTTGCCGAATTCTCCGTGCCTGGTGTGCCCCTCGGCTTCATAAAGGAACACGATGTCCAGGTCGCTGTGGTAGTTCATCTCCCGGCCGCCGAATTTGCCCAGGGCCAGAATCGCCATTTCACACGTCTCGCCTGCTCGCGGACCGGACTGGATCGTCGGTTGTCCAAACTTTGCCTCGAGCTTCTCGTATTCTCGGGCCGTGATCTGTTCCAGACACGCTTCCGCGATGTCGGAAAGAGTGCCCGTGATCGCCGAAACGTCTTCCTTCCCCAGCACGTCGCGCACTCCCACACGAAGTTGCTGGTCGTTCTTGAAACTGTGGAGAACTGGATCGAGATCCTCGGCTCGATACCCGAGTTGTGAAACGGTCTCACGCAGGTATTCCATCGACGGCAGCCGGTCCAGAACCAGGCTGTCCATCAATCCGTCGATCATTCCCGGATTGCTCGTAAGAATCCCGCACAGGTACGGGGCATAGGCGCAAAGGCGCACGTACAGCCGGAGGGAAGGGGGATTGAAGCTGAAAAGCTCCCACAACACCCCTTTACCGCCCAACGAGTCGCCCACCTTGTCGAGATTGACCAGCGTGGAGTCCGGATCGGGGGTCGTGGCGATAGCGGCGAGTAGTTCGGGGGCAATCGACGCCAGAAAGTGCCGGCAACGCCTAGTCGACAGAAAGCGAATCTTCTCTTCCCCGAGGGCCATCAGGTTGCGATAAGCCTGGCTGACGTCGCGGAACGGATACTTGCCCAGCACGTCGGTGATCCGCTCCGTCGGCGGTGCCGGGTCCAGCACGAGGTCAACCTCGGCAGCCGTTTCCGCGTCGTCGCTGAATGCATCGTGGAGCAGGTGATCGAGAATCCGGCGGTTCACTTCCGTGCAGTCTTCATAGTCCGCCTCAAACGCGTCCAAGGCCGACTGGGCTTCCGAATCCATGTAGCCCATCCGCAGGGCCAACTTGCGGGTCTCCGGGGGATCGTCCGGGGCGATGTGCGTCTGCAGATCGAACATGATCTGCAAACGGTGCTCGATCTTGCGCAGGAATCCGTAGTTCTCCGCCAGCAAAGAACCTTCCTGGTCAGTCAGGCAACCTACCTCGGTCAAACGGGTGATGGCCTCCAGGGTGTTGCCTGTCCGGATCTCGGGCGTATCGGCGCCATTGAGTAGTTGCAGGAACTGGATGACGAACTCGATATCGCGGATCCCGCCATTGCCGCACTTCACGTCGCGAGCGCCCGCCCCCTCGCACTGCGCGCGCCGTTCGATGCGCCGCTTCAAGGCCCGGATGCCGTTGATATCGGCCGTGCTCAGGTAACGGCGGTAGATCCAGGGCTGCATCTGGTCGAGGAACTCGTTGCCCAGGGCCAGATCTCCAGCGACCGCCCTGGCCTTGATGAAGGCCTGGCGTTCCCAGGTACGTCCGCGGAGATCGTAATACCGCAGGGCGTTCTCCACGCTCATGCACACGGGCCCGTGTTCACCTTCCGGACGCAGACGCAAGTCCACGCGGTAGGCTGCTCCGAGCTGCGATGCGTCCGTCAGCATGCGAACGAACTGGCGCGCCAATTGTTCGAAGTATTCGCGATTGGTCACACTTCGCTTGCTGGCGGTCTTTCCGTCGGTGCTGTAGAGGAACATCAGGTCGATGTCGCTCGAATAATTCAGTTCCGTCCCGCCGAGCTTCCCCAAGGCCAGGACGACGAATCCCGCCGGTTCCCCCTTCTCATCCTGCGGGACGCCCCATCGCTCTGTGGCCTTTCGCGAGGCAGTTCGCAAGGTCGCCTCGAGAATCGCGTCTGCCAGGTAGGAAATCTGCGTCGCAACCGTACGCAGCGGTTGCTCGCGGATGATGTCGCCGTAGGCGATGCGCAGCGTTTCCCGCCGTTTGAACCGTCGCAGAGCACGAAGGACGGACGGCTCGTGTTCAAGGGCTTCTACCTCGCTCACGACATCGTCGACGAGCCGTTCTCGCGAGACGGGCTCCCCTTCGGTGAGACGGACAAGATCGTAGGCTTCCGGGTCCGTGGCCAGATAATCGGCCAAATGCTGGCTCGTGGAAATGATCTGAAGCAGGGTGGCGAGCGACTCGGGGTCCCGCTCAAACAACGCCCCCAGCGACAAGGGATTACGGGCCTCGCTCACGAACCGGTCGAGGTTGTTCAACGCCATGTCCGGATCGGCACACCGTGGAAGACGCGCCTGCAACTGCTCGCACATTGCAGCCAGCAGGTCGAGCGTAAATCCGCCGGTCGCCATCCGCACCAGATTCCCGTGCCCCCGCTTGCGATTGACCAGTTTCAGATCACGCAACCACGGCTCAGCCTGCTTGAAACTGTCGAGGTAGCTTCGTAGACGGTCGAGTTCCATAGGTATCCTGATCGCAGCGCGAGGCAGACACGGGGAGCGAGACAAGGACACTCAAATTCGTTGGCTGCCGCCAAGATACTCGATCCGCGGTCCTTCCTCCAAGAGGGGGGCTCCACGCAGGCCGGTCGTCCTATGCTTCGCGTCCAACACTATCCTGCAGCCCTCACAGGCTTGTGTCAACTCAACTGTCAGCGGGTCGACAAAAGCAGCTTCATTGTGAGGCAGGATCCGAATCCGGACGGATCTGCTCGGCCAATTGGCCAAAGAGCGTGAACGAGTTCGCCGTGGCGATTGTGATCGGCAGGATCTGGCCGGTCAGACTGCTCGGCCCGTCGAAGACCACGATCCGATCGCACACGGTCCGTCCGGTGAGCTGAACGGTTACGTCATGGCTTGTACCCTTCAGAGCTGCTTTGCTGGGCCCTTCCACCAGGATATCCACCGTCTGCCCCACCAGCGGATCGTTTTCCTCCTGGCTGATTGCGTTCTGAATGGTCAGCAGTACGTTGTTTCGCCGGCGTTTTACCTCGTCCGGAACATCGTCGGCATAGAGTTCATCGGCCTTCGTGCCAGCCCGCGGGCTGTACTTGAAGATGAAGCTGTTCTTGAAACGCCCGAATCGAACCAGGTCGACCGTCTGCTGGAAATCTTCTTCCGATTCTCCGCAGAAGCCCACGATGAAGTCGCTCGTCACGGTCGCTCCGGGAACAATCTCCCTGATCCGCTGGAGCATTTCACGGTACTCCTCCACCGTGTAGCCCCGCTTCATCCGCTTGAGCACGGTATTCGAGCCGCTCTGGGCCGGTACGTGCAGGTACGGCGAGACCTTGTCCAGGTCGCGGACCGCCTCGAGCAGGGTATCGTCCATCTCCCGCGGGTAATTCGTGACGAACTTGATCCGCCGAATTCCCTCGATCCGCTGGAGTCGCTCCAGTAAGTCGGCCAGACGCACGCGACTGCCGTTTTCGGAATACTCGTAGCTATTGACGGTCTGTCCCAGGAGCGTGACCTCCAGGCAGCCCTGATCGGCCAACTGCGCAACTTCGGCTTCGATTTCGCTCGACGGCCGGCTCTGCTCCGGACCGCGTACGCTCGGCACGATGCAGTAAGTACAGAACTTGTCGCAGCCAAACATGACCCGGACCATTGCCTGATAGACCGATTGTCGGGCCGCGGCACTCCGTATGGGATCGTACTGCTCGAAACTGTCTTCGACCTCGATTCGGGGCCGCCCTCTACGTCCCAGGCTGATTTCGAGCAGGGGTGTCCGGCTGGCCGTTACCTGGGAAAGCAGGATCGGGAGTTGCCCGATCTGCCCTGGTCCAACGACCAGGTCCACGTGCGGGGCCCGTTTGAAAATCCCGGCTTGATCCTTCTGGGCCATGCAGCCGAGCACTCCAATGATCTTGTCGGGGCGGCGATCCTTGACGTTTTTCAACCGTCCAAGCGCGCTGTAAATCTTGTCCTCGGCGTGTTGCCGCACGCTGCACGTGTTGAACAAGATGACATCCGCGTCGCGCCGATTGTCGACCGCCTCATAGCCGGCGGCCAGCAAACTGGCGGCCACCAGCTCGCTGTCCAGAACATTCATCTGACAGCCTACCGTCTCAATGTAGAAGCGCTTGGACATAATTGCTCACTGCAGGGGAGAAACCGCTTCGTCGCTGGTGCACCCCGTGTTCTATTTCGCAAGTTCGGCCGGTAGAACCGCGGATTCAAACCCGCGTCCGTGCCGAAGGGAAAGAGATACACCCCGCCCGAAGAATCCGCCGGTCGCAATCAAGCAGCCTGTCGCTTCCCCGACTCCGACGACTCTGCATCGGCGATTCTCGTTTGCGTCGCATTCTCCTCCATCTGCTCTCGGAACTGTTCAATCAACTGGTCGCGACGCCGGGTCATCAGGCTCGCCAGCCCATAGGTCGCAACATACCCGGCAACGACCAGCAGTGCGATATCCCACGTTTCCATCGTTCCGATCTCAGTACTTTTTGACAAGGCCCCCTGACCAAAATCAGGGGTGAGAGATCATACCACGTCCCCCAAGTCCCTCCGAGACCATTTCCCGCCGGCAATCCATGGAAGCTGCCTTGGGGGCTTGATTCGTTGCGTCAAGTCCTTGATTCCAAAGGAGATGCAGGCTCGTGCGCAGCATGTCGAAGAGGCGCTGCGTCAAGTTCAAGCGTCGGTGCGGCTCAAACCCGCAGGCACACCTGAATGTGTGCCCCGCGTAGGAGTCACGGTGTCGGACACGGAAACAAGGGTAGAACACGTCCGACCCACTTGGAAGACGACCTCAAACACACTATGATTGTCCAGTCTGCAACCATCCCGTCAAGCTTGCATCGGAATCGTTTCCGGTCGTCTCGAAGTGCTGACGGAGGCGGGGCTGCCCTCGTTTGGGGTTGGCTGCTTTCCCTTCCCTGGAGTGATATGACGTACGGAGCCCGTTGTTATGTCCTTGAGCATTTCACGCATTGTTCAAGCATTGGAGCCCTCTGCCACCATCGCCATGGCAACGAAAGCCAAGGAGTTGAAGGCCCAGGGCCAGACGGTCTACGACTTGAGTCTCGGCGAGCCTGATTTCGATACGCCTTTGCACATCCGCCAAGCCGCACTAGAGGCCATGGAGGCCGGCCACACCCACTATACCCAGGCCGGCGGTCTTCCCGAACTCAAGAAAGCGATCGTCGAGGCCTACCAAGGGACCCACGGGTTGTCTTACTCACCCAACCAGGTGGTAGTATCAAACGGCGCCAAGCACGCCCTCCACAACGTTTTCACGGTGCTGCTCGATCCAGGGGACGAAGTCGTTATTCCAGCCCCCTACTGGGTTAGTTACGCCGAGCTCGTCAAATTGACCGGCGCGGTTCCCGTGATCGTTCAGACCAGACAGGAAGACAATTTCCGGCTGACACCGGAGGCGCTTCGAGCGGCGATCACCGACAAAACCAAGGTCCTGCTGCTCTGCAGTCCCTCCAATCCGACCGGCAGCATGTACTCGCCCGAGGATCTTGGAGCGCTGGCCGACGTGGTTCTCGAGAGGGACTTGAATGTTGTCACGGACGAAATCTACGAACGCCTTGTCTATGGGAACCACAAATTCGCCAGTTTCCCCACGGTTCGGCCCGGCCTCCAGGAACGTTGCGTGATTGTCAACGGAGTCAGCAAGACCTACGCCATGACCGGGTGGCGAATCGGTTGGGCCATGGCGCCCGCCAAAGTAGCCAAGGCCATGGACGATCTCCAGAGCCAGGAAACCTCATGTCCCTGTAGCGTCAGCCAGTACGCGTCGCTCGCCGCTTTACGGGGCCCGCAAGAGTGCGTGACCGAGATGCTCGCCGAGTTTGCCAAGCGACGCGACTACGTTCAGGACCGGATTGCCCAGATCCCGGGGTTGAGCTGCGCGGAGATGGCGGGAGCCTTTTATGCCTTCATCAATATCAGCCAGCACCTTTATAGTGATAACGGCGACCGCCAGATCAACACCTCGACCGACTGGTGCCTGCAACTCCTCTCGCAACAGAAGGTCGGCATGGTCATGGGGTCGGCCTTCGGCGCGGAAGGCTATGCCAGGGCATCATTTGCCACGAGTTTGGCGAACCTCGAAGCGGCTTTCGATCGTATAGAAGCTTTTGTCAAATAACCAAGCTCGATGTGCGTCAGGAGGGCCGATTTAGACGGTCCATGTTACCCAAGCTGCCTTCCTTTTCTTGTCGGGCAAGGGAGGTGATGCTAGACTCACCGCTGCTTTATCCGCACGTCACAACGAGTGAGCGACAAGGAGGTCGCCCTTGCTGTCGAAATGGCCCATCCGCGTCAAGTTCCTGGTGAGTCTCGGACTCCTCCTTCTCTGCGTGCTGATTCTGGGCGGGAGCGGCCTCTTGAGCACGCATCGCTATCGGAGCATTGTCAAAGGACTTAGCTGGCGATCGGAGGAACTGCCGCTGGCAAACAAGCTCAGCGGTCACGTCGCCAGTCTTCGTATCATTCTCGGCGAATTGCGAGGCCGAAGGGCAAGCAGGTTTCCGCAGCCGGACATGCAGGCGGATCCGTTGGGTACTTTTTTTGTCCGCGAGCAGTTCGGGAGGGGACTGGAGGATGTG
This sequence comes from uncultured Planctomycetaceae bacterium, assembly GCA_964429355.1. Lineage (GTDB taxonomy): Bacteria > Planctomycetota > Planctomycetia > Pirellulales > Thermoguttaceae > JAAYAY01. The sequence continues at coordinate 8,260 of CAYSCH010000222.1, read as the reverse complement.
GAGACCACCCTGGCCGAGTATCGCGAGAAGCTGGAGACGCATCTGGGCGCCGATTCCGAGATGGGCGACAACCACCGGGAGCTGGAAACGGTCCGCAAGATCGACCAGGCCCTCGAACAAGTCGTCATCGCCCGGGGAGACGGAGACTGGGCTCTCGATGGCGTCCAGATCGATCTGCTCAACGAGAAGCTCGCCGAACTGCAGCGGCTGGCGGATGAACTGCCCACCTATCTTTTTGACCGCTTCACCGGTTTCGCCGATTCCGAACGCAGCCAGTACCGCACGATGATCGTGGGCACATGGATTGCCGCCGTTCTGGCCGCCACCATCTTTGCCCTCGTGGTCAATCTTTTCTATCGCTGGATCTTCAGGCCGCTGCGGGTACTCATCGAAGGTTCGCGATGCGTTGCCGGCGGGGATTTCGACTATCGCATTCACCTTTGGAGCGAAGACGAGATGTCGGAACTGGCCGAGGCCTTGAACGACATGACCCAGCGGTTCCAGGACATTCGTGACGACCTGGATCGACAGGTGCGCGAACGCACCCGCCAGGTGGTTCGCAGCGAGCGTCTGGCGGGCGTTGGGTTCCTGGCGGCAGGCGTGGCCCACGAAATCAACAATCCGCTCGCCTCGATCGCGATGTGCGCCGAGTCGCTCGAGAGCCGCCTCCTCGAGGATCAGCTCGAGGGCCACGAACCTGATCCGCTCACGCGGAAATACCTTCAGATGATCCAGACGGAGGCCTTCCGCTGCAAGGAGATCACTGAGAAACTCCTCGACTTCTCCCGTGTGGGGCCCGCCAAACGGCAGACCACAGCCCTGAGCGACGTGGTCGGCGGCGTGATCGACATGGTCCGCCACATCGGCAAGTACCAACACAAGAAGATCGAGTTCCGGTCGGTCGACGGGATCCTCGCTTCGGTCAACTCCCAGGAAATCAAGCAGGTTGTGCTCAACCTCCTCACCAACGCACTGGACTGCGTGGAAGACGAAACGGGGGTCGTCCGGATCGACTTGGCCCGCCGGGATGGCTTTGCGGAGCTCGCGTTCGTCGACAACGGATACGGAATGACCGAGGACGTGCTCGAACATGTCTTCGAGCCGTTCTTTACCCGCCGTACAGTTGGGCAGGGAACCGGCCTGGGCCTCTCGATCACCCACCGAATTGTTTCGGATCACGGCGGAGAGATCGAGGCCCACAGCGATGGTCCCGGCCGGGGAGCGACCTTCCGAGTACGGTTTCCCCTGGTTCTGGAAGAAAAAGACGTTAATCACTCTCGAGCAGCCTGATCCACGGAAGGACAAGCTCCATGGCCGATGCGCCCCGCGAAAACAGCAAGACCGAACGGCGACCTGCCGGCTCTTCCCTCAAGCTTCTGTTTGCCGACGACGAACACTCGCTCCAGGAACTCATGCGGCTGGAACTGCCGCGGATGGGGCATGAAGTGACGATCTGTCCCGACGGCGACAAGGCGGCTGCGGCCCTGGAACGCAATACGTACGACTGCATTCTGGTGGACCTCGATATGCCGGGGCTCAACGGGATACAAGTCATCGCGAAGGCCAAGGAAATGTCGCCGGAAACCGACGCGATCGTGCTCACGGGCAAGAGTTCCCTCGAGTCGGCCATTGCCGCTCTCCGCTACGGTGCCTTCGACTACCTGACCAAGCCCTGCCGGTTGATCGAACTGCGAGCCGTCCTCCAGCGAGTGGCCGAAAAACGCGAGTTGACCAAGAAATACCTGGCCCTCAAGCAGCGGCTTGAACGCCTCGAGGGACGCTCCGACCTGGTGGGCGATTCCCGCGGCATGAACGGAGTCCGCCAGCTTGTGGGTAAGGTTGCACCCACCGATTCCACCATCCTGATCCTGGGGGAGACAGGCACGGGTAAGGAACTTGTGGCACGGGCACTCCACGATCAGAGCCTCCGGGCCGACCGGCCCTTCGTGCCGATCAATTGCGGAGCCCTTCCCGAGAACCTCATCGAGAGCGAACTCTTCGGCCATCGTAAGGGAGCCTTCACCGGCGCCGATGAACATCGCGTCGGCCTGTTTGAGGTGGCCGACGGCGGCACGCTCTTCCTCGACGAAATCGGCGAACTCCCCAAGGCCATGCAGGCCAAGTTGCTGCGGTTCCTCGAAAGCGGCGAGGTCCGCCGGGTGGGCGACAACGAACCCTTCACCTGCGACGTGCGAGTCGTCTGTGCCACCCATCGCCACCTCGACGAGATGGTCAAGACCGGGGAATTTCGCGAGGACCTTTGGTATCGGATCAACACCTTCGAGATTCACCTGCCGCCGCTGCGCGACCGGATCGACGATATACCCATCCTTGCCGGACACCTGGCCGCTCGCTATCGCCCTGGGATTTCCCAGAACACGGTCGTGTTCTCACCGGAAACCGTGCAAATCCTGCGAGCCCATTCCTGGCCGGGAAACGTGCGTGAACTGGCCAACGTCGTCGAGCATGCGATGATCCTGGCCGACGAGTTGCCGATCCTTCCCGATCACTTGCCGAACCGTTTCGGGGCTCACGCCGTTCGGTCCCCTGACCCGGTCTCCGGCGAACCCTGCACCCTGCGCGAAATGGAACTGCAGGCGATCTACGCTGCGCTCCAGCGCCACGACGGCAACAAGCCCAAGGTGGCCGATGAACTGGGGATCAGCCTCAAGACGCTCTACAACAAGCTGAATCAGACCACCGTGCTGAAGAAGTCGGCCTGAGGCGCGGGTGGGCCGAGTGGGTCACGGCAGGATCCGTTCGACTGGCGAACGAATCCTGCCATCTGCACGCATCGCCGCGCGACCTACGTGCGCTGCAATTGCCAGACCGCCAATCGCTCCAGCACCCGGCGTCGGCTGGCGGTGCCTGTGGTCGCCAACTGCTCGACGGTGATCGAGGCCACGAGGTTCCCCACGAGGGCGGCCTCCGCCAGTGTGGCGCCGGCGCAGAGCGCAGCGACCGCCCCGGCCGTCGCGCTGTCGCCCGCTCCGGTCGGATCGATGGGCCCAGAGACGCGAACGCCCGGAACCAGCGTCGGTTCAGGATCGGTGACATACATGCCCTGCGAGCCTCGCGTCACGCAAACGGGGGCCCCCGTTTCCGTTCGCAACCTTGCGGCGGCCTCGAGCAGCCGCTCGCTATCGATCTCCTCGCCGGGCGGCGGGTTCTCCATCCCCACGGCCTCAAATTGGTTCGGCTTGATCAAGACCGACCGAAACTGGCGAATCCTCAAGCGACTGTCGGCCCAGAACACCACCCCCGGCCACCGCCGGGCCCGATCCGCCAGACCCTCGCGGACTGTGGTCGTGACGGCGCCGCATTCGGCCTCTTCCACCTGATCCAGGACGATCACGGCGTCCAGCCCGGGAAGAAGGCCGTCGAGCGAGGTCAGAATCGCCTGCTGGAGTGCGTCCTCGGTCGGCCGCCGGTTCTTCGTGTCGTAGCGATTATGTTCCCCTTCAAGGCCGGACGAGTTCTGGTCGCGGGGCTTCAGGTACGTCGGCGTCCGGCGCTCGGCGGCGATGTGGAGATGGCGGAAATCGCACCCGATGGCCGCCAGGCCTTTCCGCAGGTCGTAGCCCTCGCCATCGTCGCCGCAGAACCCAACCGCGTGAAGCGAACCGGCCTCCAGGGCCGCCAGGTTGCAGACAACCGTTCCCGCCGCACCCGGACTGTGGCGGATGTCTACCACCTGATGCGCCGTCTTCCCCGTCTCGATGCTCACTTCCGCCTTGGACGGATCGACGTGGAGATACTTGTCCAGAAAGAAATCGCCCAGAACCGCGATCCGCAGCCGGGTGAATCCGGCGAGAATCTCCTCCAGCCGCTCCGCGCACATGGTCGTCAACGTCTTCATAACTGGGCCGTTTCCTCCGTATTCCAGAGATACGCGATCAGGGCAGACGCGTCCTGATAATCGGGGATCACCAGATCGGCCCCCACTCCGAGCAAGCGTTTGCGTTTCCAGGGATCCGGACGGCCGCTGCGTCCAGCCTCGTCACTTGCCACGGCCACTGCGGTGCCGCCCGCTTCCTTCACGTTCATGATCTCCACGTAACCATCGCCAAACCCCACCAGGCCGTTTCCATCGACCCGGTTCTCCTGCAGGATTCGCTGAATCACCATGGCCTTGGAGAACGTCTTGAAATCATCGACAGCCCCATACACGTGTGGGCCGAAGTACTTGTCGAGCTGAAGCAATTGCACCTCTTCGCGAACGTAGTGTTCGTCGGTCCCGCTTGCCAGATAGATATTGGCGCCGCGTTCCTGCAACGCATCGAGCAATTCCAGTGCGTGGGGGACCAGCATGTCCGAGGCCAACACCTTGCCACTCCGCAGCGATTCGCGCCGCCCCTCGATCCGCTTCATCAGGCGATCGTGATAGCAGTTCTTGTACTGAATAGGCTCAAGGGGTCGGCCGCCGCGCAGCCGGATCTCTTCCGCCAGACGAATCATCTGGTAGATCGTCTGCTTGCCGTTCAACTCCATCACGAATGTGGTGGCCAGCGTCCGTAGTTCTTCCGCTGTCTCCGCCGTGCCGGTTTCCTGGAGGAACTCGACCATCATTGGCACCATGACCTCCGGCCAGCCCTCGCGAATCAGGCTCAGAGTGCCGTCGAAATCGAAGACGACGTGCTGCGGAGCCTGGCCAGACGTGCGGCGGCGCGCCAGCTCGATCTGTGTGCCCGGCAGGAAACCGAGCGTCTCGTTGGAAGAGACGGTCACGTGATAATCCGCTTCATGGGATGTTTCGCTCATCGGTCTCAGATTGTCCTTTTACACAAGCCAAAAAGCCGTGAAAAAGCGGGAAAGCCTCTCACGGGCACGGATCTATTCAATCGGCGGTTTGATTGGCGAACCAGACCTTCTGCCGTTACGCTCTTTCGGAAAACCTCGGCGGTAGTGTCCGGTGGACGCGAGGCGTCTCGCCCGAGGGGAGAAAAATTCGTTGGCTCGCCTGTGCCGGTCGCCAGCCAAGCTGTCCGACACCCGCCCTCCAGGGGCTTCACGTTCCTTCAGGGCGTGTGGAACGAACCAACACCATACCCGCCCTGGCTGAAAAAACGGAATCGGGACCATCGGAGCGTGGCTTGGACCGTACGAAACGGGCCCTTTGACCGCCGCTGGATTCCTAATGTTCATGGTTTGCGTCGCCTTTGCAAGGCCTTGACTTCCGGATCTTCGGTCGGAAAATTCTCCCAGTCGACAAGACTTGGGGTTTCGGAGGCCTCCACGCTCGGCTCCAGCCGAGCGATGCAGTTTGTGAATAGTGGAGGTCTCACCCCGTGTTTTTTGACAATTCGCGACATCATCTGGTGGGAGGGATTCTGCAGTTGCGTGTGAAACGCCGGTCTATCCTGCAGCTCGAACCATTGAGCGAAGGTTGACGGTGCCGCTGGGCCTTTTCGTCCCCTCCCGGTTGTGGCCGCGTTGCGAAAGAAATTTCCAGCGCGGCCCTTTTTTTGCGCCCCTGGCGATCGGCCACAACTTTGTCTCTCCAACATTCGCTTGCCTGGTGAGACACGATACCGGTGCCGGCATTTCACCGGGACCTGGTGCTTGCCGGTTGCAGATCCGAATCTCGATGGCCGATCGGACAGGGCAGGGTGGCCATGCGGCACTCGACTTGTTAGGCTGACCGATTCACCCAGCAGGAAGGCCACGGTCGGAGTGTTTGAGTGTCGGCTCGCAAACCCAATGAAGTCTCGTCCTCACTTCGCAACGTTTTTGGCAGCGGATCTCCTTACTTTGCGGAAGGAATGGGTCTTCTTCTGGAACGAATGGCGGGTCACGAGGCGACCGTGGAAAGAGCGGCTGCGTCGGCCCCTGGAATTACGGCCCCGGCCCGGATTGCGTTATCGAAAATGGCCGAGCGTCTCTCTCTGCCCCAGCCGGTCGAGCCGTCTCGATTTCTCCTGGCGTTACAGACCTACTACGCGATCGTGGTCAAGTTCCTGACATGGTCCATCGTCGAGCCCACGGCCGGTGCCGAAACACCACCCGTCGGTCTTCTGGGGCGGGAGAACATCGAACGATTCGAAAGTGGCGAGTATTCGGCCCGCTGGGGAGCGCAGGGTTTCCCCGACGCTCCCTGCTGGGCCTGGTATCTGGCACTCTGGGATCGATCCCTGGAACGTTGGCTGCAGTCTCTGACTGAGCGACTGGGTACTCTGGCACCGCTCACGTCGGAAACAGATCCTGCCGAGGGACACGATCTCTTCGGAACGTTCTATATGGGGCTCCTCCCGAAACAGGTGAGGCATGCCCTGGGCGAGCACTACACGCCCGTTTGGCTGGCAGATCATGTTCTCGACCAGGTCGGATTCGACGGCAGTTCCAGTGGACGCCTGCTCGATCCGGCGTGTGGCTCCGGAGTATTTCTGCTCCGGGCGATGGCCCGACTGATCCGTGCGCCGGGTGGGAACATCGATCCGCGACAAGTCTCGCGGCAAGTCGCCGGCATGGACGTGAATTCCCTGGCCGTGCTGGCGGCACGTGCCAACTATCTTCTTGCCCTTCGAAGTGAGCTCGATCCCGTTTGCCCGCTGAGTCTCCCCGTACGACACGGCGATGTTGTGCTCGAGGAACAGGGGGAGTCGGAGTTCGATTTTCTCGTCGGCAATCCCCCCTGGGTCGCCTGGGATCATTTGCCCGACGATTACCGCCGACAGACGAAGAGTCTGTGGCAACGGTACGGTCTGTTTTCTCTGTCCGGCAATGAGGCGCGACACGGTGGCGCCAAAAAGGACCTGGCCATGCTGGTCGTGTATTGTGGAGCCGACCGTTTCCTCCGCAGCGGAGGCCGGCTGGGCATGGTCGTCACCCAGACGCTGTTTCAAACCCGTGGAGCGGGAGACGGGTTTCGACGATTCCAGCTTGGCGACAACGGTGCTCCACTGAAAGTCGTGCAGGTGGATGATCTGGTCGAGGTTCAGCCCTTCGATACGGCTGCGAACTGGACGGCCACGGTTGTGTTTGAGAAGGGAGCTGCGACCACGTATCCGGTTCCCTATCGTCGTTGGACTCGTCAACCCGGCCAGGGGGCGAGATCGCCATTTCGCTCGCAGCCTGGGCTGACTTGCCAGATTCTGGAAGCCGTACCCGTCGACCCGCAACGTCGCCAGTCGCCGTGGCTTGTGCGGCCCGCCGGCATGCAGATATCCGTGGACCGATGGACCGGACGGTCCGATTATACGGCCCATCTCGGCGCCAACACGGGCGGCGCCAACGGCGTCTACTGGTTCAGGCTGCTGGGGCGGGAAGGGCCGCATGTGGCGGTCGAGAATCTCCCGGGAAGGGGAAAACAGGTTCTGCCCACCGTTCGTGCCCTGCTGGAACCCGACTTGCTGTATCCCCTTGTGTGCTGGGGCGACGTACGGCGATTCCAAGCCATGCCGTCGGCCTATCTCCTGCTTGTCCAAGACACGGCAGCGCGGCGAGGAGTCGAAGAGTCGCGGCTGGAGCGGGATTTTCCCCAGACCTATGCCTATCTGAAGCAGTTTGAGCCTTTTCTGCGGCGCCGAGCCGCCTATCGCCGTTACCAGGACTCCGCCGCCTTCTACTCGATGTACAACGTGGGAGAATACACTCTGTCTCCGTACAAGGTCATCTGGCGACGCATGGATCGCGTACTTCGAGCCGCGGTCCTGGCGTCGATCGACGTGCCGCTTGTCGGGGCACGGCCGGTCGTATGCCAGGAGACTTGCGTGATGATCGCCACGCAATCGGCCGACGAAGCCCACTACCTTGCAGCCCTGCTGAACAGTTCGGTCGTGGGGTTCCTGGTACAGGCCCACAACGTACGCGGCGGGAAGGGTTTTGGCTCGCCGGGGATGCTCGAGCATCTTGGGATTCGCCGGTTCGATCCTGGCAGCGAGGATCACAGGGAGCTGGCCCGGTTGGGCCTGGCGGCGCACGCGGCCGCGGTGCGAGGAGACGATTTTTGCGACATCGGGCAGGAAATCGACAAGAGAGCTGCCGCAGTCTATCAGATCGAACCGGCCGAGGCACGTCGACTCGCGGATCTTGTGGAGATGCCTGGCGAGGTCAGAGGTCAGAGGTAGGGCAGAGGTCAGAGGGGATAGGAGTCAGGACGATTCATCATAAACTGGATTGAAAGCGTGACTGGCGAGCGAGGGTGAAGAACGAAGACGGCCTCGCTTGCGAGTCGGGTTGGGGGCAAGCAGGCAGCGGCGGAGGGGTTCTCGCTGAGGCGTGGAACTGGTGCCGGCATGGGGTAAAGCCTACAATTTCGTAC
>CAYSCH010000221.1:0-16138 GCA_964429355.1 uncultured Planctomycetaceae bacterium | reverse complement strand
AGCGGAGTTGGCCGACGTCTTCTCCTCGTCTTCGCAGGCGAGGGACCGCCAGATCATCTCGGAGTATTATGGTTGGGACGGGGGGGGAGGTCGCACGCTCGAAGAATTGGGCAATCGCCATGGGCTGAGCCGCGAACGGATTCGCCAGGTCTGCATGCGTGCTGCAAAGAGGTACAACCACACCTGTGTGTTTGCGCCGGCTATGGACCAGGCACTCGAATTCGTCAGATCGCACATTCCGATTGCCACTCGCGTTCTCCAGCGAGAATTTCATGCAGCAGGTTTGCAGAGACTTTTTCTGCCGCCGCCGACCATTCTGCAGGCGGCGGAGTTCCTGTCCCGTCACGGAGGTTTTTGCGCGGTTCATGTCGGTGACGTCGAATTGGTGGTCGATGAGTCAACGGCCCATCTGCCGAAGAAAATCGCGCAGATCGCGCGGCGAATTGCCTTGGCTTCTGGAATTGCCACCGTTTTCGACGTGATTCAGCATGTCGAAGCTTCTCATGCGACCCGCTTGGAGCCGACTCTGGTACGCGCCGTGCTTGAGGCACTGGCCGGCTTCCAGTGGCTCGACAACGGGCGAGCTTGGTTCCATCTGGAGTCGGGTTCGCAGTACGGCCTTCCCAACATGATGGACAAGGTCTTTTCGGTCTGCCGGCGGATTGACGTCTCGCGGCTTCGCGCCGCCCTTGGACGCCATCGCCGTTCCGGACGCAAGGTGCCCCCGAGCCGAGTCTTGCTGACTTTCTGCAAGCAGCGCCCGGCAGTCCAAGTGGTCGGCCGAACCGTTGTGGCCGAGTCGCCGTCTGAGCCGGAAGAGGTACTTTCTGGCGTGGAGGCGGGGATGGTCCGGGTTCTCCGAGAGTACGGTCCCGTGCTGGAACGCGGAGCATTTGAGGAACGTTGCCTTGCTGAGGGAATGAACCGGTTCAGTTTCAATGCCACGTTAATGGCTTCTCCGGTCATTGCACAGTTCGGGCGGAGCGTGTACGGACTGGTGGGAACGAACGTAAGCCGTCAGAAGGTGAGATGTCTGGCTGCCAAGCGTTCGAGCCGCCCGGTGCCTCGCGTGCTGCGGGGGTTTGGCACGCTGGCCGACGGGCGCATCTACCTCACGTACGAGTTGTCGAAAGCGGCCATTGCGGGGGGAGTGACGACCGTCCCCGCGGGGCTCAAGCAGCGGCTGGAAATGGACTTCAGGATTTGGACGGCTGATGGCGTTGAATTGGGCAAGCTTGTAACTCGCGGAGGATGTGCGTGGGGATTGGGACCAGCCTTGCGCAGTCAACGTGCCCGGCCAGGAGATCACATGGTGCTGCTGCTGGATTTAAAAGAATCGTCGGCACGCGTATATCTGTGCGAGCGCGACCTCCTTGATACGCTGATCGAGAGTCTGAGCCTCCAGGTGCCGGAGACATGGCAGTCTGAAGATCTGGCGGCGATCAGCGAGCGCTGATAGGCTTATGGGCTGAATTCTCGCGAATTGACTGAAGGAAGCCCACCACGTTCAAGAGGCACTCATGGCGACTCCCACTGTTTCCGTTCCGGCGGATATCGACATTGCCCGACGCGCCCACATGCGGTCCGTTACCGAGATTGCCGGGGAATTGGGGATTTCCGAAGATGATCTGGAAATCTACGGCAAACACAAAGCCAAGGTTTCGCTCAATCTTTTTCGTCGGCTCCAGGATGCGCCGACAGGAAAATTGATCCTGGTGACGGCCATCACTCCGACGCCGGCGGGCGAGGGAAAAACGACAACCTCGATCGGTCTGGCAGACGCTCTGCGACGAATCGGCAAGAAGACCGTGGCGTGTTTGCGAGAGCCGTCGATGGGACCCTGCTTCGGTATGAAGGGCGGGGCGGCTGGTGGAGGGTATTCCCAGGTGGTCCCGATGGAGGACATCAACCTCCATTTCACGGGCGATATCCACGCGATCGAACTGGCCCATAATCTGCTCGCCGCTGTGATGGATAATCACATTCATCACGGAAATGAGCTGGGGATCGACGTCCGGCGAATCGTCTGGCGGCGAGTCATCGACATGAACGATCGGGCGATGCGGCAGGTGACGATCGGTTTGGGAGGTCCTGGCAATGGCGTGCCCCACGAAAGCGGTTTCGACATCACCGTGGCCTCGGAAGTGATGGCTATCTTCTGCCTCTCGGAATCGCTCACCGAATTGCGGGAACGGCTGGGACGGATCATCGTGGCCTATACGTTCGATCGACGTCCTGTGACCGCCGCGGACCTCAAGGTGCACGGTGCGATGGCCGTGCTGCTCAAAGACGCCATCAAGCCGAATCTTGTTCAGACACTGGAGAACACGCCGGCATTCGTCCACGGGGGACCTTTTGCCAATATTGCGCACGGCTGCAACAGCGTGATCGCGACAAAACTGGGAATGCGGCTGGCCGAGTACACCGTGACGGAGGCGGGATTCGGGGCCGACTTGGGCGCCGAGAAGTTCATGAACATCAAGTGCCGCAGTGCTGGAATTCGCCCCAGCGCGGTAGTGATTGTGGCAACGGTTCGTGCACTCAAACACCACGGCGGCATTGCGTTGAAGGATCTGAACCAGCCCAACCTCGACGCCTTGGATAAGGGAGTCGAGAATCTGAAGAAACACATCGAGAACGTCCATCGGTTCGGGCTGCCCGTCGTTGTGGCCATCAATGCGTTCCTCTCGGATACGGATGAGGAAATCCAGTTCATCAAGGACAAGTGCGCTTACTTGTCCGTGCAGATTATCCGTGCTGAGCACTGGGCGAAGGGCGGAGAGGGGGCAGAAACCCTTGCCAGAGCCGTGGTCGAGGTGGCGGAGACCACAAAGACCGATTTCACCTTCTTGTATCCCAATACCTGTACGCTCTGGGAGAAAGTGGGCATCATCTGCCGAGAGATCTACGGCGCTACGGAAGTTTTGGCCGACAAGAAGCTTCGCGACAAGTTCAAGCAACTGCAGGAAGCGGGTTACGGGGAACTGCCCGTCTGCATGGCCAAGACCCAGTACTCTCTATCCACCGACCCCGGTCTGAAGGGCCGACCCAAAAAGTTCGACGTTCCTTTACGCGATGTCAGAGTCTCGGCGGGGGCCGGATTTGTGGTCGTGCTCACCGGAGATATCATGACCATGCCCGGATTGCCGAAAGTCCCGGCAGCCGAAACCATCGATATCGACAAGAACGAGGAGATCATAGGTCTGTTCTGAACGCCACATCCTTCGACGGCGAGACTTGTGGGTTCTCCGAAAATGTCCGTTGAGACATGGGGATGCCCCTGACGCCGCAGGAGGGTTTTTCACCGCCTCGTGTCTCCCGTGGCGTAGAATGAGGGCAGATTGACTGGCTGACCCCTTGTCCTCTATCCCGGAAGATTGAAGTATGTTCCGCCTCCTGCTGGCGTTTTCGTTGATAATGGTTCTCGTGACCGGTTGCGGAGAGACCCGTCATCCGGTGCGTCAGGACACGTTGGCTCCGGCCGCGCCGGAGGATCTGGAGGGAGCGGGCGACTCGACCGCTACGGTCGATGGCGGCATCGCGCCGGCCCTGCCTGGCGGACATCCGCCGCTGCCGGCCATCGAGAGCCAAGACCCGGCAAGGCCGCCTGTGGGCGCCGACCTGGGTGTCACGCCGCCCGAAGGATGGGTTGTTGTGGAGCCGGCCAGCAGCATGATTCAGGCAGAATTCGCCTTGCCCAAGGCAGACGGCGACCAGTCCGATGGGCGGCTGACCGTCATGCGAGCGGGCGGTTCGATCGACGCAAATGTCGAGCGCTGGCGCAAGCAGTTTGAGGAACTGGAGGAGAAGCCGATTGAGGAGCTCGACGTTTCCGGCGTCAAAGTGACGCTCGTAGATCTCAGCGGAACCTTCAACGAACAGCGTGGAATGATGATGGGCCCGGCCACGAAACGCCCCGGCTACCAGATGCTTGGGGCAATCATTCAGGACCCCGAGGGAATGCTGTTCGTCAAGGCGTATGGCCCGAAGAACACGATGGCCAAGCACGCCGCTCCATTCCACAGCTTCGTCAAGTCGCTGGCGACGCCGAGTGAGTAGCCGGCACTTCGAAACGTGCCGTATTCTCAGGCCGGGGCCTGTTGATCGCGACTACGGGGCCCTCAACGCCGAAATCAGCTTGTCAGCACCCTGCGCTAGGAGGCGCGCAGCGACGCGTTGCCCCAGGGATGCTGCTTCCCCGCAGTCCCCCCTTTCGATCGTTTCGATCTGTTCGGCACCGTCGGCACTGAGAACGCGGCCCGTGAGAACGAGATGGTCTGCTTCCAGCCGGCCCCACGCGGCAATCGGGGCCAGGCATCCGCCGTGGAGTTCCGCCAGCATCGCCCGTTCGGCGAGAACGGCGGCATGGGATTCGTGATGATCCAGAGGCAAGAGCGCCGTTCGCGTGGCTTCGTCGTCGGTGCGGGTCTCCAGCCCGAGTGCGCCCTGGCCGACGGCGGGGAGCATGACCTGCGGGGCGATCCGTTCGGTAATCCGGCCCGAGAGGCCCAGTCGGTTGAGGCCGGCCTCGGCCAGGAGGATGGCGTCGTACTGGCCTGCATCAAGTTTCGCGAGCCGTGTATCGACATTTCCCCGGATGTCGGCGAGATTCAGATCTGGGCGGTAGTGCAGAAGTTGGGCTCGGCGGCGAAGGCTGCCGGATCCGATTCGGGCACCCGGGGGGAGCTCGGCAAGGGATGGCGACTTCCCGGAGATGAGGACATCGCGGACCGACTCGCGTTCCGGCACCGCTGCCAGCACCAGGCCGGCAATCGGCTCGGTGGGAAGATCCTTCAGGCTGTGTACGGCCAGGTCGATGCGGCAATCGAGCAGGGCGTGCTGGATTTCCTTGGTAAACACGCCCTGACCGCCGAGTGCCCCGATCGGACCACTCTGTCTTCGATCCCCTGTGGTTGTGATCGGCACAAGTTCGACCACCAGCCCCAGGGCCTTCAGGCGCGCGGCGACCCAACCAGCCTGCCATCGCGCCAGGGCGCTGGCCCGTGTGCCAAGTCGGATCGTAGGTGACGCTTCCATGGGCAGCCGTTGGTTAACGCGACTTCTTTCGGTTGTGACGCGATCGACCTCTCTGGTCCCTGTCCTCGTGGAGCCAGTCATCGACGGACTCCCTATTTTCGACTCCCAGATCCTCCCACGAAGAATCGCCGGGCGGCAGGTCCGCAGTTGATTGGGCCGCGGTCTGTTCGGATTCTATCGGAAGATCGACCAGTTTCGAGCCGATCGGTTCTGAATCGGCTGCGGCGTCAAGCCATGCGTTTCCCGTCCCCACAGACTCCCGTAGCAGTTCGAGGTATCGTGACCGATAGTCGAAAGTGAGCCAGCCGAAGATGAGCATGCCGCTGCTCGATCCGACCGCGATCACACTGGCCAAGACGAACAACAGCCACGGGTCTGTTCTGGATGACTTCGGCTCTTCGATCGGTTCCTTATGGGATTCGAGCGTTTCACTTGGACCGCCAGTCGCAGGGCTCTCGTCCACACCTGAAGCTTGAACCAGGTTCGGATCGAGGAGGTTGGGAGCCGATTCCGTGGTCGGGAAAGTCGGTCTGTCCGCCAAAGGGGGGATATCTTTCGACAGCAGCCCATAATTCGACACGATTCGGATCTCGCGGATTCGTCCGAGGGCTGCCGGGGGTATCGTACTGCCCACCGGCTCACCTCGTTGGAGCATATCGAGCATTTGGGGTTCGACCTGGAATACGTAGCGGAGGCCATCCCCATCGGGCATGGGTTCGTAGCCGAATTCGACCGCCACGGCTGCCATGACTACCCAAATTGCCGCGGAACTCATCACATCGCCTCCCGTGCATTGGGTGACCCGCCGAAGGCAGCGGCACATCCGTTGTCCACCTTCGGAACAACGAGCCACTGGCCTTCGGAACCAGCCGGCCGAGTGGAGAGTTCGTTCCCCCGAATCGGGCCGGTTCCAAGTGTCAAGATAGGCTTTTTACGACGTGGTGTAAATGTAAAACTGCCAAAGAGAATGCGACCCGGCGGGAGCAGGGCCGCGAGACGCAAGACCAACAGACTGGCCGTTCATTCCCTAAATATGGGGGTAGACAAGAAAAGAAACGGCCGCGTGGAGACTGGCATCTTCACGCGGCCGAATCGCGGGACAAAACGGAGAGATACAGGAATATATACCGCTCCATTTGGCTCCGCGACGGCGTGGGTTACCGCAAAATATCCACGGTCACCACGGAATGTCTCCGGGCCAATCCCGGCTCTGCCGGGTGCGGTCGTAGTCTTCCCTGCTATCGCCACCGGAAGTTGTGGATGATCGTGGTTGAACCTTCCATGTCGCGATCCCAGAGGACGCGATCTATGATCAGCGGATCACTGGAGCGTTTGACCAACGTGGTTCCCCTCGGGGCAACGTTGGGCCCAGCGACCGGCGCGCCGCGGTGGTCGCCCGGTTCTGCCCTCGAGGCCAGTCCAGGTGCCGCCGGAGGAAGTCGAAGGTGCCGACCCCGTGGATTTCGTGCGGGCCCGGGAACCATTCGATTTCACAGAGGTTGGCCAGTTTGAGCCGGGCCTGGTAGAGGTGGCGGACCTTGGCAAATTCGTAGGCCACACGCTCGTCGCTGGAGACTCCATCGAAGTGCCCTCGTTCGACCATGAACGGCCGGGGGCAGATCAAAGCGGCCATTTCGGAGTAGTTGAATGTGCTTCCCAGATCGAACTCGAAGATCTCGTATTCAAGCGTTCCCACGTAGCTGTAGCTGGAGCGACTGGATGCGTTCTTCCAGACCCAGTCGTTGAAATCGGCAGAGCAGATGACGGTCGAGTAGTTGTCCACAAGGGGGGGCACACGCATGGCCGTCTTGCCGCCGTACGAAATGCCGTAGAATCCGATTCGCGTGCCGTCGACGAAGGGGAGTGAGGCCAGCCAATCGGTGATCTGCTGGTGCTGGGGGGTGATAACCGAAAACAGGGTCTTCCCAAGGGGGTTTGCCTTGCGCTGGAGCGTGCGGAAGCGATCGCCAAAAACGTAGAGGTTCTGAGGAGCGAAGACCACGAAGCCCTCGTCGGCCAATCGTGCGCCGAATCCGTTGTAAGCGGGAAGATTCCGGTAGACCACCTTCTCAGGGCGACCTTCGAGGCCATGCTGGCATACGACGACCGGCCGCCGCTCGCCCTGCTGGAGGTCTTTGGGAACAAGCAGAATTCCATAGGCGATCACGTCGGGCCACACGTCGAGGACCACTTCGTAGCCGAGCCAGTTCTCGCTGTCGTAGGCTTTGCGGGTCCGCGGATTGGCCGGCAGGAGTGGGGCGGTGAACTGGCCGATCACCTGATCACGGAAATAGTCGCGGTAGAATCCGATCGATCGTTGGAACGCGTCCAGGGAAGAAACGTCGAGCTTCTTCATGAACTCGGCACGGACGTAAGGGCTCTCTTCGAGCAATTGCTGGTTATGGCGGTCGAGCTGGGCGATCTGACGCAACTCGCGGGCGGCCGAGTCGACCGGCACGGCTTGCAGTTTCGGCAATGGGCCGAGCGGGGCAAGCCGGCCGTTGGGGGAGAGGGCCGCCAGGAAAGCGGCAAGTGCGGCCTCGCATCCGGAGGCTCCTGTGCCTCCGTCGCTCTCGATCAGTTGAACTGGGTGGTCCTTGGCCAGCGGGCCTAGCAACTGGCTCGCCCGTGCCGTTTCGTCACGAACTGTCTGCAGTTTGGGCGTCGTGATTCGCCCCGGGGCACAGCCGAGGCCTGGGGGAACGACAATCTCCGGGCCTTTCGCCGCTTCCACGATCAGGTGGCGAGGTGCGATCAGCGATGCGATCTCGGCGTCGCCGAACTGGTCCAGGAGGCCGAAAACGTTGCGGTCCATCGGTTCCTGCCAGAGCGTCTGGCGTGAGTCGAAGTAGCCGCTGGAGAGGACGGCGTCGATTCTCTCGTCCAAGGCGCCTCCGTAGAGTGCCAGAAGTCCCCCTTCGCCCCAACCGATCAGGCCGATGGGCCGGTCCGCATCGCCCGACCTGCGTTGGAACCAGTCGACGATGGCAAGCACCTCTTGGACTTCGTAACCAATTACGTGCCGGCCAAGCTCGTAGGCCGAACGGTACAAGTACTCACGGTTAGGCAATTGGACGCCTCGCCGCTTCTCAATCTGGCGGTTGATCAGCACCGGCACAACGACCCGGCACCCGCTTTCCGCGAGGCGACGGGCGTATTGCGATTCGGTTGGGACTCCCTCCGCCAGGCCGACGAGTGCTTCGGGTGAGACGTCCGCATCGGGAATTGCCACAATGCACGCTGTCGGTTCGCCATCGGGCTGGAGCAAGAGGCCTTCGCCCGACACATCGCCGAAGGCGGGCCAGCGAATCTCGTAGACCGAGTATCCCTCTCCCTCGCCGACCAGGGCACTTCGATCGGTGGTACCTGCAAGCTCGGGAGCATCGAAGGGAACTCGCGGGTCGCCGAGGCCGACGATCCGAGCAAGTCGTTCCCGATTGGGGCGGACTGAGGCAGCGTAAGCGGCCGGAGATGTCGTGTCGCGGTGCCAATGTCGGTCTCGCTCGGCGACGCTCTCTTGGGTATTTTGCAGCAGAAACCGATCGACTCCGTCGACCAGTTGGGACGCGATGTCACCAGTGAGCGAGAGCGGGGCGGTTCCGTCGAGCGGCTCGTGGGCGACAATTTGTCCGAAGCCGTCGCCCACCGCGTTCAGGAACCCATCGGCGTCGGCAGCGGTGGCTGGGCCTGCCCAGGCTGGGTCGTCGCCAGTGCGGAGCTGCCAGTTGCCTTCCAGGCGAATCCGGCCCTTGCTGCACGTGAGTCGGGCGGGATGACCGACGATGCCGCCCGTTCCGCCGTCGTCCTGAACGCGAACCGCGATCAGATTCACCTCGCCGAATCGGACGTGCTGCGGTAGTACTGGGTAGGACCTCATGGGCACCTCGAAACGGGCTGCCAGCCCGGCCGACGGGGTGTGGCCGATTTCGAGGGCGTTGAAGAAGCACGTGTCGCTATCGTCGATGCGCCCCAGTTCGAGATGCAGCGTCTCGCCTTGCCAGTCGGCCGGGACCCGCACGAAGCATCGATACCAGGCAACGCCGTCGTAGGCGTTGAGAATGCCTCCGCCCGACTTTTCCCAACTAGAGGGTACCGCAATGGGGGTCCACTCGGGGCAGTCGGCCGGCGGCTGCGCCCTGGCGCCCGAAACCAGAAGTAACGTTCCAAGAGCGGCAACGATTGTGAGACGATGCATAGCGGACTCCTTGCGGTGTGTGCGTAGGACTGTCCCCTTTTGGACAGCCGCTCTGTGGCGGCCTGATCTCCCTGCTGGCTGGCGATAAGCCTACCACCACAGTTCAGGGGATTCAACGATTCGGCTTGTATTGAGTGGGGCGACTGTTCCGGTTGGGCGGGTTGGCTGATCTGGTTCTAAAGAGTTATACTGGAGAAATAGGGCCGTTGTCGGCGGCGTTTGCTCCGATGTATTTGTGGAGCGCCGTTGTCGTTCGGTAGCCCAAGTCGCCAGACTCTGGTCGTGCCGCCGGAGTCGCCGGAAAACACGTGGGCTCGGCGACTTCCGCCACCAAGAGCGACGCCGCCGTTGGTAACCACGGTCGGGCAAATTCGACGACTGACTGGCCTAGTTCCATTCTGCTGAGGACTCCATGACGAAAATCACACAGGAACTGATTGCTGAGGCTGGAATTGTCGGCGCGGGAGGGGCGGGATTCCCGACTCACGTCAAGCTGTCGGGCAAGGCCGACACGGTGATCATCAACGCGGCCGAGTGCGAACCTCTGCTCCACAAGGATAAGGAGGTTCTTCGGGCCGAGGCAGACGGTGTCATTGCCGGACTGGCCACCGCCATGGAACTCGTCGGCGCCCAGCGTGGAATGATCGGCATCAAGGGGAAATATGCCGACGTCATCGAGTTGCTCAGGACGAAGTTGCTGGCAGGGATGGAGATCGTGCCCCTTGCCGACGCCTATCCGTCGGGCGACGAGTTCATTCTGGTCTACGACACCGTGGGGCGGATCATCCCGCCCGGCGGGATTCCGCTGGTCGTTGGTGCCGTGGTCATGAACGTGGAAACCGCCCTGAATGTCACAAGGTCGGTCGAGACTCCGGTGGTCGAGAAGTACGTTTCTGTAGCCGGGGCGGTGGCCGAACCGGTCACGCTCCGCGTGCCGATCGGAATCACGCTGGCCGAATGTGTGGCCGCGGCGGGCGGGGCAACGATCCCGGACCCGCACTATATTGTCGGCGGCGTGATGATGGGCTACTTGGAAGACAACCACGATGCATTGGTCGACAAGACAACCGGGGGAGTGATCGTGCTGCCGAGCGACCACGTTGTGGTCAGGCGTCGACGTCAGGATTGGCAGCAGATCACGCGAATCGGCCGCAGTGCCTGCGATCAGTGCAGCTTTTGCACGGAGCTCTGCCCACGCTGGCTGCTCGGACACCCGATCGAACCGCATCGAGCCATGCGGAGTCTCGAGTTCAACCTCGTCGGCGAGGCGAACGTGATCGGCACTTCGTTCTGCTGTGAATGCAATCTGTGCAGTCTCTATTCGTGCCCGGAGGACCTGGATCCCAAGAACGTCTGCCGGCAAAACAAGCAGCGGCTGGCCGCGGAGAAGAAACGCTGGGAGAACCCGCCCTTCAATACGAAGCGGGCCGAACTGCACATGAAGAACCGCAAGGCCCCGACGGGAAGACTCATGCAGAAGCTCGGACTGAAGCAGTTCCGCAATGTGGGGCCGATGGTCGAGCAGTTGCTTAAGACCCAACGGGTCGGAATCAAACTCAAGCAGCATATCGGTGCACCTTGCGAACCGGTTGTGGCCAAGGGCGACCAGGTTCGCAAGGGACAAGTGGTGGGCCAACGCCCCCTTCAGGACGGCAAAGTGGCCTTGGGCACGCCCGTGCACGCTTCCATGGATGGTGTGGTTGCGGAGATTCGCGCCGGCGTCGTCTGGATCGACGGAAACGGGGCGTGACGATTCCGCATTTCCGGCAGATACCTTGATCAGATCAACATACAAGTAATCGTGCGGCCCTGGCGGGTGCGGTCGGGCCGCCAGTCCACACGCTCAGCAACGGGAAACATCATGGCTAGTGCCAAATCCATCGGCGTAATCGAGCTTTCCAGCGTCGGAATCGGCTACCAGATCCAGGACGAGATGCTCAAGGCGGCATCGGTCGATTTGCTGATCGCCAGAACGATCTGCTCCGGCAAATACCTGATCGTGCTCGGCGGATCGGTGAGCGACGTGCAGGCGGCGATCGACACCGGCATGACGGCCGCCACCGACTCGATTATCGACAGCCTCGTCTTGCCGAACGTTCACGATTCGGTGTTCCCGGCCCTGGGGCAATCGGTCAGTCTGGGAGGCGACCACGCCGGGGCCCTGGGAGTGATCGAGACCTTCAGCGCCACCAGCGCTCTGGCCGGCGCCGACGCGGCGGCCAAGGCCGCCCGCGTGACTCTATTCCGCATCCACCTGGCGATGGCCCTCGGTGGGAAGGGGCTGGTCCTGATGACCGGCACCGTGGCCGACGTCCGCGCCGGTGTCGACGCGGCCGCCGACGCGGTAAGGCAACGTGGGTTGCTCGTCTCGGAGATCGTGATCCCTCGCCCGCAGCAGGAACTGTTCCAGGACTATCTGTAGACGCCAGTAGGCTGGTGAGCTGGCGGTGTTTGCTGAGCAGCATAAGGGGGTTCACGCGGAGACACCGAGGTCGGAGAAGTCTGCCAGGTCGGTGAGAATCGCGATTCCTTCAACGAAGGAATGATGCCGCCACACGCGTCTTGCACTCGCCAGCGAGGTGCCGCTTATGACGTTGGCCGTGGGAGACCCGCTTTCATGCAGCAGTGCTTGAATTTCTTGCCGCTTCCACACGGGCATGGCCCATTCCGACTTGGTGCGGCCGACGGGAGACTTTCGGCCGGTTGCCATTGCCGAACCAGTTTTCCTGTCGGTTCCCGGTATTGAACGCGGGACGAGCAACCGCGACTCAAACACTCACAAATCAAGCGGCCAGGATCGAAATGGCCACGACCATTGGGTTTGACTGCACGGACCAGGCTGTCGGTCATTTCCTCCAGGTTGTCTTCCGGCACGATGCCAAGAGGGAGTGCCGCCCCGCCTGTTATGGCAAATTCTTCATGAAACAGGAGCCGGGAGGCAAAGACGAGTCCGGGCGCGGCGGTGCTGCTCAGTCCCAGATCGACCACGAGGATCATCTGGCTGGAGAGGAGGTCGCGAACCATCACACCGAATCCACGTAGGACTGATTCGACGCGGAACAGCGAGTAGATGGCGCTTTGCATAGCCCGAAGACATTCCATTTCGTCGGACTCCGGGGCCGGGGGGCTGTGGGCAAGGTACTGCTCGAAGGCGTTGCGACCCTTCCGGCGGATATCGTGAATGCAGTAATCCATCAGGACTGCCGTCTCATCCTCGGAGTCGAACACAAAAGTGCCCCTTCGAAGCATACCCAGCTTCTTTCCCCCTTCGTTAAGGACTTCCGTGGAGAGCCCTTCCAGCAGCTTACGGCCCAATTTCTGGCTGGCGGCCCGTAACTGCTTGTACCGAGCGACGATCCGGGGGCGGTCTGCCGCATCGGGCACGCTGGCAATGGACCGAGGCTGGCCATACAGGGTTGCCGGCACCGCATCCTTGGCCTGGCCTTCGGAAGTCGGGGCTTCCAGCTCTGCGCCCCGACCCTCCAATCGCTTCCATCCTTGCTGATCCCTGGTGGACATAAAAAACATACTCCTGCTGTTTGTAGACATCCTGAGTGGACTTGCGTGATTCCCGAAGAGCACCAAGCGGCTCACATTTCTTGTGGATGGAAGCGAAGAATACTAACTGTATCCGATCCTGAATCGTTTGGCGTCCCGCTTGTTGGGGGCGTCTCTTTGTCACGCTGCCAGTTTCTTCTCGAAGCCAAGACCCGACAAGGGGGCATTCCGTGGGATCACGGTCACCTGGGAGATGATGTCGGAGGACTGCCCGTCGATCGACGAGACGGGGCGTGAGCGACGGGGCTAGTCTGTGGAGGTATTCGTCCCCCCTATCCGCCGCATCGCGACGGGCAGGGGGGACGAAGGTGTGGGCTCGAATTTTTCCTTTGGGTGCGCTGCACGACCCTGGACTTTGCCGTGGCAACCGCTTCGGCGCGCCCCGGTGCGTTCTACTCGACCTTCGTCAACGCGATCTGCTGATCGGCGACTCCGACATAGTCGTATTGATGAATCGGCGCCCCGTCGCGGCGGCTGGCCACCTGCACGCAAATCGATCGACCGCTGTGACTGGCGATGAGAACGATTACGCCCCCTTCGCGATTCTCGAAGGCAAAATGCTGGTATTCTTTGCCGTCATAGGGCATCTGCCGCACAACAGCATTGTTCTCACGAGAGCCGTCGGAGACCGTCAGGGCCATGCCGCTATGAGCATTGATGATCTTGAACCAGCCCGGCGCAACCTTCTCGATCCGCCAAGTCTGGCTTTCCGCATTGCTCGGCGGCTCCTGCTGGACCGGCGCACCCGCCGCGGTGGAGCTTCCGGCCACTCCCCAAGGCTTCTTGGTGTGCAGCGCGGCGATTCGATACAGGCCTTCTTCGGGCTCCAGCCACTGGATCGTCTGCTGCGGATCCTCGGCAATCCAAACCTGCGACCAGCCGCCACGGTTGAGTCGGGCGAAATTCGGTATTGCCACGAGCGTCGCCGGCTCGGCTCCTGCGGGCGTGTTTCGCGAGGCGCGTCCTTCCACAACCATGACACCGCCGAGAAGATCCGCTTTCCACGCCGCCCGCAGCTCCGAGTCTTTCTCCAGGAACAGGGTACGAACGTCGTCGTCGTGGTCTACGGTCTCGACGTTGTAGACAATCGGGCCACGTTGAATCGCCACTCGGCCCCGGTCGACCTCGATTCGCTCGTCGGCATAAACTCGCTGGATGGGCATTGCCAAAGCCAGATCGATTGTGTCGCCGGGATTCCACGTTCGTGCAAGGACCACGTATCCATGGTCGGCCGCAGCCGACTGGACCTCGCCATTGATTCGAACTTCAAACTGGCCACCTGCCGGCTCCGGCCGGTAGAGCGAACTCTCGCCATGGTTGGGAATGCGAAGTTTCACAGTGAAGGAAGCGGCCTTTTCCGGGTTCAGGACCAGGGAGACATCCCCTTGCCAGGGATACTCGGTCTTCTGCTCGAGGCGCAACGACTGGCCGCCGAAGTTGTCAATCGTGCCCGAACTGGCCACGTAGTGGTTCACGAACAGAGTATTGCGCTGGGGATTGAGGGCATACATCAAGTCTTTGATCGCAATCAAGGCCCTGGGAATGTTCCCCACACAGCACGGGCAGCCGTGCCAGGGATAACGCCCTTGGCCGGACGACAGTGGATTCTGATAGAAGAACGTTTTGCCCGTCAGCTCGACGGCGCCGAGGATGTTGTTGTAGAGCACCCGCTCCTGGATATCGATGGGCGTGCCGGCGGCATGCATGCGGTTCATGCGGTCGGCCCAGAACGACAGCCCGCAGCCTGCACAGGACTCGCAGTAGGCCGTCTCGTTGGGCAGCTCGAAGTCGTCGCCAAAGGCTTCCCCTTGATGGGTTGAGCCGACGCCGCCGGTCAGGTACATACGGCGATCAACGGCGTTCTGCCAGATCTTGTCGACCGCCCCCTGGTAGGCCTCATCCCCGGTGAGCATCGCCAGGTCGGCGATTCCCGCGAAGAAGTAGGTGGCCCGAACGGCGTGCCCCACCGCTTCATGCTGTTCGACGACCGGGAGATGGGACTGCCGGTAGGAACTGCGGTGCTCCTCGACTTCATGGCGATGATCGAGAAGGAATTTGGCCAGGTTCGAATACTTGTCGCCGGCCGGAGCACCCTCCACCTCATTGACCAGCCGCGAGAGACGGCAGAGAGCGATTTCCATCCCGGGATGGCCGTAGATCCAATTCCGTTTGGGAGGCGGGCCGAAGTTGTTGCAGAGCTGATCGGCGCAGCGGCGAGCGGCATCGAAGAGTCGGCAGTCCTCCCCGCCGGTCATGCGATAATGGGCCACCCCCGCTTCCAGGAAGTAGCCCTGCACATAGAACTCGTGAGCGTTGATGTTCGTGTAACGGTCGAGCTTGTTGACGATGTGGTAGGAATGGATGTAGCCGTCGTCCATCTGGGCCGCCAGCACGATCGGAATCCACTCCTCCAGTTTTTTGCGCAGGAAGGCCTGCGCGGTGGCCAGTTCCTCGTCGCCCACCGGATCCACCGCCAGGGCCAGGCAGGCGGCCTCGATCGTGTTGTACACGTAGGCATCGCTCCACGGGGCACCGGTGAACTTGTCCGTCGGCTCTCCTCGAATCGCCTTGGCGGTGTTGACAAGATTCAGCAGTTCTTGGCCTTCTCCCCCGGCTTCCATCTGGGCAATGCAGTGGGGAATCCACTTCTCCGTCAGCCGCTTGATCTGGTCCTTCCAGAAGCCGTGGATCTGGACGTGCTGGAAGTAGACGGGCGTGAGAGCCTCAGCGGGTGGGTCGGCTGTGGCTGACTGCAATCCGCCAACACAGGTCAAGCCAGCAACCATGAGGGCAAGCAAGCGACTGTTCATTTCCGGACTTCCTGAGAAGAGATTATCAAACGGAAACCGAATCCTGGCGGGCCCACATTCGTCTGCTCCCTCGAAGCGGGAACGGTTGTGCGCCACGTGGGGCCACGTCGGCGATGACCGACTCCGGCGCACCCCAACTCCTCCCCACCCTAAGGGGCAGCCGCTGGGGCAGCAAGCAAACATCGCGCAGAAGAATATCGGTTTTGCGCACGGCCGGAAGCGGAGTCAAGAAAGTCAAGCCAGCCGCGATCCGTGGCCGCCCGGTCTCACAGCGCCTTTAAATAGCGCATACTCTGCCCAATGCTGGCGATTGCATCGGGAGACTGGTCCTGTTCCACGTGACACTGGGCAACGCCGGTGGCTTCGGCCGCTTCAAGAACCGCGTTCCAGTCGACCACTCCGTCGCCCACTTCCTGGAAGGCATCGGCGGGGACCTTCGATTCATCGTGAATCGTGCCGACGCCGGCCTTCACGTCTTTCAAGCAACGTTCCGCTTAATTATTGGTTTTTCAAGATTTGGTCTTCTAGTGTTCGGAGC
>CAYSCH010000220.1:0-16183 GCA_964429355.1 uncultured Planctomycetaceae bacterium | reverse complement strand
CATGGTGGGCAGGCTAAAGCCTGTACTCCAACAGGGGCAAGCCCACGCGGCTATCTTCATGACGACGATTATTCCGGGAATCACGCAAGGCCGTTTGGTTGACACGGCCAGCAGCCGAGGTAGACTCGATCCCACCTGGATCGAAAGTTGGCCTCGGCCCGTCTTGCGACGGGCGCATCGGAAGGGGAGTCTTGCCATGAAGAACATTGGCCGTCGGGAGTTTGTCCGCCGTTTGACCGGATCGGCACTCGGGCTGGCGGGCGGCATCACGATTCTCGCGGATCCGCGATCGGTCGGGGCGACGCCCGCCAACGACAAGCTCATTCTGGCGATCGTCGGTTGCCGCGGACGGGGCAACATGCTGGCCCACGGATTTGCCGCGCGCGACGATTGCGAGATGGCCTGGTTCTGCGACGTGGATCGCCAGATGTACGAAACCCGCGCCAAGGGAATTGCTGCGATCCAGGGCGGGCGTATGCCCCAGTACGCCCAGGATTTCCGCAAGATGCTCGACGACCCGTCCGTCGACGCGGTGGTGATCGCGACGCCGCCCCACTGGCACGCTCTGGCTACGATCTGGTGCTGCCAGGCCGGCAAGGACGTTTACTGTGAAAAGCCCCAGAGCCACAATGCCTGGGAGGGGCGCCGGGCCGTCGAGGCCGCCCGCAAGCACGGGCGGATTGTCCAGATCGGATTTCAGAATCGTTCCGCGCCCTACAACTGGGCGGCGAGGAAGTACATCACCGACGGCAAGCTGGGCAAGATCGACCTGGTGCGGGTATTCAACCAGAAGGGAGAAGGCAACTTTCCCATGGCTCCCGACAGCCAGTCGCCGGCCGGCTTCGATTGGGACATGTGGAACGGCCCGGCTCCCGAGCACGCCTACAACGAAACGCTGCGGAACCAATGGCGATACCTGTGGCGATACAGCGGGGGCGACATGCACTACGACGGCATCCACCAGGTCGATCTGGCCCGATGGCTGGTCGGAGTATCGAGTCCGCGATCGGTCTACTCCCACGGCGCCCGTTACAATCGCGACGGTGCCGCGGAGACGCCCGACACTCAGCTCGCCGTGCTCGAATTCGACGACCTGATGATGAGCTTCGAGATGACGCTCAACACGCCCTACATGCTCAAGGCCGACCAGGCAGTCCGAGACGGCGACCTCTTTCCCCACTGGCCGCAGAACACCGAGCGGATCGAGATCTACGGCAGCGAGGCGATGATGGTCGTGGGGCGGATGGGGGCCGGATGGCAGGTCTTTGTCAGGCCCAAGAACCGCGAGCCGGTTGTCCGCGACCAGATGTACGGCCGATTTCCCGACCCGCCGCACCAGCAGAACTTCGTCGACTGCGTGCGGAGCCGCAAGGAGCCCAATGCCGACATCGAGGCGGGCCACCTCAGCACGCTTCTGGTCCACTATGCCACGATCAGTTATCGCCTCGGGGGCGAAAAACTGACGATCGACGCCAAGACGGAAGGGATTGTGGGGAACCAGCGGGCGGCGGCACTGCTGAGGCGCGAGTATCGCAAGCCGTGGGTCGTGGAAGAGGCGGGGTGAGAGGTTCCCTGTACTGCTGACCTCAAAGATCGTGAAGTCTTTCACAAAGACTCGCGACCATCGGGAGCAGACTGTTCTCAGTTCGAGCGGCAGCTCGTATTGGTTGGCGGCCCTGCCGCCCCGTGCTATTCGTCGGCTTCGGGGTTTTTCAAGGGGCGGAAG
Organism: uncultured Planctomycetaceae bacterium; assembly: GCA_964429355.1. Classification (GTDB taxonomy): domain Bacteria; phylum Planctomycetota; class Planctomycetia; order Pirellulales; family Thermoguttaceae; genus JAAYAY01. The sequence goes on along the minus strand of CAYSCH010000220.1, from coordinate 14,457 downwards.
CGGACGGTGGACTGTTCGGCAGCCCGGACGGCTTCGACGGCGTCGCGGTAGAACTTCTCCTGGGCGCGCAGGGGCTTGCGAGACTTGGGAAGCGGCTCGTAGGTGCCGTCCGGCAGCAGGCGGCGGGCCTTCACGTTATCGGCAAACAGCGTCTCGAGGATCGCGATCAGGCGGCGGCGCACGATCGGATCGAGGACGGGAAAGATGATCTCAAGCCGATTGTCGAGGTTGCGCCGCATCCAGTCGGCGCTCGACAGATAGACTTCTTCATGGCCGCCGTTGCGGAAATAGAAGATACGGGCGTGTTCGAGGTACCGGTCGACGATGGAACGGACTTCGATATTTTCCGAGACCCCCTTGATACCGGGCCGGAGGCAGCAGATGCCCCGCACGTTGAGGAGCACGCGGACTCCGGCCTGGCTTGCGCGAAACAGGGCCTGGCAGATCTGGGGATGTTCGAGAGAATTGACCTTGGCCATGATCAGGCCCGGCTGCTCTTTGGTGGAAACGTTGATTTCCCGTTCGATCAGTTCGACGAAGCGTTCCTTGAGCCGCCGCGGTTCGACGGTCAGTTTGGACCAGCCGACGGCTTCGGAGTAGCCGGTCAGGAGGTTGAAGAAGGCCGCCACGTCGCCGGCCAGGTCGCGGTTGCGTGTGATCAGGCCGACGTCGGAATAGATCCGAGCGGTCTTGTCGTTGTAATTGCCCGTGGCCAGGTGGACGTAGCGCTGGATGCGCCCCGATTCGCGGCGGACGATCAGCAGGGCCTTGGCGTGGGTCTTGAGCCCGGCGATTCCGTAGATCACGTGGCAGCCGGCGTCTTCGAGCTGGCGGGCCCAGACGACATTGGCGGCCTCGTCGAAACGGGCCTTCAGTTCCACGAGCACGGTGACTTCCTTGCCGTTGGCCGACGCGCGGGCAAGGGCCTTGACGATGGGCGAATTCCCGCTGGTCCGGTATAGGGTCTGTTTGATTGCGAGCACGTCGGCATCGTCGGCCGCCTTTTCGACGAGCTGCACGACCGGATCGAACGACTCGTAGGGATGGAAGAGCATCACGTCCCGTTCCTGGATCGTCTGCCAGATGTTTTCGGATCCGATCAGGTCCTGGGGCAATTGTGGTGGCCATTCCACGTCGGCGAGCGACTCGAACTCCGGCAGGGACACCAACTGCCAGAGGGCCCTGGCGTCGAGCATGCCGTTGATTTCGTAGACTTCGTCGGACTGCAGATCGAGCCAGTTCTTGAGCCAGGCCAGCAGCTCGCGGTCGGTGCCGGCCGAGACGGCAAGCCGGACGACCCGGCGGCGTCGGCGCATGATGACGGTTTCCTGAACGACATTCAGCAGGTCGCTGGCGTCGTCGTCTTCGATGGCCACGTCGGCGTCGCGGGTGAGGCGGATCACCGTTCTGGCCGTCACCTCGCACCCCGGGAAGAGCTTGTCGGCGTTGTCGGCGATGACGTCCTCCAGCCGGATGAGATGGAGGCCTTCATCCGACGGGATCTGGATGAATCGCCGGCAGTTGCCGGGGACGGGAACGATGGCCACCCGTTTCCGGCATTCCTCCTCGGTTTCGACCAGCATGTGCAGCGCGACGTTGAGCTGCAGGCCGGGCAGAAGCGGCTGGGGCGAAAGCTCCTCGATCGCCATCGGTGTGAGGACGGGTTCGATTTCGCGGGAGAAGTACCCGGCGGCAAACGCCTTTTGGGCCTCGGTCCAGTTCTCTCGCTCGTGGATAAACAGCCCGTGCCGGGAGAGGTTGTCGAAGGCTTTCTGGATTCCTTCCGACTGTTCGGCCACCATTCGGTGAGCGCGCTGGGAAATGGCTTTCAATTGCTGGGTGGGTGTCATTCCGGCCAGCCCGCGTTTGCGAACTTTGGCGGACCGTTGCTGCATCAATCCGGCCACGCGGATCATGAAGAACTCGTCGAGGTTCGAGCTGACGATGGCCAGGAACTTCAGCCGTTCCATCAGCGGGAGGTTCTCGTTGAGGCCTTCGCGGAGAACGCGGTCGTTGAACTCCAGCCAGCTCAGTTCGCGGTTGAAATAGTATTCGGGAGAGCTCAGGTCGGTCTTGGACATTCGATCATGCTTCTTCGAGGCGGATTCGCATTCCGTAGATATCTTCGAACATATCGCCTTTGCCGCCGATCGCCTTGCGTTCGAGAATCAGGTTCTTGACTCCCGGAACGACGATGATGAGCTCATCGTTCTGGCGTTCGAACCGCAGCGATTGGGCATTTCGGACCTGGCCGCGTGCGATCGCGTCGGCCGCGCGGAGGATGGCGGCAAGCTTGCTGACGATGACGCGCTGCTCCCGCGGCAGGCTCATGTATTCCAGGTGGGAAGGCTTGGGAACGCTGCGGCGGTGGTAACGGGCGATATGGGCGACCATGTTCATCTCGCGCGGTGTCAGCCCGAAAACCTCGGAATAACGGATCAGGTAGTAACTGTGCTTATGGTGGGCAGGCGTCGCCACGTACCCTCCCGCCTCGTGCAGGATGGCCGCCACGTGCAGGAGAAGCCGCTCGCGGGCCGCGAGGCGATGATCGGGCTGGAATTCGTCGAACAGCCGGAGCGAGATGCCGGCCACATCGCGGGCGTGTTCGAGGTCGATGTGGTACTTTTCGGCAAGGGTCATTGTCGAATGCAGGACCCCTTCGACGATCTCCATGTCTTCCTCGCCCCTCACTTTGCGAGCCAGGTCGAGGAGCAATCCGTCGCGCATGGAGACGCGGGAGACGATCATCTCGTCGATCTTGGTCCGGCGCAGCAGGGCCCGATAGATCAACAGTGCCGGAGTCAGAGTCTCGGCATCCGCAATCGGGAGCCCGTGTTTTCTCGCCGTCTGCTCGACCGTGAGATACTCGCAGTCGCCCACGAGCCGGTCGAAATCCTTGGCGGCGACGGAGTAGAGGTCGCTGGACTCGGTCGGCACACCGATCTTCTGGGCGGCGAACCGAACATCGCCGCCGACTGCCACAAAGGAATGAATGTTCTTGAGCGATACGGACCCCTCGGCCGACGCGACGACTTTGGCGATATGGGGGCTGAGAAAGTCACCCGACCGGTTGGAGAATTCTTCCCCGCTGAGGAACATCTCCTGGAGGCGGATCGATCCGAGGCGCAGGCTGTAGGAGTTGGCGATCTGGCCTTCTTCGAGTACGATCAGCAAGGTGCTACCGCCGCCAACGTCGGCGATGAGGGTCCGGTCGCGGTTGACGTTCCCGGCGCCGGCGACGGCCTGACGCACGGCGGAAACGGTCAGCCGGCTCTCCTCGGACGTGCCGATGACCTCCACGTTGAACCCCGTGGCCATGAAGACCCGGTCGAGGAAGGTATCGCAATTCACGGCCTCGCGAACGGCGCTGGTGGTCACGGCGCGGAGGTGCTCGACCTTGTAGAGGTCGAGGACCTGGCGATAGTCGCGGAGCACGGCGATGGCCGCCCGCATGCTGCGGTTGCCGAGACGTCCGCGGCGAAACGAGTCTTGCCCGAGGCGCACCGCGCGGTGGAGCCGTTCGAGTGTCGAGGTTTTCCCATCAGGCAGTACTTCGGCGACGACCATGCGTACCGCGTTGGAACCGATATCGATCGCCGCGACGGTTTTGACGTTCTCCGATTGTCCTTGAGCCGATTTTTCCCTCTCCATCGAGGACTCTGCCTTCCCGTCATAGCCAATCATCGGCCGCCGCTTTCACGGTCGGCGGCGACGTCTGTTCTTCGAAAATGCTGATATCGTCGTCCAGGTCGATCTCCTCATCGGCCTCGGCCGCCGCCTCTTCTTCGTCGTCCTCGGCAGGGGGCACATTACCTCGCAGGGCGCAGCAGCCGACAAGCTCTCGCAGGCTGTCCCAGTAGGCTTCCTGTTTCACCTCATGCCAATAGGCGACGAGTTCCTCGAACAGGCGGTTCCGGGTGGCCCGCCGTTCGGTGCGGAGGTACTCAATGCCTGCCGCAAGCCGCCCCAAATGCCCGTTGTGGCCGTAGTGCTCGGCGAGCCGTTTGCCTTCCTCGCCGAGCGTGGCCGCCAGATGCTCGATCCAGACGTCGCAGTCGTGGATGTCGCCGAGGAGAGTCTGAATCCGTTTGACGGCGGAGAGGTACTGATTGAGCCGGCCGGCGTAGGCCGGTTTGCAGATCTCGAGCGTGTAGCGAAGTTGCTTGGCGCCGATCCGCATCTCGTGGTGCCCCTCTTCGTTCTGCGGATCTTCCAGGCTGTCCTGGCAATCCAGGAACTCTTCGAGGTTCTCGGTGATCTGCAGCTCGAGCCGGGTAAACAGTTCGCGGCCGGCCAGGCAGACATGTTTCTGATTCAGGTCGACGAGTGTTGCCTTGGAGGCGTCGAGGAGGCCCTTGATCACTCCGCTGGTCTCCGCCCGTTCGGCGGCAGCGATCACGGTGGGCTGCAGTTCTTCGCGCTGATGCTCCAGGCCGACGACGATCCGGGCGATTCCGGGCAGGAGGGTCCGATCGTGGAGGTCGGCGAGGAATCGCCAGAGGAAATCGGCCTGGACATCCTTGTCGCGGGCCTCGCCGAGCCCCTTGAGGAGCTTGCGGATCTCCTTGCGCCACAGCCGATAGTGTTTTCGCGGCAAACAATCCCGGCTCATCTGCAGCACGGCACGCAGACGCCGGCAGGCGACGCGAGCCCGGTGGACGAACTCGATATCGTCGCTTTCGCGCAGGCCGGCCATCTGGCTCGACAACTGCCTGACTTGCTTGCGAAGGTAGCGCGTGGTGAGGAGGAGATAGCTTTGAGTATCGACAGTTTTCATGGTTTCACAATCTCGCCGACCAGCCAGCCCCGAAGTGGTTCTGACCGGCAGATTCGTCGTCCGCCCCTTGGTCGAATGTGTGGACAGCCGTATCCGGAAAAGGATTGCCCCGTTCTCACCATTCTACCGTGGGAACAGGTGCCCCTGCGGCGAAAAAAACCGGCTATTGGGCGTCCAAGCAGCGGATCGGGGTTGTTGTGTCAATATGAATGCTATCGGTCGTGGAGCGGTCCAGCAAGCACACCCTCCCACGTGCGGAGACCGCCGTGGGGGGGCGACTTTCAGCCATTTCCCGACCCGCTGGTAACGGATGCCCCTACAGAGTCCGTAACCCCTACATCCGACACATTTTGCGCGTGCCCTGGACGCTCCGAACCCCCCTTCGTGCCACGAACATCATCGGGACGACAGGAACTGGTATTTGCCACTTCCGATCGACATCTGGATTCGTCCCAATTCGTTGCCCAGCACGCGGACGCCGGGAGCCGCTTCGAGCGGCAGGCCGCTCTCGGTGACGGCTTGGGCGGTTTTTGCGGGGATATCGACGATCGCGGTTGTATTGGCCGGCACGACGACGTCGAGCAGGAAGCGATCCCCATCGCGACGCCAGTGACTGACGACACGGCCGCGGATCGAGTCATACTCGGCGCGGACCCAATCGATTGCCGGATGCTCAGGATTGCTCTCGTGTGTTTGCGGGAGGGGACGAATGACGACCTGGCCGAATCCCGGAGCGGCTTGATCGATTCCGGCCAAGCTTGTGAACATCCATTCGCACACGGCCCCGAAGGAATAATGGCTGAACGAGTTCATGCCGGCCATGAAGCCTTCATCCTTGGTGAAGCTGTTCCAGCGTTCCCAGATCGTGGTCGCGCCGTTTTCGATCTCGTAGCCCCAGGAGGGGAAGCGGCGGCTCTGCAGCAGGCGTCCCGCCAGGTCGTTTTGCCCGCAGGCGGAAAGGACGGGCAGCAGGTGCTTCGTACCCAGAAAGCCGGTCGCCATACGAACGTCGTTCTCGCGAATCATCTCGGCCAGCCGCTCGGCAAAGGGCTGACGCAGCCGCTCGGGGACCAGGCCCACATAGAGCGCCAGGGCGTGGGCCGACTGGGTCTGGATCGTCAAACGCCCCTCGGCGTCGATGTATTTCTTCGCGTAGGCCGCGGCAATCGAGTCGAACCACGTGCGATACTTGTTCGCCGCTTCTTTCTTGCCGAGGGCCTCTGCCATTTCGGCCATCAACCTGGAAGAATACGCAAAGTAGATCGTGTCGACATACTCGACGGGGGTCGTCTCGTTAAGCGAGAGCCAATCGCCCCAGCCGTTGCCGAGGGCCACGCCGAGGAAATCGGGACTCACGCGATGGCGGTATTCCATGAACCGCTCCATCGATTCCCAGTGCCGCTCGACAACGCGAGTATCGCCGTAGGCCCGGTAGATCGTGTAGGGGCAGATCACACCGGCGTCCATCCAGGCCGTGGCGAAGGCGCGATTGGGCTTGCCGTGCTGCATGGGATAGGGGGCGTAGTCGGGGTAAGGGCCGTCGGGAAGCTGGGCTTCCTCCAGGTCCTGGAGCCACTTGGTGAAGAAGGCGGCCACATCGGCGTTGAAACTGGCCGTGCGCACATAGATCTGGGCGTCGCCGGTCCAGCCCAAACGTTCGTCGCGCTGGGGGCAGTCGGTGGGGACTTCGAAGAAGTTGGCCCGTTGGGTCCAGACGATGTTGCGGAACAACTGGTTGACCATTGGGTCGGAGCATTCGAAGGAACTGACCAGCGGTGTTTGGGAATGGACCACGACACCGGTCACGGCATCGAGCTGCGGTTTGCCGGGGTAACCGGTCAGTTCCACGAATTGGAAGCCGTGGTAAGTGAAACGGGGCGTCCAGACCTCGCCGTCGGGATCGCCGCGGAGGATGTAGGTGTCGATGGCACGGGCCTTGCGAAGGTTCTCGGTCATGAGCCGCCCGTCGGTGTGGAGCATCTCGCCATGGCGGATCTGGACCTTGGTTCCCGCCGGGCCGCGGACCTTGAGCCGCACAACGCCAGAGAAGTTCTGCCCCATGTTGAAAACGTACGCGCCGGGACTTGGCTCGGTGATCTCCAGGGGCTGGATCTCTTCGATCGGCAGGATGGGCACGCCGGGGTGGGCCTGCATGCGTGGCGGCTTGCGAAACCCGAGCTCCACCTCGCGCGCTCCGCTCAGGTCGATGAACTGGGCCTTGAGGCTGCCGTTTTCCTCGGCGCGGATCGCAGCGGACCAGGCCGAGTCGTCAAAGCCGGGCGCAGACCACCCGGCCAGTTCGAGCCGGGCATCGTAGGCCTCGCCCATGAGCATGTCGGCCTCCACGATGGGCCCCGTCGCCACTTTCCAGGACGGGTCGGTCACGATCGTTTCTTTGGAACCGTCGGCGTACTCCAGTTCGAGCTGAACGAGCAAGGCCGGTGTCTTGCCATACATGGAACGGCCGCAGCGGTTGGGTCCGTAGCCGACGAGCAGTCCGTAGCCGACATAGCCGGCATACCAGCCGTCGGCGACAACTGCCCCCAGAACATTCTGGCCCTGGCGGACCATGTCCGTCACGTCGAAGGTGTTGTAGAAGCAGCGTTTGGCGTAGTCGCACCATCCGGGCGTGAACATCGAGTGTCCTACACGGCGCCCGTTGATCTCCAGTTCGTAAATGCCGAGTGCGGAGGCGTAAACGGTGGCGCGGCGGATCTCCTTGCTGGTCTCCAGCGGTTTGCGATAGTAACGGGCGGGCGGAAGAACCACCTTCTCTGGAGAGGCGTCCAGGGGCGAATCGTCACGGAAGCTGATCCACTGGGCCTTCCAGTCAGCCGGATCGACGAGTCCCATCGACCACCGGGCGGGCTCGCTCCAAGCCGACGGCTTGCCGGCCCCGTCCCAGGCCATCACCTTCCAGCAGCATTGCTGCCGCGATACGAGAGCCTTCCCGGCATAGGGAACGTTGACGGTTTCGCTCGTCTCCACGCGGCCCGAATCCCACAGGGTGCCCTGTTCCTTGGCAAGTTCTTCCAGGCTGCCGGCGACGAGAATCCGATAGGCCGTTTGCCGTTGGCTGCGCTCATCGGAGGTGACAATCCAACTGAGACGCGGAGTGGTCTCGTCGATGCCCAATGGGCCGGCCAGGTACTCGCACCTCAGTCGCTCGACCTTCAAGGCGCCTGATTCGGCGGCGTGGCTTGGGGCAGTCAGTTCGCTGGCCAGGAGGCACGCGGTCAGGGACGCGAACACGAGAGAGAAAACAGTATGCTGGTTGTGGGTCATGGTGCGACACTTTCTGAAAGGGTGAGTCATGCGTTGTAGTCTGGTCATATATTCGGTCTTTGATAGCCGTATGGGCGCTACAGGACCTCGTAGGCATCAATGAGAACATAGGATTTCAACCGTCCGCCTTTCGCAATCGCGATGAGCCGGTTGAGCCAAGCGTACTTGCCCTCCGGTGCCTCGAAGAACAAGGCCTCGCGAAAGTAGTACTCCGTGGGATCGACCTCCTCGCCCGACATGATTCGTGCGAACACCTCGGCGGACGTGTACCGGATGCCGTGGCCTTTCAATTGGATCGTGACACCGTCCTCGGTCAGGATCGTTGTGCGGACATCGAGCTCGGCGACGCCGTCGCGGCGAATGAGCTGGAAATCGGAACCGCCTGGCTGGAGCACGCCCGAGATTCGATCGCCGTGCAAGGAGCCGCCTGTTACGGGAATGAACAGGCGTTGCCCCAAGGGACCTTCGATGATCTGAGGCGGGTCGACATGGGCCTTGAGTTCGAACAACGGTTGAAGCTTGATCATGGGATATGCTCCGGCTTAGAACCCCAGGCATTCCAGCGCCGCATCGCCGATGCGTGCGCGGGCCGCGTATTGCTGAGTCTTCCGCTCGCCGCCAACCATTTTGGGATGATTGCGATTGGTCAGCACGATGACGTAGACCTGTTTTTCAGGATCGATCCAGATGGATTGTCCGGTGTGGCCGCTGTGGCCATAGGCTTTTTCCGACAGTCGCTTGGGACGGTGGATGGCCTGGGGATCCATGTCCCACCCGAAGCCGTGGGGCGGCAGTGGCGGGGTAAGCTGGTTACAGGTCATATGGCGGTGTGTTTCTGGTGAGAGGATACGGATATCGCCGAGGCGTCCTTCTCCGAGCATCATTTCGCAGAAACGGGCCAGGTCGCTCGCGGTGCTGAAAAGACCGGCGTTGCCCACTGGCCTGGCGGCAAAGCGGGCCTGCTCATCTTCGATCTGGCCAATTTCAGGGGCGCCGCTCGGCACGACGCGCGGCGACAGAGGCAGGGGACCGAAGGCCGTGTCGCGCATGCCTAGGGAACCGAAAATGCGCGCCTGGCAGAAAGTAGCCAAAGGCTGCCCGCTTGCCCTTTCCACCATCCTGCCGAGGAGGATCATGTTAAGGCACGAATAGTAGTAGCGCGAGCCGGGTTTCCATTGGGGCGAGGCGTGGAGCATCAGATCGAGCATCGCCTCTCCGTGCACCTGGCTGTGATACTTGGTATTGTCGAAGCCGGAGGTGTGTGTTGCCAGTTGATCGACGGTGATCTGGTTGGTGCCGCCGCCAGTGAGTGTGGGGAGCGCCTGGTCGATGAACATGCCGAAACGGAGCGTCCCGTCGTCAACACAGACGCCGAATGCCGTCGCGGTGGCCACGACTTTGGTCACGCTGGCCAGATCGAAGAGGAAGTCTTTCCCCATCGCTGCCTTTTCCGGCACGATGCGTGCATGGCCAAACGCGTCGTGGTAGAGGACTTGTCCAGGCCGTCCGACCAGGAGCACGGCACCGGGAAACAGGCCGGCATCGATTTCCCGCTGCACCGCACGGCGGATCACTTCGGAGGGGCTTTCGGGGGCGGAAGGCTCGGGCGGCAGGGGCTCCACGGGGACAATCGGGGCGACCGCCAGCGACTCCAGCGCGATGGTCGTCAGGACGCGGCCGTGTTTCTCCGAAGCCGAAGTCCCATGGAACTGAGTGTTCTCAGGCAGAGCATCGCCCGTGTCGAAGGCCGGCCGGATGACGGGAGTGCCGGCGGCAATCGCGTGCGGCTGTTCGGATTGAGCCCACAGGTCGGCGCGAGCGAGCGACGTCAGCGTGGCCAGCGAGATTGCCAGCAAGGCCGGCGCCAGATGGCTGGGCTCAGTACGGCAGAAGATGTGCTTGGTCATGGGGCCCTTCCTGCGACAGACGCGTTTTCGTCCTGGATTCAAGGATAGCAGGGTAGCCCGACGGCTGGAAGGAAAGCCGCGCCGCAAGCGATCCATTTGGCCGGGATCGGCAACAAGAAATGCCCGCAGAACGGGCCTGGAGGAGGGAGTCGGTCAACAAGCGAGTGGTTCTGCCGGTTCGTGGGCGGATGGCGAAGGAAAGGGAATATACATAGTTACACATATCTGTCCAGGGGATTCTCTGAACAGAACCGGACAATCTGCGGAGTTCTGGCGGGATTCGACATCGTACTCGTCGCGAAGATTGACCTTGCCTGAGCATAACGACGCGTGCGTCGGAAAACTCAGTATCGACCCAAGTCGTTGAGCCGAGGCGGCAAGCCGAAGGCAGTTCGTGCCCTGGGGCAACTCGCGGAGGCGGACACAGAATCCAACCGCATCTATTTCAAACCAGTCTTATCCCCTTTGTGAGGGTAGCGAACGAGAGCCAGCGAAAATGTGCAATAAACCGGCCGGATTGTCGAAAAGACTGTTGTACCGCAAACATGTTTGTGATACAAACACCAATGTACGGGTTCGCTCGTGCGGGGGATCGTCCCCACTCCCATCCGTTTCAAGGAGTGTAACACGTCAGCCATGAAGTAGCTGGAAAGGTCGGTAGGCGGCGGAACCTCGCTCCCTGCGAGCGCGCTCAGATGCATGAAATCGCTTTCCCAGTCCAACCCACGTTGCCCGCCTTCCGACCGGAAGTCCTGCTACTGCAGGTGGCTCAATAGATACCAAGGAGCTTCAAGATGAGTCGGTCGCCAAAAGCACCCGATCCGCAGGAAATCTCCCGTTGGGCCCGGGCCTACGCCCAGAATCGCAGCCTGCCGGTGGTCGTGTTCATCCTCATCCTTGTGGCACTGCAGGTGGTGCTCGGAGGGGCATCCTATCTGGGGGGAATCGGCTATCGCTCGGGCAACATGCTCCTGTTCTGGGGATCGATTTTCCTGGTGGTGCCGGCAGTTGCCGCCATTGTCTACCTCTCGGTTCCCAAGTGGTTCGGTAATCTTCAGGAGCGGATGGTGCAGCACCTGTACGCCCGGGAAGGAAACGTGGCCTTCTCCCTGCAGAGTCGGCACGCGAAGGGCTGGGCCGTGGTGCTGAGTGTATGTTTCCCGACCTGCATTCTGGCATCCATGACCCTCTTCTTTGTCTTCCATATCCCATCCAAGTACATGCAGCCGATCTCGGCCCTGTACCTGGTGCCCTTTCTGGTCGGCCTGTGGTTCTTGATGAGGCCCATGGCGGGCTACGCCGCCCTCCTGTGGCCGCTGCTCTACGCAATCCATGCCATTCTGATCCTTGCCGGGGTGCCGATCCTTTTTACCGGCCCTTGGGACGTGCTGAACATGCTGATTCCCGTGGCGGGCTACGGGATCCTGGCTGGGCTGGTGGGCCACCTCTACAGTCGCGTGGCACTGCGGCAATTGAAACGGCTGGCACAAGCTGATTTGACCGAGGCAGACCAGGCCGGGGAGGTGCGTGGACCATGACGGACATCGATCGGGTGATTCACGAGCCCGTGCGTTTGCGGATCCTGTCGATCCTGACGGGGATCGACTTGGTCGACTTCACGTTCCTTGTGTCCACGCTCGGGCTGAGTCGGGGCAATCTGTCGTCGCACATGGACAAACTGGAGCGGGCCGGTTACGTGGAGATCCAGAAGGGCTTCAACGGAAAGATCCCCCGCACCGAGTACCGCATTACCGACGGCGGGCGCAAGGCGTTGTCCGACTATTGGCAGGCGATGGATCGGATTCGTGCCGCCGCCGAAAAGGCCGACAGCTCGCCCAGTTCCTCAGCCGGGCTGTCAGGCTGAATCGTCGGCTGGTTTGGTCGGATGCAGCCAATTCACATTGCCTGCCGCAGCAACGGGGCGAGGGTTCCGACTCGCAGTTCGGCCCGGTCCGCGGGGAGGCATTCACCTGGGGCCGGTTGACAGTCGCCGCCTGAGGCACTACGCTTGCCGACGTGTGGGAGCGGTTGAGGAATCGATGCCGTTTGACGGTGAGGAGTTGCCATGAAACGCGGTGGATTGGTGGGAGCTGTATTGCTGCTGGTCGCTTGTTCCTCTCTCTTCGCAGCCGACGACACCGACGCACGCCGGTCGGTCGTCAAGGTTTTCTGCACCAACAACGCGCTCAATCTCGGCAGTCCCTGGAAACGTGGTGAGGGACGGCAACTGTCGGGCTCCGGTGTGTGGCTCGGAGGGAAGAGAATCCTCACCAACGAGCATCTGGTCGTCTATGCGACCCAGATTTCCATTCAGCCCTATGAATCGGCCGACCGGATCCCTGCCGAAGCGATCGCCGTTTCACCGGAAATGGATCTTGCCGTCCTCGAGCTGGACGACGACACTTCCTTTGCCAATCTCAAACCGCCTGCGTTCTCCGACCAGTTGCCGCGTCTGCAATCGGAGGTCCGTGTCTATGGTTTTCCCGAAGGGGGCGATTCTCTCTCCGTCACGGAGGGGATTGTCTCACGCATCGAGTATTCCCGCTATGGACACGGCGCCCACGGGCTGCGTGTCCAGGTAGACGCCGCGATCAATCCGGGAAACAGCGGCGGCCCCGCGTTTGCGGATAACCAGATTATCGGCATCGCCTTCCGGAAACGATCTCAATCCGACAACATCGGCTACGTCATTCCCAGTGAAGAGGTGCAGCGATTTCTTGCCGACGTCGAGGATGGGCACTACGACGGGAAACTGTGTTTGCCAATCGAATATCAGTTTCTGCTCAACCGCAGCTTGCGAGGCAAACTTGGTCTCAAGGCCGAGCAGACGGGCGTCTGGGTTCGCAGCCTCGTGGAGACCGAGGAATCCTTCCCGATCCACGTGGGTGACGTGGTGACTCATATCGGCGAGCATGATATCGACAACAACGGGAACGCCAAACTGGGCGAAGATCTTCGCGTGAACTTCGAGTATTTCATTTCCAGCGTGGCCAAGGATGACAAGGTGCCCTTGCGAGTGATTCGCGACGGTGAGGAAATTACCGTGGACACGCCGGTTCGGCGTCCTCCCCCGAGGCTCCTTCGGCCGCTCAAAGGCGAGTATCCGCCGTACTTCGTGTATGGGCCGCTGGTGTTCATTGCGGCGCCCGAAGAAAGTGTGACCGGTGTCGAATCGTATCTTGCTTCGTCCGATCCGCAGCAACGTCTCTCGGCCGTGGCCGGCATGACATTTCTCACCTGGCGACGCAGCCCCCTGCTGCTCCGACGCTTCGAGCCGCCGAAGTCCGAGGGGGAGGAACTCGTTCTGGTGAGCAGTTGGCTGTCGCACCGAATCGGCATCGGCTACTCCTCGCCGACCATGCAGGTGGTCAGCCAGGTGAACGGAATGGACATTCACAGTCTCAAGCACCTCGTGGAGACGCTCCGCGACTTGAAGGATGACCATGTCGAATTCCGGTTTGCCGATGAGCACGTGGAGACGCTCGTCTTCGACCGCCAGCCGCTCGTCGACGCGACGGAAGAAATCCTGCTCAATAACGCCATTCCCCGCCAGGCTTCGAAAGAGCTGATGGAGGTCTGGAATCAGAAGCAGGAATCCAAGTGATTCGCCAAGGTTAACCCGACCAGGTCAGGAAACGTACATACGAGCACCAACCGCCATAGGACACCTGTCCCGCACGCGTTCCCTTGGGGACAAACCTCACCCGCAAGATTAGTGAAGATCAGCGCAGATTAGTGTTCCTTCCTTTCTTCCTCGATCCGCCTCGGGTGCCGGTCGAGAATCGCTCCAGCGAGTCCTTTCTCCCGTCCCCCGCCTCTCTCTTCCTCCGATACCTCTGCTTTCTCCTGTTCAAACCCTGGCCCTCTGTTCTCTGTCCTCAGCTTCGTGTCGCCGTCCATGACCGCCACGACCGGGCCTGCTCGTGCGGGTCACGTTGCCGAACTTCGTTGGCGAGCCAGTCAAAGATCACGTCTTTGGCATTGATCTCTTTGCCGTCCACTTCCTGGGTCAAGACAGCCCGCAGACACCTGTTTTGCAGTTGGGGCCGCTGTTTTTGCTTTTTCTTGCGAAGGATCTCGTTGACCACATCCTCTGCCGTGCGGCAGAACGGAGCCGCCGAGTACACGCCGCCGACACACGCCAACCGCTTCTGGCCGTTCTTTTCGCCTTCTTCAACCGTTTCCCGTGAGGCTTCTCCGCGTCCGGCTTCGACCGCGGCGCATCGACCTTTCGCATCGGCACTCCTTTGCAGTCGCTCGTGGCAACCACGATCTTGAGCCTCCGTCGTTGGATCAACCGGTTCCTGTTGGTCGAAGTAGACTTCGGCATGCTCGGACGCTCGCGAGGCGATATCTTCCAGTCAGTGTTTTGCCCAGGAGTCCTCCTTTTTGTCACCATCCCCAGCAATTCAAGGCATTGTTCGTTATACTGCGCTGTCACGGGGCGCCTGAAAACCGGCCAGTGGGGGGCGCTTCAAAACCGGCCAG
>CAYSCH010000219.1:0-16210 GCA_964429355.1 uncultured Planctomycetaceae bacterium | reverse complement strand
ACTCAAGGGCTTCTAACGCACGCTGAAAACCAATTCGAAACTACCGTCTCCTGCCGGTTCTGCTTCATGTGTCGCCATGTCTGCACCACGGGCCTGGCCACCGGCTGGGAATCCGACACTCCCCGCGGCCGTGCCCTGGTGCTGTTCAAGACGCTGCGTGGCCACGCCCAGTACAGCCCGGACCTGGTTGACGCCGTCTATCGCTGCTGTCTTTGCGGTGTGTGCCAGAGCTGGTGCAAGGGAAACTACACGCCCCCCGCCGCCATCCTCGCGGCGCGCCGCGATAGTGTCGAATTGGGCTTCGAGCCCGAGGGCGCCCGGCTGATCAGGCGGAACATCCTCGAGGAGGGCAACCCCTTCGGCCTGCCTGCGGCGGAACGTTTCAAGAACGTCGAATTTCAAAGGCATTCCGGTGCAAAGACAGAGATCCAGCAGGCCCCGGAGGTGCTTTACTACGTGGGTTGTCACACCGCCTGGCAACGTCCGGAAATCGCCAATGCTTTCCTCCATATCCTCGAACACTGCGGTATCGACTTCACCTTGCTGGAAGACGAAACCTCAACGGGCAAGCCGCTCTCGGTCCTTGGATACGATGCCGACGCGAAGCAGACGGCCGAAACACTCGCGACAAAGATCAAGAGTACCGGCTGCCGCCTGGTCGTGACCACGTGCCCGAGTTCGTTCGACGCGCTGAAGAACGACTATCCGGCCATGAAAGTGGACCTCGGCGGAGTCGAGGTGCTCCATGCCGCGCAGTACCTGGACCGGCTTGTTTCCGTGGGCCGACTCGTGCCCCAGAAGCGGCTCGATCGCACCGTAACGGTCCTCGACAGCGACCGCCTGGGACGGTTCAACAACATCTACGACGAGCCTCGGCGCCTGTTGGAGGCCATTGCCGGCGTGAAGCTGGTCGAGATGTCGTGGACTGGCCAGCTTGCCCACTCCTCCGGCGAAACGGCGGGAGTGATGCCCCTTCTCAATCCCGACCTGGAGAATCCCCTGGCCGATCGAATCCTGGCAGAAGCCTCCCGCACAGGAGCCCAATGGCTCGCCACGTGCTGCCCCGTCGCCAAGCAGGCTCTCAGCGCCGCCAACCCCGAGCACCTGGAAATCCGCGACGTGGTAGAGTTCCTCGCCGACTCCCTCTCCTGACGCTGCCCTGGCCGGCGTTTTGCGGCCAGTGCCAATGGTCCAAGGCAACCAGCGGGTGCCTCGAGGTCACGTTCTGCACGCTCATTGCCCGGCCGACGCTTCGATCAACTCCATTGTACACTCCGCCTCAAGTCGATCGTTGGGAAGCATCACCACCTGGCCTAACGGACATCGGGTGAGGACGTGCATCAGCACCGAATCGGTGGCAAGGCATGCGCGAACATGCCGGTCGGCGGCAGAATGGATGCGAAGACCCAATCCGTTGGCCGCCCTCAGCGACGCCTCATAGCAGTTGAATTTTACAGAACGGAAATCGGCGGTACCCAGTTCAGTCTCATCCTGGCTCCACGGCCAGGTTGGGCAGACGCCCTCTGGGGTAACACTTCGTTGACCGGTGCGCAGGGCTTTGGCGTGGCCTTCGGTGCGGCTGATCGAGTCTTCGGGAAAAACGTCCCACTCACTCCATCGCTTCCAGGCCAGCTCGTCGCAGGAGGACTGGAGGACGAAGCGAATTCCGGCCTCCCGCGAATCCAATTCCGGGCCCGAATAGACGTAGTTGCAGGTGGCTTTGCCCAGGCCGTTGCGATCGATCCAAAGTGTCGTGGAACCGGTGAACCCGGCATACCGATCGCGCACGACTATCTCGACGCCCCCCGGGCGCTCACTGACGGCAACCTGTTCAACCTGCCGGGTGCTCACGTCCGGATAGACGGCGTAGGGTTTGCCGCGCGGGCCTGCCAGGTCGCCGAAGTCGTACTGGGTGATGTGGGGTACAGGAAACCGCACCAGGGCGCAGCGGTGCCTGGGGTCGGCAGGAACCATGTCACCTTGGGCCTTGTCCAGGACGATACAGTACCCGCGTCCTCTCAGTTCGATCGTTCTTCCGTCGTCGTGGATCTCCGGCGGACCTGCCTCAGGTTGAGGGAGGGTGATCGGAACTCGGTTGCCGAGCTGGATCGCCGCCACCTGGACGAGTCCACCGCAGGTGTCATGCACCCTTAAGACCAGCTTTTCGCCCTCGGGTGTGCCCAAAGGAATGGGAATGACCATCTCATCCTGGGATCGGGGCGGCACCGCGACCGGGAGGTCACCTTTGTGCGCACCGAGCTCCCACGAGACCGCCAGCTCGCTGAGGTCGGTGAAGGAAAACCGGTTCTCGACAGGAACGCGAACCGTGGACTGGCCCGGCGCGTAGTCGACCTGGCGCAGGGGGAGCCAGATGGGCGAGAAGATCATCTTGGTGAGCCACCACTCGGGCTTGGGCCGGCGCCATGGGTCGATGATCCCCCAGAAGCCATGGTGCCAGGCGTAGCCGGCATGGGTGCCGTCAGGGAAATAAAAAGCCTCGTCCAGCGCGGCCCAGATTGCCCCGCCGGTCACCCGCGGGGAATGGGCAATGTGGCTCCAGGCACCGGGCACGGCACCGGGCTTCAAGAACGGTTTCGTGAAGCTTTCGGCGCACTGGCGGCCCCAGTCCGACTCCGGGTCGCTGTGGCCGAAGCCGAACAACTCGCGGAGCCCGGGATTGATGCGAACGTCGGTCTGCTCATGGCAGACAGGAAAGAAGTATTCACCCAGGAGGATCGGCCGTGGGTCGTCCGGGATCTGGCCGTCGTACGGCATCGGCGGGTAGTGGAGATTGGCGATCTCGCAAATCCGCTTGGGATCGGGATTGTTGAACGTCGTGGGACGCGTGGGATCGAGCCCGCGCACCAATTCGTGGGCAATCTCGAAAGAGCGGTTGAAGCTCGACTCGTTGGCCAGGGACCACAAGGTCACGCTCGGATGCATGTGGTAGAAGTCGATCATTGCTGAAGTGGGCACGAGGATTTCTCGAAGGTGATGGAGGTCTTCGGTTGGAGGAACCCAGCAGAACGGCGCCTCGACCTCCAGGTACATGCCGTACTTGTCGGCCGCGTCGACGAGCTCCATGGTGGGCGGGTAGTGAGAAGTACGGATGTAGTTGAGGTTCGCCGCCTTCAGCAATTTGACGTCTTCTTCGGCGTGCCGCATCGTGTTGGCCCGACCGGTGAGCGGGTCGGTCTCGTGATGGCATGCGCCGGCCAGCTTGACGGGCACGCCGTTGACCAAGAGTTCGCTGCCGCGGACTTCGATCTGGCGAAAGCCAACACGCTGGCCGATCTGCTCGATCGTTCTTCCATCCTGACACAGCCGGAGCGTCAAGCGGTACAGTCGCGGCTTCTCGGCCGACCATTTCAAGGGATTGGCGATCCGCGTGACGAGCGTCGTTGTTTGCCCGCCTGGCGAGACCGGCGACAATTCGGCGCGTGCGGTCGAGAGGGCTACGGGAACTTCGTCGGGCCCGTGCAGATCGAGCGAGACCGATAACCCTGTGGCAGCCTCTTGCTGCGGATTGTCGACGGTGAGCTGCAGCTCCAATTGGGCATCGCGGTAGTTCTGATCGAGTCCCACATTCAAGTGCATCGCGCTGACATGGATCGGCGGCAGGGCGAAGATACTCACGCGGCGATCGATCCCGCCGAGGCTGTGGAACGCGTAGCCGGACGAGTAGGAGAGCTTCTCGGACGGCGTATCGACTTTCATTTCCAGATCAAGGCGATTGGACTGGCCGGTTCGGACCTGGGAGGTAATTTCCCATTCGACCGGCGTGTACAGGTTCTCGCTGGCCCCGAGCCTGTGACCATTGAGCCAGTACGTCGTGCCTGCATGGATCGCGTCGAAGCGGAGGAAGACCCGGCGGTCCGACCAGTCTGCCGGCACCGCAAACTCGGTAGCAACGGCCACGGTCTGCTCTTGGGGTATCTCGAAGCCTTGCTGTCGCCACTGGCCGGGGACCTGAAAGTCTTTCCAGGCAGACGAACCGAGCGGCCTTCCAAGGGCACCTTCCGCAGGTTGCGGGTCGATCTTCCATGTTCCGTCGAGGGCAACTCGATGGATGCCCGGGCGGTCGACCTCCTCCGGGAGAGGCCGATAGCGAACCGGCTGGAAGCAGAGATCCGCGGCGGCGATCGGATGCGTGACCGCGGTATTACCGTGTCGGACGACGATCCGAAGATCCACGTTGCCAAGGCCTTGGAAGGTCGCGAGGGGCACCCGGAACCAACCGTCGGCATCGGTCGTTGCGGTCCCGAGGGGCGCGGAGGAGCTGGCGGAGAACAGGTCGACCGTGGCCCCGGCGGTGGGTTCGTAAGCCATGCCGAGCACTCGGCCGGTCAAGTCTCCGACCAGGCCCGACACAGTGGCCACTCGCAGGACATCTTGCTTCGGCGGGGCGGTTGACCAGAGCTCGACGATCGACACCGTGGCATTTACCTCGCCATGGATGCGAAGCTGAAGTGCCAACCGGCCGCCGCGGGTCACGCTTTCGGGCACCTGGACGACGACGGGTGTGGCCTCAGCCTTGGGCAGGGCGTACGGTTCATGCAGCTCGACTCCGTCGGCCCAAAGGCTTTGCTTGCGGTTGTACACGTGGTCGCTGGAGTAGGTGAGTGCAAGAACGTAAGGCAGCTTCGGATCGAGATCGGTGTAGAGGAGGTTGACCGACTTGTAGCTGAACACCGCGGAGCGTGATTTTTCGTCGGCGTTGGTGTCGCTGGTGTTGAAGGTCCAGCAGTAGCTGTCCTCCATCAGCACGTGAGGCTGCCGCTCGGGGATGCCGCAATCGTCGTAAGCGTGCAAGAAGTAACCCGTGGGGACGGCGTCGAGGACGTAGCGACCTTTGGCCTTCGGCTCCGCGGCCGTTGCCGACAGGCCGGTCAATACGGCAAGAAACAGAACCAGAGGGAAGTTGGTCCGAAAGGCTGGTTCAGGGAAACGCGATCGCGGAATCATCGTGGAAACCCTCTTCATCGGAGCGGACTGGCGAGCATTGTACCTGGCGATTCGAGGGGATTCCAGGCCGCATGGAAGCCAACCAGCGGAGACCTGGGGGTGGCCAGGTTCACACCATGCTACGGTGATTGCCGTCGTCCGTTGGAGAGTCGTCGGGCGAGTGACGCCTCTGTGGGGCGGGGTTGTGGAGATTTTGGGGGTGGGCAGAAACCGGACAATCCTTGGCGGGGAGTTTCTTTGTGAGCGGCGCCGGCTTTCGCCTGGAGGAGAAGGGTTCGAGATGTCCACTGGAGGGCCCGGGGATCTTTCGCAGGGCCCCCACCTTCGCTTCGTCCATGGCCAGGCGAATGGCGTCGATGCAGGTGTTGAGCGAGGCGGCCATCTTGCCGACCTCGTCCTGGCTCTTGACCGACACCTTCTCGCTGTAGTCGCCCCGGGCAACCTTTCCGATGACCTCCATGGTGCGGAACAGCGGCCGGGTAAGCAAGCCGGAGATCCACCAGGTGACGCAACTGCACACCAGGATGCCGGCAAGGGTCCCCAGGATCGACCAGAGGGTGAGATTCCGGAGTCCGTCGTCGACGCGCTCGAGGGCGTCGTGGAAGTCTTCCTCATAGGCGCCCACTCCAATCACCCAATCCCAGGGTTCGAAGTAGCTGATGGCGGCCACCTTCCAGCGCGGCTCCGCTTCTCCCTCGTTCTGCCAGGGGTAGCGTTCGAAGGCAACCTCGCCCGGCTTGAGTTCGATGCCCTTCTTGATGAGGGACTGGACGAAGGGACGCCCTTCCGCGTCGGTGGATTGCCAGATGTCCTCGCCGTCACGGGCACCGTTGTCGGAGATGATGTACTGTCCCTGGTGCTCGCCTTTGCCGCCGAGGACAAAGACGTAGCCGGTCTTGCCGACGACGATGTCCATGATGCTTTGCCGCAGTTGCGGCACGCTCTCCTGCTTGACGCCCACGTAGAGCATGCCCACGACCTGGCGATTCTCGTCGAAAATCGGTTCGTAGGCTGTCACGTACCAGGCGTTCACCACAAAAGCGCGGCCGTTATAGGTTTTTCCTTGAAGCACCGTTTCGATCACCGGATTCGGCGCGCCGTCCGGGTTGCAGGCGGGAATGTAGGTGCCGATGGCTCGCGTTCCGTCGAGCTTCTCGACGTTGGTGCAGATGCGCAGCATCTCGCCCGACTTGCCCATTCGCTGGAAAATGGTGCAGGTTCCCCCCACCATCTTCCGGACTTCGTCAACGATGGGCGACTCGACCGCAACGTCGGAGTTCTGCCCCAGCCACTGGTCGCCAACCAGCATCTTCGGCAAGGACGTCTCGGTGACCTTCTTGTCGTACTGGTTCACCGCGGACCATGCGACGGTGGCTTTGTCAAACTCGATTCCCCCGGCACGTTCGAGGATCCCGCGTGCCACGCTGAGATCGCTGAGTACCTTCTGGTTCACGACCGCATCTTGAATGGCGAGCATCGTGTGAACGTTTTGTGCAATGGCCGCACACTGCTGATTTCCCAGTTCGTTGACCTCGAGGCAGACCCTCTTGCCGATCAACTCGCGCTGATACCCAACGGCACCAAGCAGCCCGGCGGCTGTGATTCCGACTCCAACAAGACCGAGTAGGAGAATCTTCACTCGGAAGGACACATGCCGGAAAGAAGAGATGAATGACATTCCCTGCTCCTGATAAGTTTGG
Source organism: uncultured Planctomycetaceae bacterium (assembly GCA_964429355.1). Classification (GTDB taxonomy): domain Bacteria; phylum Planctomycetota; class Planctomycetia; order Pirellulales; family Thermoguttaceae; genus JAAYAY01. The sequence continues at coordinate 9,545 of CAYSCH010000219.1, read as the reverse complement.
TTTGGGAACAAACCCGGATCCGGTATGGGGCCCGGTGTTTCGCCATCCGCGCGTCGGTTTCCTCGCCAGTCGCCGGCTCCGCACACTCCGGCACGGACCGCTTCCCACGGACTGGGAGTCAGAGAACCGTACGTGTCAAACCACGTGATACTGCGGCAAGCCGCAGCACCAACCATTGCCGTATCGTATAGATACCCGACATCACCGGAACAGTACGGTTAATGCGTGCGGCAGAATGGGCCTGCTCGGTAGAATCGGCAGGGCAAGCCTTTTCCCAGACGTGGGAGACTCGTCGCCAATCGTTCCCCTTCCGAAGGCTGTTGGCAGGGAACACCAGTTGCGCGGTCCGGGGCTATGGCGTGAGGACTGGATGGACTCGGGAGGGGAACAAACCCGCTGCGTCGGGAGGCAGATGACCACACAGGCGGTCTTCGCCAGAATTCGCCCAGTTCTCCCGCCGCCGCGCCGGTCTGTGAAGAGACCGTGAGGCCCGGCGACCGGCGGGTTGTTCAGACCCCGAGAACTCCAGCGCTATCAAGACACAAGGAGCCCCCTTTCGAGGCCACGAAGCTTCGCACGATCGCGGGCTTCGTGGCCCAAGGAGGCTCTGGTGTTCACTGAGCATTCCGCTCAGAGCGGGTGACAGGTGCGCTACCTCTTACCGGGTCTTGAACTGGCTGACAAGGTCGCGGAGATTCACCGATTGTGCGCCGGGCTGTTCGCTGCTGGAAGCCATCTCTTCGCTGCCGGCGGCGGTGGTCTCGGTGACGTGCGATACGTTCTCGATCGCCCGGGCGACTTCCTGGGCCGCCACGGCCTGCTCCGCCGTTACTGCGGCGATCTCGCCGATGCGGGTGGCCGTCTCGTCCACACCGCGAATGATCTCCTGGAGCGCTTTGCCTGTTTCTTCACTCAACTGTGCGCCTTCCTGGACTCGCTGCGAAGACTCCTTGATCAAGGATGAGATCTCGCCGGCGGCGCGGTTGGACCGTTCGGCCAGTTTCCGGACCTCGTCGGCCACCACGGCGAAGCCCATGCCGTGCTCTCCGGCCCGGGCGGCCTCGATGGCCGCGTTGAGGGCCAGCAGGTTCGTCTGGCTGGCGATCTCCGAGATGACCTGGATGATCTCGCTGATCTGGTCGGAGCTGGTCCGGATCAGCTCCATGGCTTCGACCGACTTCTGCACGGCCTGCCCCCCCTGCTCGGCAAGGTTGGTGGTCCGCCTGGCAACGTTGTCGGCATTGGTCGCATTCTCTTTGACCGCGGCCACGCTCTTGCTGAGCTGTTCGATCGAGGCGCTCATTTCCTCGACGGAAGCACTCTGCGACTGGGCTCCTCCGGCCAGAGTCTGGGAGCCCTCCGCAATGACCCTTGCGCCTTCGGCAAACTGCTCGGCATTCTCGGTGATCTGGGCGATCATCTGGCCCAGGTTCTCCAGGGTACGATTGACGGCCTCGGCAATGCCACCAAAGGCTTCGCCGACCTGCCTGGTGTCGTCGTCGGTCGTTTCGGTCCGGTAACGGGCGGTCATGTCGCCGTCGGCAACCCTCTGCATGGTCTGGGAGAGTTTGGCCACCTCGTCTTCCTGGAAGGCGGCGATCTTCTCGGCCACGTCGCGGGCCTTGGCCAGCGACTGGATGGTCGCGTTCGTGGCCTGGGCGATTGCCGTGAAGCTCTGGTGAACCTCGCGGGTATTCTGGTCGGCTTCCGCAACGTCGTAGTGGACCGCAAGATCTCCCTCGGCAACGCGGCTGAGGGTGCTTGAGAGTTTCTCGACCTCCGATCGCTGGTAGTCGGCAATCTGCCGCATGACCGCCTGGGCTTTCTTCTGGTCGGTCACATCCATTGCGTAAACCAGAGCCCCCACGATGTTGCCTTCCTGGTCCTTCAGGGGGCTTCCCGTGTACAGGATCGGCAGGTTTTGCCGGGTGAGAACGGTTTCGGCCTGGAAGACGTCGTCGTTCTTCATCGCCTTGGCGAGGCAGCACTCAGGGGTGCCGCAATGGGGATTCTGGAAAAGATCCTCGTACTTCTTGCCGACGCACTGCTCGGGGGAAATGCCGAGCATTTCGGCCGCAGCGGGATTGACGAAAGTGACGTTGAACTGGCGGTCGACCGTCAGCACGGGTGCGGGGATCTTTCGCAGGGCCCCCACCTTCGCTTCGTCCATGGCCAGGCGAATGGCGTCGATGCAGGTGTTGAGCGAGGCGGCCATCTTGCCGACCTCGTCCTGGCTCTTGACCGACACCTTCTCGCTGTAGTCGCCCCGGGCAACCTTTCCGATGACCTCCATGGTGCGGATCAGAGGCCGGGTGATCACACTAGCCACGTACCAAGTCAGTCCGCCGCATACGACGATCGCACCGAGAGCGCCGAAGATCGACCAGAGGGTGAGATTCCGGAGTCCGTTGTCGACCCGGTCGATGGCTTCCTGGAAGTCTTCCTCATAGGCGCCGACTCCAATCACCCAGTCCCAGGGTTCGAAGTAGCTGATGGCGGCCACCTTCCAGCGCGGCTCCGTTTCTCCCTCGTTCTGCCAGGGGTAACGTTCAAAGGCGACTTCCCCGGGTTTCAGGGCGACGGCCTGATTGACGATCGACTGAATGAAGGGATTGCCGTCGGCATCGGTGGCCTCCCAGATGTTCTCGCCGTCGCGTTTGCCGCCGGCCGAGATGACGTATTGTCCCCGCTGTTCCCCTTTGCCGCCGAGAACGTAGACGTAGCCGGTCTTACCCACGACGATGTCCATGATTCCCTGACGCAGCTCGGGAACGTTTTCCTGTTTGACGCCCACATACAATACGCCGACGATCTCGTTCTTCTCATTGCGGATCGGTTCGTAGGCGGCAACGTACCAGGCGTTGACCACGAAGGCCCGGCCGGTGAACGTCTCTCCTCGGAGGACCGACGCGATCACGGGATTCGGTTTTCCCTCGGAGTCCACGGCGGGAATGAAGGTCCCGATGGCTCGCGTTCCGTCGAGCTTCTCGACGTTGGTGCACACGCGGAGCATGTCGCCCGCCTGGTTCATTCGCTGGAAAATGGTGCAGGTACCGCCGACCAGTTCCTTCACCTTGTCGACGACGGGCGAGGCCGCGGCGCTATCGGTGTTCTGGCCGAGCCACACGCCACCGAGTTCCATCTTCGGCAAGGATATCGTCGTGGTCTGCTTGGTCGCCTGATTCACCGCGGGCCAGGAAATCTGATCGCTACTGAAGCGGACGTCGCCGGTCTGCTTCATGACCTCGCGGGCCACATTCAGATCGGCCAGAAGCTGGTGCTCGATCGTCTTGGAGTGCACGGCCAGCATGGTGTACACGTCCTTGGCCACGGCAGCACATTGCGACTGCCCGAGGTTGTTGACTTCTGTAAAGACCGTTGTGCCCAATGCACCGCGCTGGTACCAGACGGCACATGTCAACACGGCGCTGGTCATGCCGATACCGACCAGACTGAGCAGCAGGATTTTGACCTTGAACGACATTTTGTTGAAGAACCTGGTGAACAGCATTTTGCTCCCCTATCACAGTACGAGTTGAATCGATGCTGCCGATGTAGCGTTCCCAGTGAACGTCTGCCCAGAAGCATGTGCCCATTTCCTAGCCGGAACAGCTCATTCCGGCAAGGATCGTCTTGCGTTGACGCGTCCCACTCCCCGAGTCGGCAAGAAGATTAGTACTGAAACGTACGTCGATGTCATGGACACGTCAAATTCGCCAGATGGAGCCGACGCGCACGGGCCGCTCAAGGAGTGAAATATACGGATATCGAGAATCGATCAGAGCGGAAATGCGAGCTGTGCGGGCGTCGGCGGGCCGTGAGATCGGGAATTCGCAGTCGATTTCGTACAATCGAGGCAGCCGTCCGCCTTGCGGCGAGAAACATGCTCGCCTCGACACGGCGCCATTGGCGGACCGCCGCAGCGGGAACGGGAACCGGCGATCGTTTTGAAGAGCGACTGCCGGGGCCTAAGGCAGCGTGAAAGAATAACTCTCACAATTCGCGCTCTGGCGGCGGCACGGCCAACAAGCAGGCCGTGGTACACCCGGCGGGCCTCGTGTGAGGCCCTGTTTGCTCACAGGCAGTGCGATGAACTGGAAAGGTCATTTTTTCGCGCTGTCTAAACGGCCCCGGGGCCTCGAGCTCCGTCGTTGATCTGGATCGCTTCAAGGGCCGGGAGCACGAAGATCTTGCCGTCGCCGATATTGCCTTCTACGCCGGTACGGGCAACCGCGACGATGGCGTCGATTGTCCGCTGAAGAAAATCGTCGTTGACGACGATCTCCAACAGGATCTTGCGGAGCAGCCTGGTGTGGTACTCGTGCCCGCGATAGGTGGCTGACTGGCCACGCTGCTGCCCGAACCCCTGGACCTCGGTCACGGTCATACGCATGACTTCGATCTTGTCGAGAGCTTCTTTGACCGCGTCCAGTTTTGGGGGCTGGATGATCGCAAGCACCATTTTCACTGGCTGGGCTCCGTGGGTTATCGCAGCGAGGAGCACGGGCCGAGAGGGATTGTTCCGTCCGCCTCGTGCAGGGCCGGGCTCCGAGCGGACGTTCAGCTCAGATCTCCAACACAATCAGGATAACCGCGGCGGCGGCAACTGCAACCCCGGTGCCCGGCCAGGTCCTTGCAGGGCCCGGACGGCGATTACCACTTCTCGTCATACCTGGTCCACAGCGAATCACCGAGATTCCAGTACGCTTCCGTTGCTTCCAGGCAGGCGTCGTGACTTCGCCTGGTCAAAAAGGCGCGCAATTCTTCCTCGCCCTTTTCCTTGAGGATCGAAGAGGCTTCCTGGTCGATCGCGGCCTGTCCGGCGAGCCATTTCTCCTGGAGGGGATCGCGGACTTGGGCCACGTCTTTACGCATCTCACCCCACCGGTGGGCCGCGATGGTTTCCACACGATTATACGCCCACCATGCCGAGCGGCGACTGAATCCGGTCGTGCGGCCGTCGGTCTTGTACGATTCGGGAAGGTCGGTAATGCCGGCGTAGAGGGGCACGTAGGTGGTTGTGGCCGGATTTCCGTAGCCGAACCACACGATGCCGCCCAGGGGGTCGGGCAGCCAGCCCCGGGACTGCGTGACAGTTACGTACATGCAATACCAGCGGGCCATGGGACGCTCACCTCGCCAGCCCCAGCCGCCGTTGATCCGCAGCATCTGGTTCATGTCGTAAGGCATGAAAGGATTGGCCAGCGGACTCTTGACGGTCTTGCCCTCTTGATCCGTTACGGTGAGGTCTTTGGTCATGTCGAAATCGGTGCCTTCGAAGGTGTCGCGGAACAGTTCCATGATCTTCTCGGGCCCGACCGGTTGCTCCGGCTTGACCGAGAAGGGAAACACGTTGCCGTTGGCGGGCAGCCCGAGCGACGGGGCCAGCAAGTCGAGCACGCGCCATTCGCGCCGGGTCGAGGCGAAGTTTGTACGTCCTTCGGGGTCATAGGCTTCGTAGAACCGGAACGGCCGATCGCCCTGTGGATCCCAGTAACCCTTCTCCACGGCAAAACTCTCGACATTCTTGGACGTCATGAAGAACTCGGCGTTGTCGACCTCCAACTCGCCGATTCGCGCGGCGTTGGCGGCCACGGACACGTGGTCGTCCGGAACCCGCTGGGCGGCCCAGACCGCTCCGACCTGATCCTCGCCGACGCCGACGATCTCCATCAACCAGACTTCCTTGGTATCGGCAATGGTGAGGGCTTCGCCCGGATCGCACCAGCCGTACTTGTCGATCAAGGCTCCGCCGAGCTGGATCGCTTCGCGGGCCGTCGTGGCTCGTTCGAGCATAAGGCGAGTGAGCGTATCGCAGTCGACCAGCCCTTTCTGGCTCACCAACTCTTTCCGGCCTTCGAAGGTCGACTCGCCGATGGCCAACTGCCGCTCGTTCATGGCAGCATAAGCGGGCGAGAGGTAGGCATAGGTCTTCTCGACCTCGGGAATCCGGCCTGTGGGCTCACGGCGGTAGCGTTCCATTGGGCCGGTGTCGTCGTCCCCGCGTTTGGTGAGCAACTGGGTGTCGCCCGGTTTGTGGCTCCGTGCGGGAACGACGAGGATCGTCGATCCGTTCCGGTGGCTGTCGCAGGTGTGGGAGGTCATCACCGAGCCATCGGTCGAGGCCGCGTTGCCGACCATGATCGAGGTGCAGCTCCGGGCAGCCTGAGGCAGGCTGGTGCCGATCAGGGCCGCCGCAAGGGGAAGGGCAAGGAAGAAGATGGATCGAGGCACGGTGTTACTCCTGACGGAAGACGTGTGGGACCAGGGGTGTCAGCACGTTGAATTGTAGCCCACAGGCGAACCGGAGGGAAAAGGGGGGAAGTCGGGCAATGAGTTTGCTGGGGGGTGAGTTCCCGGTCGATCGGCAAACGCCGAAGTTCCATCCGCCCACGGGATTGTCTACCCGAACTCAGCCTCTTCCGCCTGGGCCTGTTCAAGGGTCTTTTCCGTACTGGTTGGATCGACCTGGCGGCAGCTTTCAACCAGCAGGTTTGAGATTTCCTGCAGATCGCCGCGCCACTGGCTCTCCTCGGTCTCCGGTGGCGTGAGGGACGCGAATTCGGCCAGGAGGAGGATCATCCGCAGGAAATGGCGGAAGAGGAGGCCTTCCTGTTTCTGGAGGCTCTTGCTGGTGATGTACTTGTTGAAATCGCCCCCAAATTCCAGCAGTTCCCCCACTGCCCAGACAGGGAAAGTGCGGATGTCGCGAACGGCGGGGTAGTTGTAATCGAACAAGCGGCGGAGTTTGTCGGCCAGAGCGAGCACCCAGACTCGCTCTTCCGGAAAACCGTGGTGGCGATCGTCGTCTTCGTCGCGTTTCTGCTCGACCAGTTCCTCGGGCAGGGCCAGGCCGAGCTGCAGCAGTTGAACGTCGAGCCGCGTGGTTGCCAGGGGACCGGGGGGGAGAAACTCCTGCCGCGGGACGCGCACGGCTGGGCCGATCGATCGCGGCAGTTCCAGCACGCTCTCCATTGCCTGGATCCGCTCCGCCCGATCGGCGATCCCCAATTGGTTGATGAGAAACACTCCATACAGCGGATTCACTCCACGGAACATCCGCAAGAGTTGCAGCCGCTCGGTGGGATGAGCGAACCTGGCCTCGTAAGGTGGTGGAGTGTTTTCCTGGGATTGTTCCGTACCGTGCCCCGGCGAGAGGGAAGCCCTGCCGGAACCGTCCAGATGAACTCCGAAAAGCGAGGTGCCAGACTTCGTTTCGTCACGTTTGGGCTGCGCGGCCTTCTCTTCTTTGTCGTCATGCTCGATCGGCTCGGGCTCGAGAGTCACGTAGCCGGCGCGCCACAGCGTCAGCAGCATCTCATCGAGGTCGCGATTGGCGCGCTCCAGCCGTTTCGGATCCATGAGACGCTTCTGGACGAGAGTTCGAACGAGGCTCACATCGGGAGAGGCCTCCAGCATATAGGACAGGAGCCGCCAGGGGAGGGGGCCGCGGCTGATGAGGTGACTTGCGGGGGCGGCACGGAGCTTGTTGAACTGCTCTTCCGACCAATACGTTTCCGTCGCCCGGCGTTTGGGCATTTTCTTCTTGAGTTGCTTCTTGGCCTTGAGCAGGCCAGGATCCTTTGTGTCTTCGGGAATCCGGTCGTACTTCTCCTTCCAGCGCAGGATCTTGACGTCGTCTTCGTGGGCCAGGACGAAGACATAGCCCTGAATGTCGAATTGGGGCCGACCGGCGCGGCCGAAGATCTGGTGGGCCGCGCTGGGTTCGAGCAAGCGGCGTTTGTCGGAGGGGCCCTTGAGAATGCTCGGCAGCACGACGGAGCGGGCGGGCAGATTGATACCGGCCGCGAGAGTCTCGGTGCAGGTGGCGATGGAGAGCATCTTGCGCTGATAGAGATCCTCCACGATCCGGCGATACTTGGGCAAGATCCCGGCATGGTGAACACCGACGCCACGGAGGAGGAGGGGCCGGAGTTTCGGGCCGGCACCCTGCGACCAGTCGAAGCGCTTGAGTTCGTCATCGAGCGCCTTCTGCCGCTGCGAGTCGATCAGGTGCTTACCCTTGAGTTGCTCGGCGATGGTCCAGCATTCTTCGCGGTTGAAGCAGAAGATCAGGGCGGGAGTGGTTCGCTGGTCCTCATTGCCCTGCGACATCCACTCGATCTGCTCGCTGAGGAGTTTATCGGGCACCCACTGGAAAGTGAGGGGAACCTTGCGCTCATCCCCCTGCACGAGCTGAAGTTTCCGCTCGTGGCAGCGGCGGAGCCAGCCGTTGAATTCGACCGCGTTGCCCACCGTAGCCGAGAGCAACAAGGTGCGAACGGGCTTGGGAAGGAGGCCGAGTGAGAATTCCCACACGATCCCCCGTTCCGGGTCGGCGAAGCTATGGAACTCGTCCATGACGACGGCGCTGACGTTGCCGAAGTCGAACGCCTCCGGATGCAGTAACCGGTTGAAGAGGATTTCGGCCACGACGACCAGGATCCGGGCGTCGGGGTTTTCTCGCCGGTTGCCGGTGACGAGCCCCACGTCGGTGGGATCGAAACCCCAGCGGACGGCTGCCGACTGCATTTCGCGGAATTTTTGTTCCGTGAGGGCGATCAGCGGAGTTGTGTAGTAGGCCATCTTGCCCGTGTGGAGGGCCTCGAACAGTGCCGCCTCGGCGATCACGGTCTTGCCGGTTCCGGTGGGAGTGCAGACGAGGACCCCCTGTTCCGCCGAGAACCAGGTGTAGAGAGCGTCTTCCTGGATCGGGTAGGGTACAAAGGGGAGTTGCTCGAGGTAGCGCTCGAGAATCTCTTCGCGCGAGAGGGTTGCGTCGGCCATGGAACAAGTGGATCTGCGGCTGGAGGAAAGCCGGCAGTATAGCAGGCGGCAGGCTTCCACGGTAGCCGCAACTCTGCCGGCTTCAGGCAGGATGGAGCTGGAGCCTGGACTTGAACCGGCAGCCAATGAGCACCGGCCGGCAGATCCCGTCGCCGGGGTCGAGCTGGCCGAGCAGACGGGTGCCCTCGCGCCGGTTGGCAAGGGGCCGGTGATTGACCACTTCGGCCTCAAAGTACATCCAGTCGCCGTTGGAGCCGAGTTCCACAACGAGTCGGGAGAAACCGAGCCGCCCTGGAAGCAGAAACGAGACCCCGCGGCGGGAAATGTCGTAGCACAGGACCGGAAAGAACCGCAGGCGGGCGAGGCTATCCTCCCCGTCGTACGAGGCGATCCGCTGGACGAATCGAAAACGATGCCGCTGGACCGCTCGCCGTTCCTTTTTCTGAGTACCGAAAGCAGGATTCAGCACTCGAAAGGCAGTTTCGTAGGCAGTGGGCAGCGGGGAAGGAATCGGCAGTGACATGCGTCAACTCGATCGGTCTGATGGCATCGCACTTGTACCAAGGCCCGTGCGGCGACTCTTAGCTACTAACAAAACCACCGGCTTTGCCCATCGATGCCGGCGGGAAACTCGTACGTTTTGTGAGGGCTTCTTAGAGCCGCTAACAAAACCACCGGCTGTGCACATCCATGCCCGTGGGAGACTCGTACGTTTTGTGAGGGCTTCTTAGAGCCGCTAACAAAACCACCGGCTGTGC